>CAJUIV010000001.1:0-42349 GCA_910586905.1 uncultured Christensenellaceae bacterium
GGATTTCAAAGATTATCGACTCGCCTTATCTGCGAAGTCTATTGTAGTATAACATTTTCGTTAACTAATTTCTTTACGTAAAACCGCTTTCTGCCAATTTATATAAAAAAAAACAGACGGCAAACTGTGCGTACGAAATTTTACGTTATACGGCAAAAAAACTACCAGAAACCGATAGTTTTCAGAAAAAACGATTTTATTTCGAATTTTCAATTTGCAAAAAAAGCAACGGCTATAGCGCCGGGACCTACGTGCGTACCTATGGTGCTGCCAATCATATATGAGGGGACGTTTTGCGTTTTGTCTTTCCACAAACACTCGCTGTCGCGCAAATATTTTTGCAGATATTCGTCGTTGAGTCCCGAATACGCCACTGCGTACGGCATATCGAAGTTTATACCTCCGCAAGTATTTACCAGCTGCATCAACAGATTGTTGCCTTTTTTAGACCCTATCGCTTTACCGACCAATTTGACTTCGCCCTTTTCGATAGCGATAACGGGTTTGATAGACAGCAACTCTCCCGTAAAAGCTACCACCGAAGAAATACGCCCTCCTTTACGCAGATATTTCAAAGTATCCAACACTGCCAACAATTTGACGCGCGATTTCTTTTCATTTAGTTTATCCGCAATTTCCTGCGCGCTCAAACCGCCTTGAGCAACCAATTTCAACGCGTATTGAAGTAAAATCCGTTCGCCGATACTGGCGTTTAAACTATCTACTACCCAAACCTTGCCGACAAAATTTTTAGCGGCTTTTTTAGCGCAGGAATACGTACCCGAAAGTTTGGAAGATATAGTTACCGCGATAACTTGATTTTCGTTTTGGGTTTCTTTTTCAAACAATTCGCCCCATCTGAATTCGTTTATCTGGCTCGTTTGCGGAAGTTCGGCGCTTTCGATAAGTTTTTCGAAAAACTGTCTGTGAGATAAATTTACACCGTCGGAAAATTCTTCGCTGCCGAAACGTACTTGCAGAGGAATCAGCGACACGCCCAGTTGCTCCGCTTCCGTTGCGTCTACGTCGGAAGCCGAATCGACTATAAGCTTAATCATTGGCGGTTACCTCCTGGCAGTATTTTTGAAGATTATCCGCGACTGCGTTTAAAGAATTGTGGAAAAACTTTCTTTCGTCTTCGCCGAATCGAGCGGCGACGGCTTTTACAGCTTCGTTAATTTTTTCGATGACGCCGTTAGCGATTACTATTCCCTTTTCGGTCAAACACACTTCGGCGTTGTATTTTTTTGTCTCGCAAACTACGCAGCCGTTATCTGCAAGCTGTTTTAATGCGCGCGAAATCGCCGCCTTATCTTCGTAAGTAAGTTTTATAAGTTCGCTCGAAGTGAGCTTACCCCTTTCGGCAAGATAGTACAAACACATAACGTGCACGCCTTTTAAACCGTATTCGCGCATTTCGCTTTGCTTTATTTTTTGTATCGATTTATTTATTTTCAAAATCGTCATTGTGAAGTTTTCAAATATATTTTCCATAGCCTCTCCTATTTGTTGATTTGTCAACAAACGTATTATAGCCGCCGAACTTTCCTCCTGTCAAGCGAATTGTTGATAAATCAACAACTTTCATTTAAATATAGAAATAAACCACGCGAAAAAAACTCCCGAAATATTCGGGAGTTTAGACATCTTATATTAAACTTTCGCGTACTTATTTATCAAATAATCAATATAATAGTCGGGGTTAAAATCCTCGCCGGTAGCAAGACGCAGAATTTCGTCGGGATACTTACTCGACCCGTACTTATGCACGCGTTCTTTCAACCACTCGTTAATTTTTGCCGTCGTACCTTCTTTTAAACTTTGTTCAACGTCGAAATCTTTGTTCATGTAGTGATAAAGCTGCGAAGCTATGGCGCTTCCCAAGGCGTAAGTAGGGAAATACCCGAAATTGCCGTACGCCCAATGAACGTCCTGCAAAACGCCCACCGCATCGTTAAGCGGAGTAATGCCGAAATACTCTTTAAACTTATCGTTCCAATAAGCGGGCAAATCTTTAACTTCCAGTTCGCCTTTAATAATTTTCTGTTCTATTTCGTAGCGCAGCATTACGTGCAGCGGATAGGTCAATTCGTCGGCTTCCGTACGTATAAAACTACGTTCCGCAGTATTTATATACGCCAAAAATTCGTCGAGAGTAACGTCTTTTAACTGTTCTTCGAAAATACTTTTGAGTTTGGTAAAGTGAACGCTCCAAAAAGCGCGGCATCTGCCGACGATATTTTCGTAAAAACGCGACTGACTTTCGTGCAAACCCAAACTCGCTCCGCCGCCGCTTAAAGTACCGTTAAGCGATTTGTCGCATTGCTGCTCGTACAAAGCGTGCCCCGTCTCGTGTATACAGGAAAAAATCGAGGAATCGAATTTGTTTTCGTAGTAGTGATTTGTTATGCGAACGTCGTCCGTGCCGAAACCGCTGGTAAACGGGTGTTCGCTCTGCTTCATTATTCCGCGGGTTTTGTCGAAAAGCATAACGTCCCTTAAATACTCGCAGAACTCACGTTGCTTATCGGCGGGGAAATTTTGTTTTGCCCAATCGGGAACGGCTGCGGGTTTTGCCGTTACTTCTTTTACAAAAGGCACAAGACGTTTACGCAAAGCGTTGAAAAAAGCGTCGTATTTAGCCTGAGTATAATGAGGCTCGTATTGGTCTAGCAATACGTCGTAACCTTTTAGTTCGTCCGTTTCCAACCACTTTGTTTGCTTGCGGCAAAATTCTACGATTTTTTCGAGATACGGACGGAACAATTCAAAATTATTTTCGGTTTTTGCTTTAACGTAAACGGGATACGCTTTACTTGTAAGTTCACTGTACGCAGTATATTCGTCCTGAGGAATTTTTTTTGTATCGCGTACACGCTTATATGCATCTTCTATTTCGTGCTTTAAAACTTCGTCCAAAGAACTTCTGTTCTCGTACAAAACGGAAACGGCGTTTTCGAATTCGGGGTCCGTTAAAAGCCGATAACTCATTTCCGACACGACCGCAACTTGCTCGGAATCGGCTGTAATACTTTGTTCCGCCGCGTCCGTTTCCATATCCCAGCTGATAACGAAACCGACGTAATTAAGCGCAACTATTTTTCTTCTTTGTTTTAAATAAAAATCTAACGCGTGCTTCATACCGTATAATCTCCTTTGATTATTAAAAATTATATGTCATTTTGAGGTATAACGCAAGCTTTTAAAATGATAATCCGTTAAATCAACGAAGCAAAACATAAAAGGAAAAACGAGTTGATAAGCTAATATTCTTTGCATAAAACGGATATACAAAATATACGGCGCTGTAAAATCGCACTCTAAACAAACTAAGTTTATACCGCATTTTATACTATACTTAATTTACGAACAGTTGCCGCTTAAAACCGAATGTATAAAACACATAACCGTTTGTAACGTTAGAAAAGCATTGGACGTTTTTTCGCTTCGAATAATGAAAATAAACGCATTACGGAACAATTGATAAAATATTGCATTATTTTACCTTTTTTTAGGACTTTTTATATTTAAAATGATATAATAATGACAGAACAAGCGGTTTGAGTATATTTTATATGAATTTTAGGCATAAACCTACAAACCGTTGATACAAAAGATAAAAATTAAAAGGAGCATCTGACAATGGGCGAAATCACAAGAACAATAAAAGTAAACACGGACTTTATAAAAAGTTATATGAAGGAACACAATTTAAACGTAAAGCAATTTTGCGCGCATTGCAGAATATCCATTACCGTTTACTATAAATTGATGCACAACAAACAAAACTTAAGCTTAGAAACCGCTTTGCTTTTAACTACGTTTTTAAATATTAAAACGGAAGAATTATTCATTTTGTGCGAAGAGGAAATTAACGATTAACGGATTTCCGTACGGATACTCATACGACGAACCCGAAAATTTTTACTTCTTTACTACATTGCGGCAAAGCTTTCAGATAAAACGGAACAGTTGAGTAAAAACGTACGCACAAGCCGCAAATATAGATTCTAACAGAACAAAAACGGATTGAAAATTATTTTCAATCCGTTTTAATTTTTCAGAACTTATTTATTATGCCGCCGATTGGTCAGCCGCGTTTATTTTTTCGTTTCGTTTATTTTCAATAAAGCGAACCAAAAATTTTAAACCTATTATAATTCCCGCCATCACCAAGCAGTTGAAAACGATAAACAGTATGCGGTACAAATCGAAATCGGAATACAGGAACAAAGGCACAGGGTCGGGCTTTTTCAGAATTTTGTTTACAACGCCCATCGCCGGAGTGTACAGGAACAGACACGCAACGGTTCCTACGGCGCCCAATACGCCTATACCTATATTGATTTTATCGTAGGGAAACAGCAAAATCAACAACGCCGCAACGCCTGTAAAAGTAAAACTGAACATCGCTACGGTAGTAATTTGAGAACCGGATAATTTAAGTACTCCGCCGAATGCGTACGTCATTGCAACCGATAAAAACATAGCCGCGCCGCTAGGCAACGTACGTTTAAGTACGTTAGGCACGAATTTGCCGGTAATAAGACTTTTGTTGGGTTTAAGCGCCAACAGGAAAGAAGATATACCTATAACAAAAAACTCCGCCGCAGCCAGATTTTGAGCCTGGAAAGGATAGTCTTTACGCAGAATCAAACAAAGTATGGTTGTCAGCACCGTCATAGTGGTTTTCATTAAAAACAGCGACGAACTGTTTTGTATGTTATTTACGACTTGTCTGCCCTCTGCAACGACTTTGGGCATTTGGCTGAACTTATTGTCCATAAGAACCAAGTTTGCAACCGTCTTGGCGGCGTCAGTTCCGCATCCTACGGATATAGCGCAGTCGGATTCGCGCATTGCAAGTATGTCGTTTACACCGTCGCCGGTCATAGCTACTGTGTGTCCTTCGGCTTTCATAGCGCGTACAAGCAGCGCTTTCTGCTCGGGTGTAACGCGTCCGAACACCGTATATTTATTGGCAGCTTCCAGAACTTCCTCGTCGCTCATACCGTCTAACGAAACGTACTTATCGGCGTCCTGTACGCCCACTTTGCCCGCTATAACGGAAACGGACAAAGGATTATCGCCGGAAATTACTTTGATAGCGACGTTATTTTCTCTAAACCATTTAATAATTTCCGGAGCGTCGGAACGTATCGTATCGGAAAGCGCCACTATGGCTATCGGCTCTAATCCGTCGACAGTTCCGTTTGCGGTTATCGCTTTTTTGGAACGTCCTACCGCCAGCACGCGTAGACCTTGTTTAAGCAAAGCGTTGCATTTTGCGTTAAATTCCTTACCCGCCTTTTTAAACATAAATTCCGCTGCGCCAATCGCAATAGTGCCGTGTCCCTTTACGCTTGCGGCGGAATATTTGCGAGCGGACGAAAAGGGTACGTGCGCCGTAGTATCCAAAGAAACGGTTTCGCCGATAAAATTTTTAAGAGCTTTTGCCGTCATATTGTCGTCGCCGGTAGCGTCAAGAACCGTTGCGATATACGTTTTGATTTCGTCTTCCGACCCGCCTAACGGAATTATTTGCTCTACGATCATCGAGCCGTCGGTTATCGTACCGGTTTTATCCAAACATAAAGTATCAACGCGTGCAAGCATTTCGATACAAGGTAATTCGCGTACTAATACTTTTTTACGGGCGAGCTTAAGCGCCGCAACCGCCAGCGCTACGCTCGTTAGCAAAACCATTCCGCTGGGGACCATACCAATCATAGACCCGCTCATTTTCAAAATAGCCGCGTCCACTTGACTTACGACGTTATTTTGAACGTTGTTATAGTTTTGCCAATAGTCAGACCAAATGTTTACGCCCGAATTAAACATATTGACGATATTACTGTTAAATATAAAAGTCAGTATTCCCAAAGGGAAAATGATAATCGAAATAAATTTTATAATGCGACGTATGCCTTTCATCAATTCCGAAGGAGGCATTTTCGCCTTTTTTACGCGGGCGGAAAGCTGCTCTACGTAATTATCCTTTCCGACCTTATCGGCTCGGGCAGTACAGTTGCCCGAAATTACGTAACTGCCGGAAAATAACGTATCTCCCGCTTTCTTTTTTACGGGGTCGGACTCGCCGGTCAGCATCGATTCGTCAACTTCCACTTCGCCTATAATCAAAACGCTGTCCGTGCAAATCTGTTTTCCTGCGGAATACAGTAAAATATCGTCTAAAACTATGTCGCGCGTTTTTACAATTTGTTCCTGTCCGTCGCGTACTACCGTAGCGTTCGGTTCGGATACCAGCGAGAGTTTTTCAACCGCGATTTTACTGCGTATTTCCTGAAAAATTCCTATAACGGTATTAGCCAAAATTATAACGATAAAAGTCATATTTTCCGCTCCGCTATGGGCTATCAACGAAATGACGAACAAAATAATACCAAGCAAGTTAAAAAACGTGCAAATATTCGATACGAAAATAGAAAGGTAACTTTTACCCACTACTTTTTTGACTTTATTCGTTTTTTTTGCCTGAATACGCGCTCTTACCTCTTCGCAGGTTAAACCGTTGTTTATATCGGCTTGTACGCGCTGTAATTCGATTTTCTTCATACTAGCTCCTTGATGGATATTATCTATCGGGTCTGTCGCCGCGTAACTTTAAAGTCGGACAAGCGTTTAACGTCAAGTCGGAAAACTCGCCGTTTTTATACATATAGTAACCGCGCGAAGCTATCATAGCGGCATTATCTCCGCATAAATTCAGCGTCGGCAGACAAACCGTATAACCGTCGTTTTCAAATTCTTTTAAACGCCGACGCAAATAACCGTTAGCGCCTACGCCGCCCGCTACGGCAACCGTTTTAAGTCCGCTTTTGACGGTTTCTTCGCGCAATCTGTCAATTAGCCCGTCGACAGCCGTTTTATTGAAAGAGGCAGCGACGTCGGCTTTTACTATCCGTTCGCCTTTTTGTTCCGCATTATGTACCAAATTCATAACCGCGGTTTTAAGTCCGCTGTAGCTGAAATTTCCGTTGGACACGACGACGGAGTGAAATTCGTATTTTGTTTCGCCCTCGCTCGCCAATCTATCGATTTGAGGCCCGCCCGGATACGGCAGTCCCAAAACGCGCGCGACCTTATCGAACGCTTCGCCCACAGCGTCGTCCACGGTAGAACACAACACGTCGTAGCGGTCGTAATCAAGCACTTTGACGACGGCGGTATGTCCTCCGCTCGTAAGCAGACACATATAAGGCGGCGTGAGACTCTGATACGTAAGGTAGTTGGCGCAAATATGTCCCTCTATATGATTCACAGCAATAAGCGGCTTTCCGCTTGCTTGACAAAGTCCTTTTGCGTAAGATACGCCGACCAACAGCGCGCCTACCAAACCCGCGCCGTAAGTAACGGCGACGGCGTCAATTTGCGAAAGAGATAAATTTGCGTCGTTTAACGCTTTCTTGCAGACTTTGTCAATCACTTCCACGTGATTGCGGCTTGCAATTTCGGGAACAACGCCGCCGTATAATTTGTGAACGTCTATTTGAGAAAGCACCACGTTAGACAAAAGCTCTCTGCCGTTTTTTACGACGGCAACGGCAGTTTCGTCGCAAGAACTTTCTATTCCCAATATAAGTATGTTTTCACTGCTGAACATTGTACAATTATAATACGACCAAAAGCGGAATTTGTCAATTTTTTACCGCCAAACTATAACTATTTTTAAGCTATATAAATTATAATAATTTCACGTTCGGCTACGTCTTTATAAGTTTAATTATAATCGACGGTAAAACGCGCGTTTACAAATAAAACGAATGAAAATATAAATACACTGTTGAAAAACGTTCAAAAAAGCGGTATAATCCGTTTGGAACGGTAAACGCCGAAATTTTTAACGAATAATATCTCATAATAATATCGAAAAGAAATAAACGCCCGAGGAATAAATGAAAAAATTTTTTAAAATACTTTTCAGCAGATTTACTTTGATATTTTTAGCTATAGTAATGCAAATAAGCTTGGCGGCAGTTATTTTGCTGTATTTCAACAACTACTACGTACCCATACGGATAGTAACATCCGTCATAGCTGTACTCGTTCTGCTCGGACTAATCAACCGCGATATGAATATAGAAGGTAAATTACCTTGGGCGATATTGGTCGCCGCGGTACCAATCGTAGGAGTCATACTGTATTTTTCTTTTTCACACAACTATGCGAGCGTACGCGAACGCAAATTATTTGCAAAACTGCCGCGGCACAAGTTGGGAGAACAAGAAATCGAAGTTCCAGCAAAAATAAACGGACAAATAAACTACCTAAACGAAATGGGCGAATTCGCGTTTACGGATACGTCTACAAAATATTTTGAAAACGGCGAATCGTTTTGGGAAGATTTGATTACGGAATTGGAAAAAGCCGAAAAATTTATATTTATGGAATATTTTATAGTAGAACGCGGCAAAATGTTCGATAAAATTTTGGAAATTTTAATGCGTAAATCAAAGCAGGGCGTTGAAGTTAGGCTTATGTACGACGACGTGGGAAGCTTACCGCACATCAAACATTCTTTTAACCGCAAGTTATCGAAATTGGGAATAAACTGCGTTCGCTTCGGAAAGCTTAAACCCATAGTATCCACCGTCTATAACAACCGAGACCACAGAAAAATAACCGTTATAGACGGCAAAGTGGGATATATGGGCGGTATAAACCTTGCCGACGAATATATAAACGAAACACACCCGTTCGGCTACTGGAAAGACACGGCGGTTAAACTGACAGGCAACGCAGTTTCGTCCTGTTCGCTGCTGTTTTTACAAATGTTCGATATGGCCAAGGGACAAACCGAATGTTTCGACAAATATTTACTTACCGAAACGACGGAAGAAAAGGAACGTAGGACGGAAAAACATCAGGGAGTGGTTATTCCCTTCGGCGACGGTCCCAAACCGATATACCGCGAATACGTAGCCCGCAACGTATATTTAAATCTCATCAACCAAGCGGAAAAAGATTTGTACGTTACGACTCCTTATCTTATAGTCGACGACGCGTTTATAGACGCTTTAAGAAGAGCGTCGTTACGCGGAGTTAACGTCAACATCGTTATACCGGGTATTCCGGACAAAAAAGCCGTTTACTGTATGACAAGACAAGGCTGCTCCAAACTTATTGACGCAGGAATAAAAATATATACTTACACCCCGGGCTTTATTCACGCCAAAGGAATAGTCGCAGACGGAACTTGCGGCGTAGTCGGCACGATAAATCTCGATTACCGCAGTTTTGTACATCACTACGAGTGCGGAGTTTTTATGTACGAAACTCAAGCGATAAGCGAATTACAAGACGATATGTACAAAACGATAGCTCAAAGCAAACTTGTCATTTCGAGCATCAAACTCCGTTGGTGGGAAAAAATAGTTTGTTTATTCGCCAACGTTTTCCGTCCGATGCTGTAACGCGCCGAACGTTATCTTCATATATTGGTAACAAAACGCAGTCGATAGTAAATTGACTGCGTTAAAATTACATATCAAGGAGAACGACTTTGGCTATCTACTACATAGGCGCTAACGACGAACATGGGCAAAATCCTTTTACTGCTGGGAAAAGAACTCCTATAATGCCCTACTTAAACACTCCCTTTTACGAAAATCAGTTTAACCGTCCGACAAAAAATAAATTTTTAGAGGCGTGTCTCAGAAACGGGTTTGCCGTTTACGACGTAAAACCGGAAATTACCGACACTTCTATTGCCGAACGGGTAAGACGCGTTAACAGACAAAACTTAACGTTGTTGATGACTTTCGGATACAACGCGTTCGGCAGCGGCAATACTTTCAACTCGGCGCAAGGTATAACTACTTTTTATTCCCGCAAAAATCCCAAAGCCGCAAACAGTCGCGCTCTTGCGGAAGACGTGTACGAGCAGTTGATACTAGGCACAAACCAGCGCGGAAGAGGCGTATCCGACTTGACGGACGTCGGCGTTCTTGAAAGCGTAAACTGCGTTTCAGCGTTAGTAGAACCGGGATTTATGACGAATTTCGACGAAGCGAAACTCATGGTAGACCCGGATTATCAAACGGAAACTGCCGAAGAAACGTGCAAGGGAGTTTGCACGTATCTCGGACAAAATTATTTGTCGCGAGATAACATAAACAACTATCCGCTTTTAAAAACCGGAAGTTCTAACAACTACGTATATTTACTGCAGTTTATGTTAAATCAAAACGGTTACAATTTGGTTGTAGACGGCATTTTCGGCGTGAATACGGCAAGAGCGGTTTCGGATTTTCAGCAAAGAAACGGACTCGTCGCGGACGGAATCGTAGGAAACAGAACTTGGCAGGCGTTACTTGTGCTTCCTCCACGCCCGACGTTACGAAACGGAAGCAGAGGCGTTTACGTGAAATACTTACAACAAAAACTGACGTCAAAATTATATCCTTTGGGAGCTGCTGACGGAATTTTCGGAACCGCAACCGAACAAGCGGTACGCGAATTTCAACGTGAAAACGAATTGTCTCCCGACGGCATCGTAGGTCCTCTTACTTGGGAAATAGTTTCGCGTATCGGCGGAGGACGCAGCCAACCGTAAAAATAAAATATTTTACGGCTAAAAAGAAATAAAACAAAAAAGGTTTAAACATAAAACGTTAAACCTTTTTTTGTTGATAGAAACCGAACTGTCCGCGCTATACAGCCTTAACGGGAATCCATATTTCGCAATAGTCTTCTTCGGAGTTTTCTCCCAAAGGCGCATAATATTCTATATTGAAATTGTCGGCTATTGCAAACTCGTTACAGGCAGGCAGCCATTCGCTCCATATTTTAGTATTCACCGTTTGTAACGATTCCGGCAATTTTCCTCTGCAAGGAAAAACCGCATACGTATGTTCGGGAATATATTTCATTTCCAAATCGCCCGAATACTCTTTCCACGGCGCGTAGTCGTCCGCTATAAGATAAGTAAAATTTTTGCAGCCGCCGTTATCGATACAAATACCGTACGTTCCGCAAATTTCTTTGCCGAATTCGCTTTGCATATGTTCATTCCAAAATTTCGGTATTTCGCAATACGAAGTATCGTTGCAAAATTTACGCGAAATTCCAATCGCGGTAAACTGCGCTTTTTTAACGATTTTGTATTCTAACATTTTTCCTCCCTCCAAAGTAAGTTTTATTTTTAACGGAGCAAAATATTTCAGTTCGACGTTGCCTTTACTGACGCAAGACGGAGTTACGCCGTGAAACCTGCAAAACGCTCTGGTAAAACTGTCGGGCGAATCGTACCCGTATTTGAGTGCGACGTCTATCACTTTTTCGTTACCGAAAGTAAGTTCGCCGGCAGCTTGCGACAAACGTCTGTTTCGAATATACTCTCCCACCGTAAAGCCGCTTAAAGCGCAAAAAATTTTTTGAAAATAAAAGTTTGAAACGTTAGCCTGCGCCGCAATAACGTCCGCGTCCAATTTTTCAGTAAGGTTATTTTCTATATACTCTAACGCCGCGGATATTCCTTCGCTCCAACCCTGCAAAATTTTGCTCCTTTTCTACTCCGAAAACATTTATTGCGGTTTTTACCTTGCTGTAAATTACGCGCATTTGAATTAAACTGTCAATACGGTTTAACCGTAATAAAATGCAATTAAAACCGTTCGATTGATTTAATTATATATTATCTCTATTTTTATTTCCCGACTTTTTAAGTTTTTTTATGTCGGAACATAAATGCCGAATATAAAAAAGCAGTCGACTACGAAACGTCAACCGCTTAATTCTATAAATACTCTATTTTATATGTTTCGTTACGAAATCGGGCAAATCTTCTTTTGCTCCGCTTGCGGTAATAGTAAAACCGACGTTGTGTTCGCGTGCGATATCGTCCAATCCGTTATATAATTCGGCAAGTTCGTTTACGTTGCAATCGAGCAGTCTCGAAAGTCCGTCGATATAAACCATTTCTATATCGAAGTTCGTAGCGAGCATTCCTTTGATAAAAGACAAAATATCTCTTTGACTATTAAGTCCGTAAAAAGACGCGTCTACCAAACGTATATTGCGGTGAAGGTCGTGCATACGGTGATTGCTTCTGTCAAAATAAACGACTACGCCTTTCGCCGTTTTTGCGTATTCGTTTGCGTCGGCAACTATTTGTTTTGTTTTTCCCGAGCCCTTTGCGCCGTAAATAACATGTATCAATTGAGTATCCTCCCTGTTTTATGACTAAAGCGAAAATCGCCTTACGTCTTACTTATATTGTATAACATTTAATTATAAAATTCAATACTTTTTCGTTAAAATAGTTCTATTTAATTTTTGTTTTCGATATTTAACTTATTCTCCCGAATCCTGCAATTTCGCCGTTTGGTCTGCAATGCGCAGAGCTTCCACCATTTCAGCGATGTCGCCGTTCATAAAGCTTTCTATCGAATACAGCGTAAGTCCTATGCGATGGTCGGTAACGCGTCCTTGAGGGAAATTATAGGTGCGTATACGTTCGCTGCGGTCGCCCGTGCCGACTTGACTTTTACGGGCTGCGGCGTACTCGGCGTCGGCTTGCGTTTGAAAATGGTCGTATAATTTGCTTTTTAAAATATTCATCGCTTTTTCACGGTTTTTTATCTGACTGCGTTCGTCTTGGCAGTTGACTACAATACCCGTAGGCAAATGTGTTATACGTATTGCGCTTTCCGTTTTGTTTACGTGCTGTCCGCCCGCTCCGCTACTGCGGTACGTATCGATTTTAAGGTCCTTATCAAGTATTTCGATATCTACGTCGGGAGCTTCCGGCAAAACGGCGACCGTTATGGTACTCGTATGGATTCTTCCCTGACTTTCGGTATCGGGAACGCGCTGTACGCGATGAACGCCGGATTCGAACTTGAACTTGCTGTACGCGCCCTCTCCTACAACCATAAAAGAGCCTTCCTTAAGCCCGCCGAGTTCGTTTTCCTCTATATCTATTTCTTCGATTTTCCAACGGTTTTTTTCCGCAAACATATAGTACATACGACGAATTTCGTTAGCGAATAACGCCGCTTCTTCCCCGCCTGCGCCCGCGCGGATTTCGATGATAACGTTTTTGTCGTCATTGGGGTCTTTTGGTAGCAAAAGAACCTTCAGACGTTCGTTAAGTTCCTCAAGACGCGATTTACTTGCCGAAACGTCTTCGTGCAGCAACGCCAGCATATCCTTGTCCGTTTCAACTCCGATTAGCTCCAAATTGGCGTCCAGCTCGCTTTTTGTTTTTTTATACTCCTGATAACATTCGATAATCGGCGTAAGAGAACTGTGTTCTTTTACCATTTTTTTCCATTTATTGTTATCGGCTATTACTTCCGGTTTGGATATTTCTTCAGTTAAATATTCATAATGCAGCGCGATTTTATCCAGTTTTTCGGTCATACAATCTCCTGTGCCGTTTTATTTATTATTTATTTTTTGACGGTTTTTTAAGCGTCGCGATAACGATACGGTCGTTTCCGCCGTAATCTTTCATAACTTCTACGTCAAACTTTTCTTCCAACAGTTTTTTAACCGCTTCGCCTTGGTTGTAACCTATTTCAAGAATCAGCAAACCGCCTTTCGTAAGATGTTTGGGCGCTTTTTCCGCCAAAATTCGATAGAAATTCAATCCGTCTTTTCCGCCGTCAAGAGCAAGACGAGGTTCGTATTTTTTAACGCTGTCGTCGAGAGTATCTATCACTTCGGTTTCGATATACGGAGGATTGCAAACTATAACGCTGCATTTGCCGTACATATTGCCGAACATATCGCTCTCGATAAAATCGACTTTGGCCTTGTTTAGCTTGGCGTTGCGTTTCGCTACCGCCAAAGCCTCCTTGCTTACGTCGGAAAGAGTAACGGTAGCGCCCGTTTCGAGAGCCGCCGTTATACCAATTACGCCGCTGCCGCAGCATAAATCCAAAACCGTGCTTTTTTTGGTTATACGTTTGACAAGCTGTTCCGTTACCAACTCCGTTTCCTGTCTGGGGATAAGAACGGAATCGTTTACCTCGAAGGTTCTTCCGTAAAATTCTACGCTGCCCACCACGTACTGCCAAGGTTCGCCGCCGCCCAAGCGTTCCAGCATTTTATTGAGTCTTACCGACCAACCGAAAGGAATATCGAATTCCTTTACCAAATCGGCACGCTTGATATGCAGTACAGAACAAATAAGCCAATCGAAATCGGTCTTGCCGACTTTTTCCAACAGACCGCTGTTCTTTACCTGCAGTTTAAATTCGCTAAAAGGTATGGCTTGGGGAAATTTAACTTCTTCAACGGTACGGTCGGCGTCCATTTCGAGCACGGCGTTAAACGCGGTTATCGCAACTTCGCACATTTTATCGTCGGGTTCGCGGGTAGTAAGTTTTTGAAATTGTTTACCAAGCCATTTTAAAGGACGGAACAGCACGAAATTGGATTTTGAAAGCAACATAAGCATTTCGTAACTTATTCCGGCCGTCAAAGGCAACAACGCTATGCGCAGCAAAGCGCGAAGCCACCAATTTTCGATAAACAAAGTGAATTTGCAAGCCGCGCAAATTATATCCAATATCATTGTCAGGATAACGGACAAAACAACTACGAAAACCAAAAAGCTCGTACCGCAACGGTCGTGATATCTGCTGCACTTTTGTACGTTTTCGATAGTTAAGGGCAATTCGTTTTCGTAACAGGAGATAGTTTTGTGTTCTGCTCCGTGATACATAAACAACCTTTTGATTTCTTTCATACGGGAAATACCCCACATATACAAAACCAAAATTGCCATTTTTAATACGCCTTCCAAAAGCGATTTAAGCCAAACCCAATCTATATTTTTCGTATCCAGATTACAAAGGGCAAAAATACCGCTTGTTATACCGGTCGGCAGCAAAATAAACAAACCCAACGCCAAAACGATACCCAAAACGGTAGAAAATCCCATAAGAAAACCCATTCCCTTTCCGTTCGAAGTATCTATTTCGTCTTCCACCATTATTTCGGCGGATTTGCTTATTATTTTAGTTCCTGCAATCATAGATACGACCAAATTTATTATTCCGCGCAAAAAAGGAACTTTTTTATACCAAGGTTTTTTTGACGCCAAACGGGTTGTTTCCAAACGGATTTCGCCCATTTCGTCGCGTACGGCAAGCGCCATACTCGATTCTCCGCGCATCATAACGCCTTCGATTACCGCTTGTCCTCCGATTTTTGTTTTCATTTAGCTCTCCCGCCGCAAAAAATATTACTTCCCGTATATAACCACCGCTATACCCAACGAAAATTTTACGGCTAATATCGTTACGTTATATTTTAACAAAAAATGCGATTTTATACAAGTATTTACGCTAAGAAGATATCTCTGTCAAATAAACTGAAATTTATTCGGCTAAGAATTTTTATAGTTACCGAACCAAAATAAGGATACAAACCGTAATTTACAAAAGTTCAACAATTCAAAAACAAGTGCATCGCGGAACAATACGTTGAAATAGCAACAATAGCGGGTTACTATAAAAATAAAACCGATTCCGTCCGTTTTGCAGGGACGCCGCAAAATCTCCAAATCGCGAATATAAGACGATTCTTTATCATACGGTCAAAATGTTTTGACTTTACATTGCAATCCTTGTATAATTTTGTAAGCAAAAAGGTGTTCCTTGCCAAACCATCTTTTAAAATAAAAAACAAGGAGGCTTCGACATGAAGCAAAAAATCAAAAATCAATTTAAAGAATTTACTTTGCTTTTAAAATCCGTTCCGTCCGTTTTTCTTTCTTTATTCGTCTTATCCGTCGTTGCAATGAATTTACTCGCAAACAAAAGTATAAATATACCCGTCGAATGGCTTGCTCTCGATTGCGGTATAATCGTATCGTGGGTGGCGTTTTTGACAATGGACGTGCTTACAAAACATTTCGGACCTAAAGCTTCGACACAAATAAGCGTGTTCGCACTGATTATCAATCTGATTACGTGCCTTCTATTGTTTATTGTAAGCGTTATTCCCGGAGTTTGGGGAGAATCTTTCGTTGAAGGAAGCGAAAATATAATTAACTCGGCGTTAGACAATACCTTCGGCGGGACCTGGTACGTCGTTTTAGGCAGTTCAGTCGCTTTTATAGCTTCCGCACTGATAAATAATTTTTTAAATTTTGCAATAGGCAAGGCGTTCAAAACCAAACCCGACGGTTTCGGCGCTTACGTTTGCCGCTCCTACGTTTCCACCGCCGTCGCTCAATTTGCGGATAATTTGATTTTCGCGCTGTTGGTAAGTCATTTCTTTTTCGGCTGGACGGTTACGCAATGTTTGACGTGCGCCGCCACCGGTATGATTGCAGAGTTGCTGTGCGAATTGCTTTTTGCAAGCTTGGGTTTTAAAATCTGCAAAAAATGGAAGTCGGAACAAATAGGAAAAAGTTATTTCGATTTTAAAAACGAGTTAATGGAGGCGCGACAATGAAAATAGTAGTAACCGGTTCCAGCAACGGTATCGGTAAAGCAATCGCCGAAAAATTTATAGATTGCGGACACGAAGTTATCGGTATAGATACGCAAAACGCCGCGATAGTTTCACCGTCGTATACGCACTTCGCCGCCGACGTTTATTCCGACGAACTGCCGCATATTAGCGGCGTTCAGATTCTCGTCAACAACGCCGGCGTTCAAAATTCGGGACGAGATATAGACGTCAATTTAAAAGGGGCTATTCGCGTTACTGAAAACTACGCCTTTCAAAGTTCGATAAAAAGCGTTTTGTTTATCGCCTCGGCAAGTGCGCGTAGCGGTTCGGAATTTCCCGAATACGTCGCAAGTAAAGGCGGTATGGTCTCATATATGAAAAACGTGGCGCTTCGAATCGCAGAATACGGCGCGACCGCAAACAGTCTTTCTCCCGGCGGAGTTATAACAGACTTAAATAAACACATACTAACCGACGAAAACTTGTGGAAACAAGTTATGAACGAAACTCCCTTAAAAAAATGGGCGACAACGGACGAAATAGCGGAATTTGCGTATTTCGTTACAGTCGTAAATAAATCTATGACAGCCGAAGACCTGCTGATAGATAACGGCGAATATATGAAAGCTAAATTTATATGGTAAAGCTGAAAATCAAATTGACATGTTCAACAATGTTAGTTTATAATATTCAAAGTTGATTTATTAAAGTTTTAGTCAAGACAAAACGCATGGTTTGGGCAATTTTGCGTTTAAAAACATGTGGAGATTATAATGAAAGAATATTTACTGTTTATGGACGTTTCGGGCGACGTTGCCCGCAACTATGTTGACGAAGGCAAAGTGAAACTGTTGCCGATGGAATTTATAATAAACAATCAAGCCCATTTATACACCGCGGCGGACGACGGAATCGACGTCAAACAATTTTATTCTATGGTAAAATCGCGCGCGGATATAAAAACCACTCAAATTACACCCGCAATTTACGAAGACTTTTTCGAACCGTATCTGAAAGACGGATATTCGGTGTTATATTTGTGTTTGTCAAGCGGTTTATCTTCTACATTTCAATCTGCCTGCGCCGCTTCAGCAACGTTAAAGGAAAAGTATCCCGACGTAGAAATGTTGCCCGTTGATACTTTACGCGCAACCGGCTGTATGGGTTTGCTATGTGAAAAAATGATTGCAAACAAAGAGAAAGGAATGTCTTTGCGCGACAACTACTACGATTTGGAAGTATATAAATACAAACTCGACGCCTGCTGTTACGTAGACGACCTTGGCGCTTTACAAAGAGGAGGACGTATTTCGAAAGGTACGGCTGTTATAGGGTCTCTGCTCGATATAAAACCGCTTATTACGTTTACAAAAGACGGAAAATTATCTAACTGGGGAAAACAGCGCGGAATAAAACTTTCCATAAAAAAACTGGTCGATTTTTATCTGGACAAAATAGACCCCGCGGAAAAAAATTGCGTATATATTTGCCACGCGGACGAAGATGCCAACGCAAGTGAACTGGCGGCGAAAATAACATCCGTCAGCCCCGACTGCGAAGTTAAAACCGTTTTGCTCTCGCCCATTATCGGCGCTCATTTGGGTCCGGGCGCGCTGGTACTTTGTTTTGTAACTAAATAAGACGGAAAAAAACAAACGATAATAAAACGGCGGTAATCGTACAAAACGATTACCGCCTTATCTTTTTGTTTGAAAAACGTATTTTATTCGGGTAATTCAAAATCCTTCATCGAATCGGAATACAAACAGAATTGAGCTTTGCCGTTGTGCTTAATCGAATAAGCGGCTATATCCGCGCTCTTATACAACGTTTCGTAATCTCTCCCTGCAACCGACGTTTGAGCCACGCCCATACTGACTGAGCCTATTCCGTCCGTAAACGAAGCGTTGATAGCGTCAAACATTTTTTTTGCGTTAGCGACGGTTTTGCCGACGTCTTTCCAAAAAGCTATAAATTCGTCTCCGCCGACGCGGGCGCAAAGTCCTCCCGCGGGACAATTTTGACGCATTGCGTCGGTTACGGCAAGTATAACTTGGTCGCCTTTTTGATGTCCGTACGTATCGTTTATCTTTTTGAAATTATCCAAATCGATAAAAGCCAACGCATAGTTTACTTTCGGATGATTTTTCAAATAGTACTCTATCAGCTTGCGGCTGTGCGCTTTGTTTAGCAAATTCGTAAGCGGGTCGTGCGTCGCCGCGCGTTCGAGTTCGGCGCGCTGACGATAATCGGAAGTTATATCTTCAAGTTTACCCACCGCTCCCGAATACACGTATTCTTCGTCTTCGAGCGAATATTGTTTCATAATTTTTATTTTACATCTATGCGTACTGCCGTCCATAACCACGTCGGTTTCGTAGTTTATAATCGGCTCTTCCTTAGTCGCTTTGTTTATCAAAGAAACGAGTTCTTTAAGCGATTTTTCGCTCATGCATTGATTAAGCTCTTTATCTTCGTGAGGATTGGGTATATATTGCTTAACGCCCAAATGATGCACGGTTTCATCAAAGAAACGCACGGCCACTGGATTAGCGTGAATTTCGAATAAAAATTCTTTGGATAAAGAGGTGATAAACTGATATTTTTGCCGTTCTCTATCCAGCAAATCCAACGTCCTGCGCGAAGCGGATAATTCCTTTGTGGAAAAAATTTCCTGAGAAAACTTACTGAATTCGCTCGTTTCTTTTTCAACGTCCAAATTATGCACTTTTTCTTTTAAAGTATCGGCGACTTTATTGAGTACGTCTATCAAAAGAGGATTAAAAGTCCCGCACTCTCCGTTTGAAATCATACTGATTGCCTGTTCGTGAGTAAAAGCTTTTTTGTAACAGCGTTCGCTCGTTAAAGCGTCGTAAACGTCGGCAAGAGCCACTATTTGAGCCGATACGGGTATTTCCTCGCCTTTGAGTCCGTCGGGGTATCCGCGTCCGTCGTAACGCTCGTGATGCCAACGCGCGATTTCGTAAGCTTTCTGCACCAAAGGTTCGGTCTTAACGTTAGGCAGTTTTT
Source organism: uncultured Christensenellaceae bacterium (assembly GCA_910586905.1). Lineage (GTDB taxonomy): Bacteria > Bacillota > Clostridia > Christensenellales > CAG-314 > Fimimonas. Next base: position 19,465 of record CAJUIV010000001.1, read on the forward strand.
CTAACATTTCCGCGCCTTTCGAGGTATGAGTTTTCATTATAGCAAATTCTTCGTCGGTAAATCTGCCCGGTTTGTTAAGTATTTTTTCGTCTATTGCGATTTTACCTATATCGTGCAAAGAAGAAGCTAGCGTTATTATATCTATATCCGATGAAGTTAAATTATATTTATCGGTTATTCCGACTAACGTTTTTAACATCAAATCGGTAATCAAACGAATATTTACAACGTGTTGACCGCTTTCGCCGTTACGGAACTCGACGATATGACTCAAAATGTCAATCATCAAAGTTTGTTCTTTTTCTCTTTTATAAATTTGCTCTTCTATAAGCCCTTTAAGCAGTTTTTGTTTGCCGTAAAGCATTATGGTATTTAACGAACGTCTGCGGACCACGTGGGTATCGAACGGACGCTGAATATAATCCGTAGCGCCGAGTTCGTACGCTCGTTCGACGAAAGAGGAAGCGTTTTCCGACGAAATAATTATAACGGGGATATCCTGTATCAATTTTTTTTCGTTCATTTTCGCAAGCACGCCGAACCCGTCCAAGCGCGGCATAACTATATCGAGCAGTACCAAACTTATCTCAACGTCGTATTTTTCAAGCTGTTCTATCGCTTCGACGCCGTCCGCGGCTTCGATTATATCAAACTCCTCGCCCAGCATATCCGTCAAGATAGAGCGGTTCATTTCGGAATCGTCGGCAATCAAAATTTTTTGTCTGTTATCGGTGTGTTCTTCCACTTTACGTTTCTCCGGTAGGCAATATTATTTGAAACCTTGCGTCGTTGGTTACTACGCCGCTTCTATTGTATGTTAACACGAAAACCGTTTTGTGTCTACTTTTTAAAAAGATTTGTTCGCCTCCTACGTCTAAGACGCTCAATTTACCAAAAGTTACAAAACAAAAAAACGCGCCGGCGCTTTTTAACGTTTGCGCCGACGCGATTTAATTTATAAGTATTTATTCTGATTCTTTTGCTTTCGCCGTAGGTTCCTTATCTGCGGTTTTTTTCTTTGAAGAAACGGTTTTTTTCGGAGCCGCCGTAGTCGCCGCAACTTTAGCTCGGGCTTTAGAATACTTTACGCTCTCTTCGGCGGATTGTGTTACCGTTGTGGTTTTTACGCGTATATATCCGTTACGTATAAGATTTTCCGTCGAACGGTATACCGGTCTGTAGTTGACGGGTTTGTAGTCCGCGTTGATAACCGCGCCGTTTTCAGCCAAAACTATATCCAGCATTTCTTTGGCGTATTTGGTGCTTCTGTCGCTTTTGATACGGAACATCGTAGGCATCTTGGCATTACGAACCTGTTGAGTACGGTCTTCGACTTTATACTTAGTGCCGTCGAATCGAGAAGCGGAAACGGATAGGAATAAACATAGCGTTTTGCCGCGTACCGCGAACGTAGCTACGCATTTACGTTTTTCGGTATAAAACGCTTCGCGCTTCCACGTGATATGGTTGTGTACTCCCAAGTACTCCAAAATATGATTTTTGAGTTCCGAATAACGCGCTTTCAATTCGTCGTCCGCTTGAATAACTCTCGCCGTATAACTGCGGTTATACTGAGTAAGTTCCGAAGTCTCGGGCGTTGTGTCTTCGTCTGTTTCGTCAACGTCGATTTCTTCGTCGTCCTCTGCTTCCGCGGGAACACTGTCGGGAACTTCGCCCAGAACTATAATTTGAAGTTTACCGTCCACAAACAACTGTTCGCGCGTTTGCATAGCTACGTCCAAAACGACCTGTTCGGGGTTTTCTTCCAACACGATAGTGTTCAAATCCGCCAACTGAACGAGTAAAAATTTGGCGTATTCCAAACGACGCGTAGACGTAAGTTTGATGAGCATAGGCGTTTTTTGATAACGCTTTTTGTCCGATTTATCTATTCCGCGATATTTGGTATTTTCGTATTCGGCGGGATTAAGAGCCAAAGCAATGCACAGCGTTTTGCCGCAAAAGACTATAAGTCCCAAAGTTTTGCGTCCCTTATAAATTCGCTGCTGACGATAGCTGCTTTTTACCTTTACGCCTTTATATTGCGAGATTTCGTTCATCAGCGCTTGATAGCGTTCTTTTACTTCGTCGCCTGACAAACGGAGTTTGGCGTCAAAGCCAAGACTATAACGCACGTAATAACGTTTTTGGTCGTACTCGGAGCTTGCGAAACCGAGTTTTGCTCTCGCTTCGGCGGAAGTTTTGGCGACCGTCAAAATTTCCGCGTCCATAGTTTCGTCTACTTCTTCCTTATCTACGACTCCGAAGTAATTTTGCGGCTGCGGCGCGGATTCGTCGTCTTCGTCGTCATCCTCGTCGTCCACAACCAGAATATCTTCATCCTCGTCTTCTTCGTCGCCCGCTTCTACGCTTACGAAGCCTCCGGCGCGCAGAATTTCAAGTTGTTCCAAAAGTGCGTTGCGCTTATCTTGCAGTTGATGCGTGCATAGTTTACGAACTCCGCGATTACGCAGATAGTAAAACAATACGATATTACCAGCTACAAACAACGCGAACAACACCGCCAGACAAATTGCGGCAGCCAACTGCGCGGGAGAAAACAACATAACCTGCAATAAATCAAGTGTGTTCATTATTCATTTCCCCCTTGTTGTTTTTCTTCGGTTTGCGTTTCTTCCGCTTTCGAGCGTTCGTCGATTGCTTTGTCCGTCAAGCGTTTTTTGCGGCGGTCTAAAAGGATTTGAACTCCGGCCAGTACCACCATTGCAGCGCTTGCGCCGGAAAGCACGCTGACGACTATCGTAAATACGGTGTTAACTCCGGTTACGTTCCAATCAAACGTTATGTTGTCGAACGTGCCGTCTTCCCAAACAAAGTTTGCCGTATCTTTAAGACCTACAGATACCGTAAACGTTCCTCCGTAAGCGGATTGATTGCCTTCGATTGTCATGATTTCTTCGTCGAAGCCCACGGGCAAGTAAGTCAAAGTTTTTCCGTTGACCATGAATTTGTCGGTATTGGCGGTAGGTTTGGCTACTTTTTGACGTTCAATCGTCCAGCTGAGCTGTACCTTATTGCCTTCCGCATTTGCCCAACGATAATTCGAATCGTTAACAAGCGTAAACGTTACGACGTACGTACCTGCGTTGATAGCGTACACCACCATATTTCCGCCTATAGTTCCCGTGTGTCCTTCGTAACCCAAATCCATTAGAGTCATATCGAATCCGAGTATCGACGAATACAATTCGCCGCCGGTATAAACGTCGTTTTTGTTTTCGCCTTCGGATACGACTGAGAGCGTAGGCGCGTTGAGAGCCTTGCGTGTGATTTGGAAACTGACGGGAGCGCTTTCGAAAGATTTATAGTTGCCTTCGGCATCTTCCGCTACGGTTACGCGTACCCAGTAAGTTCCTACGTCGCTTCTTTCGGGAGCGCCCGAAGTATAGACTCCGTTTTGATGGGATGAGTATGTGAACACTATTCTGTCGCCGCCGAATTTCACTTCCGCGTTCGGACTGTTGACGGCAGCGTCATAATCACCGAACTGCCATCCGTTAATCGCGATGTTTCCGATAAGCTCGTTGTCCGCTTTTTCGATTACGAACTGAACTTCTCTTTCCGCAACGTCGCTTGACTTCCATTTGTAGTTAAACTCGTCGTTTAAAGTTAAAACGAAAATATGCGTCGCGGCGTTTGTAAATTCTTTATCGTCCTGCGTAAATACCAGTTTTTCTACTCCGTTGTCGTCGAAATAGAACATATCGCGATACTGCTCGGGAACAGATACGACCGGTTTGTGAGATTGTTTGTCGTAAACCGCGTTTGCAATAACAAGTTTGCTTGCATCTACTTCTTTTTGAGTGATTACGAATTGAGTAAACGGTTCTCCTACTATGATAAAGTTAGCGTTGCCGGAACCTCTTACCGTCGCAATGTACGTACCCGCAAGTTTAGGCATAACGGTAGAATTCGTAAACGATTCGCCGCTGTTGGCTACGCCCGTATAAGTTACAGTAAGAGTAAGTTTACCTTTAACGAAATCGAGAATATCTTGTCCGTTTCTGTCAAGAACCTGCGAATACGAAACGGGCGTTATGTTCTCGCTTGCGTATTCCCCGCCGCCTGCGGTAAGCGTTACCGATACCTGACGCTGCATTACGGTATACGTTCCGTAGTTTACGGTAACGTTATAGTTCGCGTCGTCGTAGTTATCTAGTAAGTAAATCAAATAACCGTTTACAACGCTTTCCTCAGTCGCGTCGGTTGTAATTTCCACCTTCAGACCGTCTTTCGGGAGATTGTTGGAGTAAGTTACCGAAACACCGCTCAAATCGATTTTTTCGCCGTATTGAGAAGAGGCGTTGCCTATCGTTACGGTTACGGAACGGCGGTTAACGGTCAATTCGCCTCGTACAGCTTTTATTACGTAGTTATCTCCGGCAGACAAGCCTTTTACAATGCCGTTTTCGTCCGCGTCAAGCAAAACGAAATAGTTGCCTCCGGCTTGAAGAACGCCGTAGTCTTCGGCAAGAACGTATTTTACGGCTGTTTCCGTAACTTTGTTACCGAACAGCAATCCGCTGACGGTATATCCGAAAATACCATGCGTTTCAAAATCGTCGCCGTAGGTCAATCTTCCGACAGCCGTAGCGTAAATTTCAAGAGGTTTCACGGTAAGTTCCGCAAAAGTTTCTTTGTCGGTAAAGTTAACGCCGCCGTCGCTGAGAACCAGCTTTATCCAGTAATCGCCTACATTCGTACCCACAGGCAGACCAACAGTCCAATTAGTTACTTCGTGAACCGTTTGATTTTTACTGCGATCCGCGCAATAAACCGTTACGTGGTTTCCGTATCCTTGTTTAACAGTCCAAGGATCTATAGCAACACTGCCGAAAACGGCTTCGTTATAGTTAGGTACCGTTATGTGTCCGTTATTTTTAGCGTCGTCGATTGCTATATTCCAAGACAGCGTTACCACGCCGTCGACCGCATCGGCATCGGAACTCCACTTATAGTTTGCTCCGTTTACAAGAGTAAACTTAACTTTATATTCGCCTGCGTTCGTAGCGTACACTACTATTCCGCCTTCCGTCGTAGCTACGCGTCCGTCGTACGAAGCGCGCATAAGCATATCGTCGTATTTAACCGTCAGGCTTTGTTCCTGTCCGTTAAACTTGTAGCCGCCGGCGTTTACGGAGGGAGCCGCGACGCCGCGTTTGGTTACTTGGAAGATATAGTATTTGGTTACGCGCTGCGTGCTGACCGAACCGTCTTCGTTTTGAATTTCACCGTCGTGTACCGCGCACAATACGTAGTATCCGGCGTTAAACGTTACGTTAGAAGAAAGCGGGTCTCTCGCAATGCCGTCTATGTTGGTTAAATCGTGTCCGAGCAAGCTTTCGTCGAAATTACCTGTTATTAATGCATAAGTATAGATAACTCCGCTTTCCATAAGCACGCCGTTGACGTAAGTAACGGGAGATTTGGGAGCGTCGTTATACTGCCAGCCTTCGATACTGAGAGTCATCGTAAGAGCCGAGGACGTTATGCTGAAGTAACTGGTAACAAGCGTTCCGTCGCGGCTGTCGAACTCGTAGTTATCGACAGCGGTATTTTTGAGTCTGAATTGAACCGTGTAAGTTCCTCTGCCCTCTACGTACGCGCAAAGCTGTCCGTTTTCGTTGAAATAGTAACTGTTCAGCGTCGTTGCTCCGCCGAGATTCAACTGCGTAGAACCTACGCCCGTCGAGTAAGAGAACGTTACGACTTCCATTATATCGTCTACATAGTTGGCGATAAAGTTTGTAAATTTGGTATCGCCGCCTTCTTGCAACAACAACACCGATTCGTTCCACATCAGACCGTATTCGCTGATAGAACGTTTGACAACGCTGAAACTCAACGTTTTGGAATTGCCGCTTGCAAAGGTATAGTTCGCGTCGTTAAGTTCTATCGTAACGGTATAAGAACCTACTTTTGTGGGCGCTTTACCTGCAGTTTGTCCGACGGAAGAGGTTGTGTTGTACGTAAGATTTTTGTAAACAGGTCTGTAATTTTTATCTATTTCGTCGTTTTGCGAATCGGAACCTACGTTGTAGTCGAAGTAAACCGCCGCTTCGTGCGCTTTACCGTACGCGCCGCCGTGATATCCGTCGGCCGCTTTATCGTACGTAATCGTACTAGGCGTAGACACGGAGATTTGACGGGGAGTTATCGCAAGAGTCGTCGTTACGTAGTTGCTTTCAACGCTCAGGTCATAGTTTGCAAAATTTTCCAGTTTATCGATACTTACGGTATATGTTTGACCGACTTTACTTTCCCAAGGAGCATATGCGGAACCGTTTAAAATTGCCTTGTGCGTTATCGATTGATTTGTCGCAGTCAGCTGTCCTTCGAAAGATTCGTTAAGTTTCATACCCTCGACGGAGTACGTCAATCCCGATATTTCGTTTCCGTATACAACCGAATAAGTATTAACCGTATTGTTACTGCCGCGCGTGTGAGCGTATATTACAAGCGGAGCTTTCTTTACCATAAATACCGGCGCGTCGGAATCGGCAGACTCTATGCTCGAGGTATTACGTCCGTCAGCCGTAACGAAAGTTACGTCGTAGTTTTCGGCATCGCTCGATACGCTCATTTTGTATCCGGCCTCAATAACGTTAATAGCGTTGGACGGCAAATTCAGATGTACGCTCAATGCTGTACGGCTGTCGCCGGAATTACCGAAAGTTACGGCTTCGCCGTCAATCAATTCGATAAACGAATCGATGTGTCCGTCGAATTGTTTTGACAATTCCGCAAGGTTTAAAGGCTGATTGCCTTGATAATAGCCCCAAGCGTAATCTGCGTTACCGTCGGTAAATCCGCGAACGGTTACGTTTACCTGACGTTTAACTACGGTAAGCTTGGTAGTTGCGTCAGCAGAGATTTGGATATTATCCGAGCCTTTGCATTTAGGAATTATAAAGCAATTTGCGCCTACCGACGTTTTTGCGTCGTAACCGGACAAAGTAAACGTTACTGTGTTATCCGTTAAATATTTGTTGAGTATGTCGGGAAGAAGCGTATCGGAAGACGAAACGTATGCAAATCCGCTGAATCTGCCGTTCAACGTATCCGTTCCTTCCGAACCGCTGAGAACCGTACCATATTGAACGCTCGCCGGGTCGGCCTTGAGAGTTAACGTCGCTTGACCTATCGGAATAGGAATACCCATCGTTCCCGACGACTTATAGTTGTCGCTGGAAGAACCGATATAAACGCAGTAAGTACCTACGTCTACGATTTCTTCAATGGCCTGTTCCGCGCCGTTAACGACTTTAACGTATCTGTAAGTGGGACTCGTCTGCGCGTCGCCGACCAATTCGGCTTTATAATAGTTGACAGCGCCACTGTAAATAAGTCCTTCTACTTCTTCGTTTTTCTCGTTTCTATGCCATACGCCGTAGCTTCCGATAGCGTTAAAGCTTACTTCGGCCTGTTCGATTGTGTACAAACCCGCGTTATTGGCGTTGTCGTTTTGCTTGATACCGTCTTCGCTTTCGAAAGAGCAGTCTTTGAATTTGATTTCGTAGTTCTTACTCCACTTGTCGCCGCCGTCCGTTATATCGTTGTATTCGGCGTATATTGCGTATCCGCCGATTGTAACGCTGCCGCCGTTTCTGTGTACTATAACGTTGTTGGTTAGTATGTCGGGATGCTCGGCGTTAGTCAAAGCGGCCGTTATCAGCGTGATGATATTTTGATTGCCGTTAGTGTAAACGCCGTCGTCGGGAGCCGTTACGTCGCCGCCGAAGAACAGCGTGCCGTCTATCGTAAACGTAAGCGTTTGCGCGGTTTCGCCGCCTTGTAAATTGTAAGTATTCTTTTGGTCGTCGATAGTAATCGTAACCGTGCGTTTGGAAACCGTTATCGTTCCGCCTATAAATTCGGTTATCTCGTAATTTTCAAGGTCGGGAGCCGACGCTGCGTTATCGTGAGTTATCTCGTGAGCGTTTATTCCGGCAAAACCGAAATCTTTACCGGCAGAATAAGTTGACGCGAAATACGCTACGGTAAGTTTACTGCCGTCGCCTAAAATTCCAACCGTCGTTTCGCCGTTAACCAGTCCTACCGCTTCGTAAGAATAGAATTCGGGAGCTTTGTCGCCGTACGTCAAATCGACGTTAAGGGCGTTAACGGTTATTTCCTTTTTAGCTACGTCGAAATACCAATCCTTTTCAAGGAATTTGTAGTTATCGTTTTCGGCGACTTCCAGATGCAAACGGTACTTGCCCGCGCCCAGTTTGATTGCCTGCAAAGCGTCGAACAAATCGCTTACGCTTTCATACGCCGTTTCGTTGAGAGCATCGGTAACGCCCTCTTTGTACAAATACGATTTAATCGAACCGAATCTTACTTGAGGTTCGGTGATTTTTTGTTTACCGACCTCGTCTGCGTACAAACCGTAAACCCAAGCGTCAATGAGTTTTTCGTTTTCGTACTGTGCTCCGTTGTCGAATGCGAAGTCCGTATTAAATTCGTTAGTCGTTTGTTTTACGGTAAACGCGCCGTTTTCAAACGTAACGTCGTAATTACCTTTTACGGTTTCGTCTACGTAAGCGCCGGATATAACGTAACCGCCGTTTCCGATAACGTCTTTGATGTTTCCGTCAAGGTTGTACGCGTCGGTACTTATAACAAAAATTTCACTGTCTTGGTTGATTTTCAACGCCGTACCGCGGTCGCTTTCCGTATATAAAACGTTTGTGTACGTGTTATTTTGAGTAAATTCGACTTTGTAAGTCAACGTCGGCATATCGTCCGCCGTAGTGCCGTAAAACGCTTCCTGCGAGTCTATTTCCACTCTTAAAACAAGTTTATCAACGGTAAGAACGCCGTCTTTGTTTACGAACTCGTAGTTTGTAGCCGAAAGAGGATTAACGCTGTCGTTGACGAATCTCAAGTAGTATTCTCCGCCTGCGTCCGCACCTTGAGTATAGTTTGTCGTATAATTGAAAACGCCTTCGAGTCCTAAAATATTCGAAATGTTTTCTCCGTCCGCAAATCCCTCTACCGTATACATAGAAGCATCGGATATCGAGACATTGTAAACGCTGCCGCGGCCGTCGAAATCGGCGGGAGAACGTTCTCCGAACAGTATTCTGAAGTTGATTTGAACCGTCAGTCTTTTTTTGCTTATAACGAACGTTACGGTGTCGTCCAAAATCAAATCGTTGTGATTGCCGGCGGTAACTTTTATTTGATATTCAACGTCTATTACGTCTTTACGCGTTTGATTGGTAAATTCCGTCCAATCGTCGTCTGCCGCGCCGACTTCTTTAAACCACCATTTGGCGTTAATTATATCGTCGTTTACCAGATTTACGTTATTGTCTTTAAACAGCGGGTAAGCCGTTCCGTCGTAAACGCCCGATTCGTGTCCGGAAGTTACGGTCGCGCCGGTCATCGAGGCGTTCGTTATTTTATAATTGCATACGCCGTTGTTTGCAAATACAACCGTATAGTTTCCGTTTGCAGCAACTTGTTCGCCCGAAAGGGCATACAAGCCTATATCGGATCTGTTGCTTGCTTCAATGCTGTCTTTGAGCGCCGAAAGAGTAAATACTGTTTGTGCCTCGTCGAACAAAACACCGCTGTCAACGCCGTTTGTCTTAGCCGTTTCGTATACCGAGTTTTGATACAAATTTACCGTTGCGCCGTATGTACTTGACGCGCCGTTTTTAAACGTTACGGTTATTTTGCGGGGAACCACTACGAATTCCGCAGTGTTAACGGTTATAACGTAGTTTGTTGTGGTTAAAGTATAGCCGCTTGCAGTAACGTCCGTTTTTGCAGCGCCGTTCCATTCGGGAGTTAAAACGTAAGTTCCCGCCGGAGCTTTGTTGTTATTTGCGTAGTCCGTCGTATCCGCGGAATCCTTTTTGAACAACTTGATTACGATACCGTTACCGTCGTTGTTAAAGAAACCGTTACCGGTTGACGTCCAAACTTTTTCAACGTCTTTTATCGTATCTCCGTAAACGTGATTGTTTACGCCCGTAACTTCGACAGTTACGTTATAACGAGCGATTACTAACGAACAGCTTAAATTTACGCCATCGTCTTTTGTAAAGTTCTCTACGCCGTCGCCGGTAATTTTGTCGACAAAAAGAGTATAACTGCCCGCGTTAAACGGACGGTTATTTCCCGTTTTGTCGCAAGTAAGAGTCGGCGCGGCAGTTTCGTCGTCCGCAGACTTTTTAGGCATATTGAGTATCGACGGAACAACGTCGAAATAATCCCCTTTAAACGTCGCGTTCAAATTCGTACCGGTTTGTTCGCCGAGCGACCAAGTAACGATTATGGGTCTCGGCAAAACCGTCAGCGTTAAACCGCTGCTGTTCCACTGCTGATACGTCGAACTATCCGAAAAATCTATCGTGATTTTTACGTCGTACGTTCCCGCTTTCCAAGGCAGTCCGTTTACAAGTTCGCCGTTTTCTTCGCTCAAAGCGGTTGTCGACCCCTGAACGTAGAACGTAATCGAAGTGTTTTTAATATTTGCGCCCGTAGGTATTCCGCTGTTGTCCATTACCAACGTGTTTCCGACGTTGGCGCTGTTTTCGTTTGTTACTATCGTTCCGTCTATAAATCCGTTAGCGCCGAACAGATAGTTGTTAACGGCATACTTTATAGTAACCTGAGAAGCGGTTATAGCGTAATACAAAGAAATTTGCGCGCCGTAATCTTCGGAGTACGAAATCGCGTACGGAAGAACGCTCTCTTCGATAAAGTTACCGCCGATGAATATAGGATTTCCTTTTTCGTCAATACCGTCGTTTCCCGCTTCCCAAACATAGTTCCATGCATTGTCGCCGTTTATCGTAAGCAAAGCGTAGTACTGTCCGCGAATCGCAGAGCCGCCAGCTCTGTCTACGTCCGCTTGAGTTGCGCTGGGAGTAACGGTTCCGTTACGTTTTCCGTACAGAACGCCGTAAGTAACGCCGTTCAAATTTCCCGTCAAAACGGTATTCAATTCGGTTATAGGTTTCGTCCACTCCATTGCTCTTGCATTTCCGAGAGAAGGAGCCTCGATTGTAGCGCGTTCGACGGTAAATTCCGCAGTAGGATTACCCGTAATTCCGTCGTCCCACACAAAATTGCCGTTACTTATAACGAATTCGAACGAGTACGTTCCCGCGTTGGCAAACGTAAACGTCGCTTCCGTTGCAGAACCGAATACGAACGCGCTTGTGTAATTAACGTTGTGAGATTTTTCGAATCCCCCGAACTTCCAGGCTCCGACAACGCTAACGTTAAGCACGTCGCTCCAATCAAAACCTGTAACGCTGGACGTATAATCGTTAAAAGCAAACGATTTGACAGTATCTTTTCCGAACGTTAAGCTCGCCGAAGCATCGTTCATTGCGGGAGCCGAAATTTTGAACGGAGTTATTTCAAACCCGTTGTTGGTTAAACTGACGTTACCGTCTAATTTATAGTTATCCGATTTGCCGCCCTTCTTATTTGTTGCGGTAACCGTGTATGTACCTACGTTTACAACTTTGCCTTCCGTTAGACTTGCGCCCGCATTTGCGGTATAAGTAAAATCGACGTCAATATCGTCCGTTCCGCATTTACTTGAAATAACGTATCCGGTTACAACACGAGCAGAACCGTCGTAAACTTGCTGCAAAATTGCGCTCGTCCAATCGATGATTATCGCCTTTTTGTCTACCGTAAACGTAAACTCTACCGCGTCCGTACCGCCGTCGCCCGCGGGGTCGAGTCCGTCGCTCCACCTAAAGTTTTCCTCGGGAGTTACGGATACTGTATAAGCGCCGGCATTTAACAACGAGCCTTCTCCGCTTATAACGATTTTGAGCATTTTTTGACCGTTGTCCGCGCCGTACAGATAATCCGTATAATTCGCTATGTAAGCCGTAAAGTCGTACGCTGAACCTTTGTATGTTTCCGTAACGCTTTCCTTACCGTTTTCCAGCTTAGGTTTAGAAATAAACGGCGTTGTGATATCGAAAGTCAAGTCGAACGGATTTTCGGTTAACTCGTAGTTCACTTTATAACTGTAAGTCCCGTCTTCGACAAGCGTATCGATTGTAAAATCGGTTACGCTAACCGTATACGTTCCCGCGTTTATAATCGTAGTTTCGTCTGCGATTACTTCGCCGCCGAACAAAATAGCGTATGTAAATCCGTCGATGACGACTTCGCTATCCAACAACGTACCGTTTATCGAAGGAACATGGCATTCGCCGTCGTACTTAAACGCCGTTTCACTCAAAACGGGAGATAACTTAGCTTTGTTAATCGTTACGTTTTCCGCCTTAATTTCTTCGGGAGCGGCGTTTTTATCTACGGCTCCGCTCCAAGTGTAATTGGCGCCCAGAGTTATAGCGAAACTGTAAACGCCGGCGTCGATAACGGTTATTTTACCGTCCGCAGTTGTTATACGCGAAGTTGAAACGTTTGTTGTTCCGTCGCGAAGAACGCCCGTTGCCGTAACGGACATAATGCTTGCGTAAGTATCTGTTCCGACGAGCGTATCGACGTTCCAATTTTTTATTGCGAATTCTATTTGAGAACCGGTATAAGACGTATTATTCTTAGCTAAATCGATTTCGAGTTTCGTTATTTCCTTACGGTAAACGTAAAACTCGCTCGTAACGTCCGCGCAAGTAACGTCGGAAGCTAAAACTCCGTCGTTAAAAGACGTGGCGATCTTGTACGTTACTGTATATATACCGGCGTTAACTGGAGCTTCGGACGAATTTGAAATCTCCGTTCCGTCGTTAGCGGTTCCGCTATATACGGGCGCCGCCAAACCTACCCAATTTCTTAAACCGTTTGTATTAACGTTCGCGTCAGGCATAGCTTCGCCGTAAGTAAAGCTGTTTTGCGTTGCCGTAAAATACAACCGAGCGGGAGTTATTTCGAATTCAATATTTTTTGCGGCGCAGTCGTCTTTTGCCCAAGCGTAGTTTTCGCCTTGACCGTCTTTAAAGCTTAACTCTACGGCATACTTTTTAGCGTGTTTTATTTCTTCCGTTCCGACAAGCGCTAAAACATCCTCGAGAGTATCGTCATACGCAAACACGCCGCTTCCGCTTGGCAAATTCAAAAAGTCGCCAAGCTCTTTTACCGTATTATCGAATACCGCGGTTTTATTGAGCCCGTCAACCGAAATGTAACGGTGAGTTATCTCGAATTCAGACGTTTCGGATTTACCTTCTTGATAAAAAGCCGTTTCCGCAGTTTTAGCGTAAACGCAGTAAGTTCCGCGTTTCGTGGGAATCTCCGTAGTAGCAGTGTTTTCGTCCGCGCCTTTTTTAAAGTAATACAACTGATACGAAGGCTTATCTTCGCTGTCTTGTTGATCGGTAATATCCTTACGAACGGAAGAGGTAAAGTTCATACCGGAGTTGCCCTCTACTTCGCCGCGTACGGCGAACGAAGCTCCTTCATTATCGCCGTATTGTCTTTCCGTCTCGTAACCGTCAAGCACCGTGGTAACTTGGGCTTTATCTACTTTGATTTGGAAAACGGTCGAATAGTCGTTACTCTTTTCGGAATCGTAGTAATTTGTATTGCCGGAGAAATACACGTTAGCCGATCTGTCGTCTTGATTTTGTAATGATACGCTGACGGTAAACACGCCTCCGCGTTTAAAAGTTAAAACTCCGTTTTCGTAAACGGCATAAGGACTGTTAGTAGTAACGTCCATTTTTTCTTCTACGTCGGGTAAAGTTAACTTTGTAGAACAACCTGCGTCGCTCCATTCAAGTTGGTTCGTTTCCAACGTAGGTCTGTCGATAGGCTTTCTGTCAATCGTTACGCGGAAATTACCCGACACCGCAACACTCTTTACCAAATTAGAATCGCTGCTTTCATCATAAATTTTACAATCTATAGTTGCGGATATTTTTATCAATTTAACTTCGCGCGTCAAATAATCAACTTTTGAAGATGCCGATCCGTTTGGATTTGTAAAATATGCAAAAGTATATCCATCGAATTCGGACAGAGGAATTTGAATGGTATCTACGGCATATTCAAATTCAACCACAATGCCGTCCACGTCTATCTTATCGGATAGCGCTTCTTGATTTTTTAACGTATTACCAGGGTTTGTGCTAACTAATTTGGATGAAATAGAATGCGGAGCAGTGTATTTCACGTTGAAAGTAAGCGACAACGGTTTTACGGAAAAACCGTCAGAACCCGTATATGGAATTTCGATTGTACTGTCGTATGTAACGTCATCGCTGGTCAACGCTTCCTTTATAGCTTCTCCGGTTGGAGCGAACGACAATCCGCTAAATCCTAAGTGTTCGAAAGGAATATTTTCCGTACTGGGATTACCGTTATTCCAGATAGCGTAAACGTAAGTGCTGCCGCTGCCGGAACTCAAACACAACGTATCTCCGTCAATATAGGTATCGGAAGTAAAGTTTGCAGGGGGAGTGTATCCTCTAACTTCCAACGCGCCGTATTCCAATCGGCGGAAACTGAATTCTTTGGTCAAAGTTTGAGTTTGTTCGCCGATTTTTACTGTTACGCCGATATTAACGCTACGTCTTTCGGAATTAGTTATATCTGTAGTGCCGGTGCCGCCTTCAATTACAAAAGAAGTTACGGCATTACTGTCAGCGGCAATCTTTTCAACGTGATTAGGGTAAGCGACCAAGATTTGCAAACGCGTTTTTACTTCGTTATCCGTCATACCTTGCGTAAACGCGTAAAAACCGTCGGCGTTAATGTAGTAGTCTCCTTGCAACTCGTAACCGTCGATAGCGGTAAGCTCGGCGGAGACTACCTCTGCGGCAATAACGGTCGTCAAAGACATATCGACGGAATATTCCGTTCCTCCCACGACAACCGACATAACGTTCGTTTCTCCCGCAAGCAGTTTGCCGTTTAAGTCTCCGTTTATTTTAACCGAGTAGTTGGTTTTATCAATCGGCTCGGTAGTTCCGTCGGCATTTACGCCGGTTACCGTTAAAATACTTTTGATGGTTTCCGCCGTATGGTCGTCGGGAATATTCTCCTTTTGCGTAAGTTCCGCAATGACGGTATTATACGACGGCGTAACGTTATCGTCGCCGCCTTGTGCAAAAGCAAAAGCTCCAATAAACAACGAAAGGCACAGCGTTACTACAAGCAACGCCATAGTCAACGTCCATTTTTTGGATTTTGTATAGTATGTCATCGTTTCCTCCCTCACCCGCCGACGCGGGTAACGTTAAACATAAATTATATTATAAAATTAAACTTTGCCGTATTCGCCGTTATGGTTACGTCTATCGACGGTTTTATCGATAACGGATTGACTGCGAACCGTCGAAAACGTACGTAGACGGCAAAACACCGAAATGCCGACAAACGTTTTCAAGCGTATCATACGATATCACGGTAAAACAAGCGCGATTTAAAAGACGAACGACTTTGAAACGGTCAGTTCTTTTCTAGGTAAAACGCATTCAACGCAGAACGTAAGTTCCGAGTACTTCTATCAGACGGAATAACTTATTGCAAAAACGCAAAATCCAAATAAAACACGCGCCGAAAAGCGGAATTTTTGGGAAAACGCGTTTTTTAAGGACATAATAAACAGATATTCAAAACAGACGAATTTTGACAATAATTTTTCAATTATTGTCAAAAATAAAAAAAACCTTACGACAGGAGCCGTAAGATTGCAACTTTCGATTACACATATTTGCAAACAACTCCGAGGCGCCCCCCCCCGATGCTAATTACAAATTATTCAGTTCGTTTTTAAGTTTACGCAAATTTTCGCGCTCTACTTCTATCAACGAAGTATACAACCTGAAATATTGCGCGTCTTGTTCGTTCAACTTCGTGTCGTTCAGTATCGACTGCAACAAAGCAGTTTGCGAACGACGAATTTTGTTTTCAAGTTCTCCGATTTCTTTTTCACTATCCAGAATAGCTCTTTTTAAATCGCTTTTTTTAGACATTACGCCTTTCTCCTTTTGATAGAACAAGCTTTTACCTATATAATTATACTAATCTTTCTATTAAATATCAAGTAATTGTCAAAAAAAATCATAATAACGCAAATTGTTTTTCGACAAAATACACTATTACAGGCATAGCTGTTTTTGTATGTTATGTTTATATTATAACAAACGCGACGGTTGTGTAAAAATCGTCGCGTTTGTAAAATAATACGTTATTTAATCATTTTGATATCGAAAAAATCTATTTTTTCTTACTCTTCGGCACGTCGCTCGACGTTTTCGTCTGTTTTTTCGCAGCAGGTTCAGTCTTCGGTTCGGACTTGGATTTCGCACTTATATCCGCCATTTTTTTAGCTACCGAGTCGTCCACTTTGCCTTGTTTGAGATTTTTTTCCTTAGCAGCGGAGTTCCCCGAAACTTTTACTTTCCCAACGGGCTTAGTTTCGGTTTGTTCGGATTTAGCGGGCTTGTTCTTCGCCGCGATATCTTCCATTTTTTGAGATACGCTGTCGTTGACTTTACCTTTTTTTACGTTGCTGCGTTCCTTTTTCGGTTTTGCGGCGCTATTCTCCATAGACTTTACAACGCGGCTGGCAAACACCTTATCGCGGAAAGACGGTTTACACATAAGAACTATAACGAACGCGAATACCGCCGCGAACAGCGCGATAAACACTGCGAGAGTTATGCCCAAACCGCGTTCCAGATAAATATTCGACGCGTTAAGTAATTCGGACGTGTACGATAAGCCCAAAACGTTTAACATAATCTTGTTTGAATTTAAAGTGATAATTTCCACGGTATGCTCCTTATCTTGTAAATCTTGTGCGTTAAATACCAATTTGCGTGATTCTTCTATTTGAGATTGCAAATTAACCGTCGATACGTATTTGCCGTCGATTTTAACTTTAAACGAACCGAAATTTTCGCCCGTGTAAGCGTATAACGCAAAACTCGTACCCTTAAATTTGGCGACCAACTTCTGATTCTTTTTGTTTGCAATCAGATATCCGCTCGTTTCGCCTTCTATCGTTTTGGAGTTTTTCCATCCTTTGGTAGCGAAAAGTTTACTGCTAGTAGGAGGCACCACTCTTTGCGTTTGCGACATAATACCCGCGTCGATTTCCGCCAAAACGGAGAAGTTGCCTCCCGTAGTGCCTTTTACGACAATACGAATATATCTGCCGGTAACTTGCGGAACTTGCATCATTATTCTCGTTCCTTTGTAGGAGTTTCTGTCGCCCGTACAAACGGTTTTCCACTCGCTTTCGAGAGTGTCGGCAATTTGTATTTCAAAATCGGTTATATAAGAATTGGCGTTGTTACGCGTCGTTATGCTGAAATAATTGAACTGTTGAATTTTTGCCGTATCGACAACGAACACGTGCGGATTCGAACCGTTTATTTGAGGAACGCCTCCGCCGTAAGTTGTATGCATAACGGTGTTCGTCATACCGTCGATGAGATACGTCCACTTATCCGTCGTCATAACGCCGCCGATTTCTCCCGTTACGGGGTCGATTTGCTGTTGTTCTTCGTAACGGCCTCCTACGATATTTTCGGGCGCCTGTACTACCTGCCACTGACTCTTATCCGTACCCGTAGAGGAAAGATTTACGCTGTCCTTTTTGGATATCATATATTGCGGTTCGTAAACAAACGGTTTGATTTCGTCTTTGGATTTTAAATCGGGATGATAAATCTGGTCCACTGGAATATAGGAGAAATTCTCATCGCCGTCGTATTTTACTCCCACGGTCATACCGCCCTGTCCGCCGGCATTGATATTTACCGCGCGTATGGCGTAGATATTGCCTTTTTTAACCGTAACCGTTGCGTTGCCTTCGGTCGGATAGTTATTGCTGTATCCGTTAAATTCCAAAATCTGCGTCAAAGAATCGAACGTTTCACCGAAGTAAACTCGGGAATAATCGTCGTGCTTGGTAGATATTTGAACTTCTCCGCTGACGGGCGCTTTCCACAAATATTCTATCACGCGGATTTCGTCCGCTTTGCCAGAATTATAGTTTGGTATACCGGAGTTGGATATAGACGTAACTTTACCCTCGACGGAAGCCATAACCTCGTCGGCTTTGTTCCAAATATCGTTTCTATCCAGTTGTTCGAATCCTTGATACGTCGTCAATTTTGCGCCGTTGTAGTTTATCCGCAAGTAAACGGTAAGCTTGTGTACTATTCCGTCGTTCAGTTTTACGATATAAGAAAACTCGTCGAAAGTGCCTGAATAGTTTTCGTTAAACGAATATTCCCATCTGCCTTCGCCCAAATTTTTAAGTTTGCCGTGTTCGGGATATTCTACGTCGATTATTTCGAAACCTTTTTTATCTGCGGTATCGAGAGTGGAAACGGTATTGCCGAGCAAATCGAATTCGATTGGGTTGCCGAACGTTACGCAATAGTCTCCGGCGGTTTTCACTCCGTCGATTCCGCCCGAATAGAAACCGGAAACCGGTTCGTAGTTTGGCAGAGACGACATATTGCCGAGCTGTTCCGCATCGAACATTTCGTCGGTTATTTTCGCGGAGTAAAACTCGTTGAAATATTTAACGAAGTTCATACCGTAAATAAGAGAACAACGATAGGCGAAATCCGCGCGTTTATTCGCGCAGTACGCCGCCTGCTTTTTGTAAGTATACAATAGTTCGTAGTATTTTTCGGCGCCGAAAGAATGCATTATATTGGAATACATACCGAGAGCCTGGAAATATCCCGCGTTATTGAAATCAGCCAGTTTCCCTTTTAACGTCAGCGTTTCCGACAGCGTAGAATAGGGATTGGCGTACATGCCGTGTTCCGCGTCTCCGCCGCTGCGGATAGTGGTGCCGATATCGCAGAACATTATATAGTTTAAAAGAATGAGCGCATTGTTGCGGACTTCGCCTTCCTGCGAACCGGCAAAACCCCAAATCGTACCGTAACTGGCTGCATGGTTGTGTCCTATTTCGTGCAGGATTCCCCACGTACCTCCGCGAAGCAAACCGCGATAATTCATCGCGCCGTTAAACCATCCCGTGGGATGAGCAAACGAATAATTGCCCAAAGATACCGCAGCGCCGGCAGGAACGTGCTGGTCGAACATAACTTTGTTGAAACGGTTGTACGGACCGCCGGTGAACGATTCGTTTACCGACAAAAACGAGTGCCACAGCATAGCAAGCTTATCGATTTCGTCCGTTTTTACCTGACGCATATAAGACGTAGTACCCATTTCGCCGGTAGGACCTATAAGCTGTCCGTTTTCGGTATCCAGAACGGCGATAACGCCGGGAGCCTGACGAAGATACTCGTCGAAGTATTCGGGTGCGGTAACTCCCAAAATATAGTGAGGCGTTTCCACCGCGCCTGTGAACGTAACTTTGGCGCGGGAATAGCAGTTTTGCATGCCTAAATGTATAACGCCGCCGAAAGGCGTGCCTATTTTGTATTCTCCGTTACCGTTGAAAATAAAATCCGCCGTAAGCCAGGGGGCGCGAGTGTTTTGTCTTTTCCACTGACTTTGTATATAACTGCCGCTGAATATCCCGTTTGCGGTTAAAACGTCCGCTTTTGTAAAAAACGCGTCCGAAGAAGCTATATTTACTTGGTTAACGTTTCCTGCTATACTCTTAAAGGCGTTTTCGTCTACACTGCCGCGCCAAGCAAGACTGTTTTGCATGCCGAGCGCTACGGACAGCCTTTCGCCTTCCGCCAGCCCCTCTACTTTAACGGTTACAAGTTCTCCTGCGGGAAGATACAAACCGGTAACGTGAGGTGAACGGTATAACGGGTCTAGTATGATTTCTTTTTCGACAGCGTTATTTTCTCCCAAAACCGCTCCGTATTGAGCGTCGGCGGACGGATGCTTTTTAAGCCACTCCTGCGTCAACGTACCGTTTGCAGAACGCTTACTAGCTTCGGCAGCTAAATGCTGTCCCTGAGTCATCAGCATATATTTGTAAAAATTCGAATCCGTCGTAGCTTTCCCGTTCATAACGCCGTACGTAAACGCGTTCGCCCCGCTTACTTCGTGCGACGGAGAAGGATAGTCGCCGAAACGTATCGTCGCTGTCTTTTTCTTGTCGGTAGATTGCACCAACTCGCCGTAAGCCGTAGTCAAAGATTTGTCTTCGGTATTGTATATCAACGAAAAATCATCGGATAACAACTCCGTTTGAGCGCGCGGCAAATTACGTTTCGTAACCTTCATCGCATCGGCACGCAAAGTTACCTGCGAATCCGAAAGGTTTTCGTAGTAGTATTTGTTAAGCGCATATTTTTCCTCTGTGGGAAGCAGATTGTCGGGAACTTTAAACAGTCCCAAATCTTTAACTTTCAACACTAACGGTAAAACGATAGCCAGAGTCAGAACGATTGCAAGCGCAACTGCTGCGCATGCGATTAACGTCTTTTTGCTCGCAGGGCTAAGAGCTTTCGTTTCGCCGTTTTGCACTTTGTTTCGATTCACTTAAATTCACCTCTTTTAAACTGATTAAATAGAACTAAATTACTATATAATAATAACCGATACGACGCTTTATTGTCAATTTTTTACGACAATTTGTATTTTTTGAAAAGCACAAAAAAAAACAACTTTGAACTCGCGCTTGATTTTTGATTCGCTTTAGATTATAATTTTGTCATACTACCAAGGAGAAAAGCATGCTGTCGTTACTGTCCGCCTAAATAGTCGCTCAAAGAGTATTCAGCCCGTTGTATATCGTCTTAGATACGGTGTTTTTAGTTTTTTTGGTTGCGTCGCTGATTTAACGCAAACGCTACGCCACAACGCTGTTCGCATTGTTCGGCGGCATATTGTATATGATAGTAGACTACGGAATATTCCATTTGGCTCTCGGTACGCGAAGCATAGAAAACGGCGATTTGTTTTTGGTTTTGCTGTGGATGTCGATGAGTTACGGTATGACAAATTTCGCTCTTATTTGGATTTGGCTCGACAAAGACGAACACTATATAGAGTACACCGCTCTTATTTGGATATGGTGGATATGCTGTCCGCTTTTAACCTCGACTTTCGCAAAAGAAGACGCTCTTATAAAAATTCAGCGAACGACGGGCGCGTATCACGGGTATATGGCGATGATTATGATTGTAAGTTACTTCGCCGCGATTATCTACAATTTAACGCAAAAGGATAAAAATAAAAAATTCAATATTCCTTGGCTGTTTTTGCTGGGAGTGCTTGCTCAGCTCGGTTGGGAAGCGGGTTTGCTTATAGGCGGTATACGCAGCGCGGAATTCGACCCGTTTACGAAAATTATGACGTTGATAACCAATTCGCTTGTAGAAACCAATTTGGGGTTGCCCGCCATTTACTGCATTTACTTGCTGTATACCTCTAAATTTACCGAGGACTTAAAAAAGCGCGAAGCGAACGTAGGATTTTACAATAGAATAGCCGAAAACAACGCGGCGAAGTATCCTCGTAAAAACAAACTGCGCGAAAACGCGGCTTAAACTTGAAACTCTTTTGTTAAACGCATAGGATATCGAGCGCGTTTACAACGTAAATGTTTATTTTTAAACATAAGGAGAAAAAAGATGATAGAAGGGATTTTAACAAGAAAAAACTATTCTTTAAAAACGAAAATAACAATAAAAAGTCTGATTTCCGCCGGTTTAATCGCCGTTGCGGTTATTCTGCCGCAACTGACGCATTTAGCCGCGGGACAAGACGGCGGAATAAAATGGCTGCCGATGTATCTGCCGGTTCTTATAGGCGGTTGCATTTTAGGTTTTAAATGGGGACTTATCGTAGGAATAGCGTCGCCGGTTTTAAGTTTTGTTATCACTTCGGCGATGGGAAACCCTATGCCCGCGCTTGCAAGACTGCCTTTTATGGCTGCCGAACTCGCCGTATTCGCCATAGTATCGGGTTCGTTTTCCAAAAAAATAGCAAAAAACGGTTGGATGGCGTTACCCGCTGTTTTACTCGCGCAGCTTGCCGGAAGAGCGGCGTTCGTACTTCTTGCGCTTGCGTTCCAATCTGTAACGCAGTTGACGGCGACGGTTATTTTAAACCAAATTCAATCGGGTCTTGCGGGATTGTTTTTACAAGCGGTTACCGTTCCTTTTGCTGTGATGGGTTTAAACGCCCTGCTAAATAAGCAAAAATAATTTAATATGTCATGACCACCGGCTGAGCCGGTGGCTTGCACTGCTCCCTTGGAGCGTATTGCTTTGCTGAGTCTAAAAACTCATCGAATTGTCCGCCAACCGCATAGCGTTCACGAACTGCCCCTCAAGGGGCTTTTCTTATTTGTTACCTGCTTACCCGTGAACGGGTCTACGTATTCTTGTATACTCATTTGTTCGTACTCATTATCTTCGCGCAGTTGATTGCGAATATATTGTTCTATTACTTTTTTATTACGTCCTACTGTAGAGAAAGAACAAAAAGGCGTACAAAAAGCCATGAACGGCTTTTTGGCGGCAATAGCACAAGGTATAATTACTAAGTCGACAAAAGACAAATTACTTGAACTTGAGCAACGTAACGCCTTGCTGGAAGATAAAATTGCGTTAGAGAAAGCAAGACAAGTACAATCGTTAAATTACGAACAGGCAAAGGCGTTTCTGTACTACTTTGCAACCAAACAGTATAAGGACAACGAAGCCAAGAACGAGTTTTTTAATTCGTTCATCTACCGCGTGGTATTGTTTGACGACAAAGTTTACATCTTTTACAATACCTCGCCGCAAACACCAACTAAGATAAAGTTGGACAAAGACGAACTTGACGAACTCCGCAATCTTTCTGACAAAAAGCAAAGCACCCAACTCGAACCGCTAAGGTTCGAATTGGGTGCTAATGGCGGAGGCGAAGGGATTCGAACCCCTGTGGCGTTGCCGCCAAACGGTTTTCAAGACCGCCTCGTTATGACCGCTTCGATACGCCTCCGTATATTCCATTTTTT
>CAJUIV010000001.1:42449-337561 GCA_910586905.1 uncultured Christensenellaceae bacterium
GCTTGTTTTATAATCGTCTTTTTTCTGTCTTTTGACTGCAATCGCGGTCGGCGTTCGCTTCGCTCGGCTGAGGAACCGCTTCGATACGCCTCCGTATATTCCATTTTTTGCTTGTTTTATAATCGTCTTTTTTCTGTCTTTTGACTGCAATCGCGGTCGGCGTTTTGCCCTGCGAATGAGTTAATTAAGCAAGCGTTCGGTTTGATTTTAAATTATATTTTTCTAATATATGCTCCGATATATTCCCGCACATTTTAAAAAGTTAACCATTTAGATATCCATTTGGGCAATTATTACAAAAACATAACGTTGTGTTTCCGCTTATGCATTTAAAATCTTTTAATAGCTTGTTTATTATATCAATTTGCCCGCAACGTGTCAATTTGTTTATTTAAAAAAATTTTATCGCAATATTAAAAAAAACGTTGTAAAGCGCTTCAATTTGTGCTAAACTTACAAAGTACTCGTAAGGGAGTAGTTCGCTATTTGAAATAGTTGTCGCGCCTACATTATGGAGTAAACCAGGTTCGACATTAAAGAACGAGACTTATGCTGACGTTTCAGTTAGCCTAGGTTCTCGCTTTTTTTATTTGAACCGCTTTTTTGCGCTTTTACTATTAAACAAGTTAAATAACCGAGGTACTTATGGTAGAATTGCTGAACAAGTTGATATCGGGCTGGCACCCTGCGCTGCAAATTGCAATGTACGTCGTAGGACTTGCATTGGGAACGTTTTGCCTAGTAAAATTTTGCGATATTTTTGTAGACGCTTCCAGCGCGATTGCAAAAAAGCTTAAAATATCTCCGCTGATTATAGGGCTTACGATAGTAGCTATCGGTACGTCTCTTCCCGAACTGGCAGTTTCCGTATCCGACTCGATTGCTTGTTTAAAATCGAACGGAAACGCCAACGTCGCAATAGGAAACGTGGTAGGCTCCAACATATGCAATATATTGTTAGTTTTGGGGTTATCCGTATCGTTTACTCCCATTGCGATAAAAAAGAACGTAAGCAAAAGAGAGCTCCCTATTTTACTGGGAGCAACGGCTGTCGTCGCGCTGTTTATCGCTATGTTCGGTTTAAATTCCGCAATAAGTTTAAACGACCTTGCGGTTACGCGCTGGGAAGGCATTATTTTGGTCGCGCTGATGATAGCGTATATGACTTATCTGGTTGTTACGGCAAAAAAACATCCCGAACAACTGGACGTCGAAAACGTTGAAGAAAACGTAGACAAGCCCGCAATGCCTCTTTGGAAAGCGATAATCCTCGTCATTGTCGGAGCTACCGGTATAATACTGGGAGGACAATTTGTAGTGTTCGGCGCAAAAGGTCTTGCGTTAAAAGGCGCCGACGCACTTAAACTTGATGCCGACCTTGCCGAAGCGCTTGTAGGATTAACCATTGTTGCAGTAGGAACATCCCTTCCCGAATTGGTAACGAGCGTTATTGCCGCAAAAAAAGGCGAAAACGAAATCGCTCTGGGCAACGTTATAGGCAGCAATCTGTTCAATATGCTATTCGTTATGGGTATTGCCGCAACGGTTAATCCTTTAACTACGGGAAGTCAAGTTTTAATCGACGCGCTCTTTATGCTTGCCATAACCGCGCTGCTGTTTGTGTTCGGATTGAAAGGTAAGCTTAAAAGGGCTCACGGAATAACGCTGCTATGCATTTATTTTGTATACTTGACGTATCTTATTTTACGTACTGTTCTTGGGTGGAATTTTTGATGCTTAAACTTTGTTTGACAAGTTTGGGACTCGGCGTAGGACTGGCTATGGACGCATGCGCCGTTTCGATGACTAACGGACTGAACGAACCGACAATGAAAAAAAGCAAAGCCTTTTTAATCGCTTTTATGTTCGCGTTTTTTCAAGCATTTATGCCGATGATAGGCTGGTTGTGCGTTATTTTTATTGCGGAAAAGTTCGTTAAATTTTCCAATTGGATACCTTATATAGCGCTGGTATTGCTGATGATAATCGGCGGGAAAATGCTATTCGACGGCGTTAAAGACGGCAAAAACGATACAGACGATACCGAAAACGAAAATTTGCGTTTTTCGAAAAAGTTGACGTTTTGGACGTTATCACTTCAAGCCGTAGCCACTTCCATCGACGCGTTATCTACCGGATTTTCTCTTGCGGATATAGCGGGTAACAACGTCGGTCTGGCGCTGCTGTCTGTGGGAATTATTGCCATAGTAACGTTTGCAATTTGTCTGCCGGCGATTTTTATCGGTAAAAAATTCGGAAACAAACTCGGACACAAAGCGGAAATACTCGGCGGAATAATTCTGATTGCTATCGGGCTGGAAATATTTATTACGGGCGTATTTTTTTAAGTAAACCGTTATACCGAAACAACGGGAAGAAAATCATCTGATTTTCTTCCCGTTGTTTTTTTCTGAAAATTATTTCGATTCTCGCTTGTTGCGCACCGCTTTACGGATAAGTTCGAAAACGGTTATTCCTATACCAATCAAAATGTATATGTAGTAAGTAAAAAATCTCCAAGTGAACACAACCCAAAATACTACGGACGTTGCAAGCGCTCTGAACACCAACACGATAACGTTTTCCAAAACGCCGCTGTTGCCGGGAGTAGGTACTATCGACACGCTCATAGAAGCGTACGCGTTCAGCGTCATTATGGCGAACATCGTTGCGGCGCCTATTTCTACCGCACCGTCGGCAAAAGCCACCAAAATAAAATACGGGAACGACCACGTAAAAAATTCGCTGGCCAGACATACGAGCATAAGTAATATAAACTGTACGGGCTTATGCGACATTACTATAAACGACGAACGGAAATCTTTAACCGCAGAATAAGCGCTGTTTATCCATTTTTGTTTTCGGCGCAAAATTTTTATTTTGCGTTGCAGTTGAGCTTCGCCCGTTCTTTTTTCCTTCCTTTTTGCAAACGACCAAGAAATTTTGGTAACGATATTGATAAAAAACAGCAAAATTTTATTTGTGATTTTAGGAAATATCGCAAAGAAAATTATAAAAAACGGCAATAACGCGTTTATGACCCAACCTATCCATCCGGCGATCATAAAAAACTGCTGTTGTCCCGCGTCGACATATTGCTGTAAAGCTCCGCGGTTAAAAGTCATAAGCAAAAAACAAAGCAACAGCCAACATATCATTTGCGCAAAGTATTTTATCATAACTATTGCGCTGGATACGCCCGCACTATGACCTTTTTTATGCAGATACAAAATTTGCATGGGCTGCCCGCCGGAACCGAAAGGCGTTATATTATCGTAGTATTTTCCCAAAAAAGAAACTTTTATGCTGCTTAAAGGTTTGAATAAGCCCGTTGTAGCGTGCGTAACTACCAAATATTTTACGCTGTCGAGAACCAGCATTCCAACTAGTACGGCAACCGAAATAAGCGTATACTTTACATCCAAATTAGCTAATATGTCGCCTAGCGAACGAATTTCAGTTTCGCCGACGGACGTTGCCAACTTTACCATAAAGAATATGCCCAGTCCGATTATCAAAAGAAGAACAAGCATACTCACCCAACCGTGTTTCTTTTTGGGAGGTTCTTGTACTTGATTTGTAAAATTTTGCAAAGCGGCGTCTACTTTTTGTTTTTTTACGGATTTGATTTGTTTGTTTTTTTCCGCATCGCTTTGTACTTCGTTTTCGGGATTTGATTTATTGCGCATTATTTTTTCCTGTTTCGGTTTAGCCGTTATATTAAATTGGCGTAAGGTTGTTACGCTTATTTAAAATCTGCGTTGTGTTTTATTGTATCATACTATTACTATCAAGGCAAGATATAGCTGAAAATATTACACCGAAAGAATATAATTTTTAAAATAACTTTTTTTCCGCATAAATTCGATAAACGTTTCTTCATTATTCGACACATTACGCGTTTAAACAAAATACGAAGCGGCAAAAATATTAAATCGATTGACAACAAGACGTTTTTAGTGTAACATTGTAGAGCTATTTAGTATGAATTCACAATCAATCCAGATATAATTATATGCAATTATATAGTCTGCGGTTGAATAACAACTTAAAGTTTTTATTTCGACGTCAAGTCAATCAGACGAGAATTGTAAAAAACCTTTATGGACGTTTCGGTGTAAATTCGCGCTTGTTTGTAACAATGCCGAAAGTAACGAAGATTTAAAACGCTCCGCAAAGTTCTGACAGAGCAAGAATAATGCCGAACTTAAACGTATTCGGAGTTGTTGTATTCAAAAAAATCATATATGGAAGTGTATCGAAGTGGTCATAACGGCCCGCACTCGAAATGCGGTTGTCGGGTAACCGGCACGTGGGTTCGAATCCCACCGCTTCCGCCAAATACGCCAAAACTACGGTTTTTAATGAGATATTACGGTAGTTTGGCAAGATTTCCGCCCCTTTTCGGGGCGGTTTTTCTTATTTTCGGCGTAAAATTAGTCGTCGTAAGTGTCAAAATAAGTGTCAAACTTGGCTGTCTCTTTCCGCTCGAAATCGGCGTTAACGTGCGTATATATGTTGAGCGTCATATCGAGCGTTGAGTGTCCGAGCCAATGCTGCACCATTTTAGCAGTTATGCCCGCTTCGGCGCAGCGCGTTGCGAACGTATGCCGTAAGCTATGTATACTAATTCCTTCAAAATTCAACTTCTTACACATTTCGACCATTTTGTGCTGATACGTTTTGCGGTCATATCGGAAAACTTTACCGGAGTTTAATTTCGCCAAAATTGCCAATGTTTGTTTGAATAACGGTATCACTCGTACCGAAGTCGCGGTTTTGGGCGTTGTCAGCTCTCCAAGCGTGTCGATAGACTTGTTAATGCTTATTGTTTTTTTGTCGAAGTCTATATCTTCATATGTTAACGCCAACGCTTCGCCCAAGCGCGTGCCTTGAAAAAGACAAAACAGGAATAAGTCGCCTTGTTTACTCTTTTTGCATTCTTCTACAAACAGCGCTTCTTCTTCTCGCGTAAGAGCTTTGGACTTCTTCTTGTCGTGCTTCGGCTTGTCTATACCGTCAAATACGTTATCCGTGAGCAGCTTGTTTTTTACTGCCTTGGTAAACGCGTCCTTGATAAACATATACATTTTCTCACGCTTGCGCGGTTTATCTATCCCATTTAAGAACGTTTGTAGTTCGAGCGCGGTTACTTTTTTCAAAGGCTTTTGCAAAATTGTCGGCGTTATCTCTCGCAAATATCTTTCCATTTGGTCGAAAGTACTGTGTTTCACTTTCGGCTTCTTGTACAGTTCGAGCCACTTATTGAGCCAATCGCCCAATAAAACGGACGGGGTAACGTTCATATTGCCGTTGTTATTCTGTCTCAGGGCTTCTTTCAGCCTGTTTAGACATTCGTTTTGCGTCTTGCCGTAGACGCTGTGCTGTTTTCCGCTGTTATCGTAGTAACGCGTCCAATATCTACCGTCCGCGCGCTTCTTTATTGTCTTGCCCTTGTATTTTCGCATTTCTTCTTCCTTCGGCAAAACGGCTGGCATTTGTTCTGACTGCGCAGTCGGACGTTTCAGCATTATTATTTTACTTTTTATTTCCTGTCGTTCTCTCTCGTTCTTTGCGAACTCGCATTTTGCTTGAAACGCTATTCGCATAATTTCGTCAATGTAGTACTCTTGTATATTCAATGCTTTGCTCCTTGTAGCTTATATACGAGTGAAGCTACGTTCGCAGCTGCTTCGAAACGTGCCGGCAAATTTCACTCACGTGAGTGAGATTTGCTCATCTGAAGCGCGCGGCCCGCGCCGGATACTTCACTCTATACAAACAGCATATCACATCGAAAAGCCCAAATGCAAATTGTGTGTCAGCCGATTTTTACGCCTACGTTATGTAACGTTGCAAGGTTCTTGACCATCGACAGAAACGCCGTCTTGCCGTCCTTGTTCAAAGCCCGGTATACGGCAAGTATTTCGCTTTCATCGCTTGCGAGCTTCTCTCCGATAATTTCGATATTTCCCGTTCCGTAGTTCTCGCGTCCTAACAGTTCGTCGGTAGAGCAGCCGAAGAAGTCGGCAAGTTTAATTATATAACTTGCTTTTGGCTCGTGATTTCCATTTTCCCATTTGCATATTGCAGCGTCCGATACGCCGATTTTAATACCCAACTCTATCATACTTAGGTCTTTTTGCTCGCGCAGCTCTCTAATTTTATTCATTTTAACCCCCTTTTTAATAATTTTACTAAAAAAAGTTAGTAAAGAGTATTGACATTTCCAAATCTTAGTGTATAATGTATGCGTCATTAACTTTTGGAAGCAAATTAACTTATCTAAGCAAAAGGAACGCAACACAATGGGACGATTGGTTCTTACACGGTTTAACAGATTAACTTGGAAAGCCGAGCAGCTTACCATAGACAACGTCGAACTGGAAGCGCAGTACGTAGACGACTTCGGCAGATACACGACTATTATCAAGCTTAAACGCGACAACCCTAATTGCCTGCAAAAAAGCTATGCAATTACCGAAATTGTCGACCAACGGCTTGTTGAAGGTATCCACTACAACCAAGCCGAAGCAGTCAAAAAGAGAGTTAGGGCAGGAAAATTGAAACTATAAACTTACAAGGGGGTGGAACTATGAACACGCAATACTTACAGCTTGCTATCGACGGGATAGCGGAAAACAAGGACTTTAACGACGCGCTCGGTATTCCGACGCGGGAAATCAAGCGGGTAAAGTTAGCGGAATTTATCCGCTACAAGCTGCAAACGAACAAGCGCGGCTTTGCCCGCGTCGCGGGCGTAAGCCCTGCTACCGTTACCAAGTGGCTGTACTCCGACACCGAGCCGGGCATAGAAATGTTCAAGAAATTGGCGCGGCGGTTCGGCTTGTCGTTGGACGAAGTTTACAATCTGTTCGAGTGAAGTGTCCGGCGATCTCCCGGCGAATCGGAAAGGCAAATATCACTCACGTGAGTGAACTACACCGTTGGAGCCTGCGCCGATGGCGAAGCCAACGGCAACGAATTATCACACAAGGAGACCAAACTATGCAAATCAAAGAAAGCGAATTTACTTACTACAAGTACCGCAACATTACCGTTGTAAGCAACACGGAAAGCGGACTGTTTGCCGTTCAGTACGGCGACGACAGCAAGATACCCGAAGCCAAGTTCGAGCAGGATACGCACGACTGGCGGTTTATGGACAAGGGCGATACCTACACGATACGCATACCCAAGCCCGAACAGCGCAAGGTGCAGCGGACGATTGTAGTTATACGTACGTCCGCTGCACCACTAAGAAGTTACCTACGCCGATGCGCTCGGCTGCGAACATACGGCAGTAAAAAGTATGACCGCCGTACACGCGTTTTTAGACCCGTTATGGTCGCGAGGACTAGACTAATGACGAGCAATAAAAGCAAAAAAATCAGCCTGTTTACTTATGTAAAGCACGGCGAAGTTTACATCAAGCAGCCTATTACTCTATTCGATTTAATAGCTCGTTTGAGTGAAAAAACGTTCGCAGGCCAATAGATACGTACAGTTAAAACTCACTCACACGAGTGAAAAGCGGCGTTGGACAACGTCGCCGACAAAGAGAGATTATGGTAAAACAACGAAAAAACAACAACATAGACATTGTTATAACCGGCAACGTAGCTTGGCGCGACGATTTAGCGTGGGATATAAAAATATTCTACGGTATCATTCGCGGACTGGTTAAAAACGATTACTACTGCTGTTATGCCTCAAACGAATATTTATGCACTGTATTACAAAAAGAGAACGATAGTACGATACGGCGTTATTTGCGAGCATTAAAGCACGTTGGAGTAATAGTTGTAGACAACATATACTTGCCCGACCAATACAACGGATTATTTTATACACGTGCTATTGTCCCAACTGAGTTGTTAGCAAAGTTTAAAAAGAAAAAAGAAGAAATGCTCGACTTGAAAGAAGCATTAAAAAAATGCCACAATGGCGGGCAAAAATACCCGCCCACACCGTGCAAAAATACCCGCCAATATAATTATGTTCAACCTTGTAAAAAAAATATAACTAATATTTTAAAAGCTGATATAAACCCCCAAACCCCCTTACAAGGGGGCGAGCATTCGGCGACGTTAATTGAACCCGAACAGTTTGAAGTTTTAGGCGAATTCGGCAACGTTCGCTTGACCAAGTCTCAAAAGGCGGGGCTTATAGGAGAGTTCGGCGAGAGCTTGACGTCGGCTCTTATTGAAGAGCTTGACAGCTACATACAGTCGGACAAGCGCAGGCAAGTGCGGTTTTCCAAGCGCGGAAGCGATAGACTGTATGCAACTTTGAGAGATTGGGCATTGCGCCGCAGGGAACCCAAACCGCCGACGAAGGCTTTAATCGGCGGGCGAGATATGACGCGGCGTCCGTACTCCGACGAAGAAATTAACGCGTTATATACGCTGCTTGACGTTGAAAGCGACGACACGACGTAGCTTCGAGTGAAATATCCGGCGACGTCGGCGCACAGCTGCAAGGCAAATATCACTCACGCGAGTGAAATGCGTATTTGCTGGATATGCAGTTCGCGCCGCCATCGGCGAAAAGCTATCACTCAAACCGCAAAGTGCGGTTACAAATATCACTTTTTAGCGGTTTTACCGCAGTAAAAGGACGCGACCGGAAACCGGCGCGTTGATATGCCGGCAAACCCGGCAAAGGAGATAATTATGAAAACCTTAAAGCAAAAGAGAGCAATCACAGCAATTGCAATCGTACTTGCGCTGGTTATAGCTGCCGTTGTTTGGCTTACCGTTGCGCAAGTAAAGAACACCAACCCCGTATGCCTGTTCAAGCACCTCTACGGCGAGGACAACAAGTGCATCCGCTGCGGAGCGGAACAGCCCGCCGAGGAATCCAACGAACCCGAGCCGCAAGCGCTCATCAGCGAACGAGTAGACTTGTTTGCTTCGGCAAGTTTACACACGGCAAGACGGCTTGCAACTGCTAATGACGGCATATCTACGCAAGCTAACGCCGAAATAATCAGTTTGAGTTCAGTCCCCTCGGGATATAGATTGCTCCAGGTAGGCGACAATCTGTCAGATATAGACAGTTTTGTAATAAACATTAACGCTATTACAAGAAATGCACCTTACGTTTATTCCGACGTATTTACAACGAATGACAGCAAACTGAAATATTTTGCTGTTGAAGACCAAGAAGGATTTAATTTCGGCTTTGCAGATAGCTACACAAATTTGACACAATATAACGAGGATAGCGCAGTCGATTTGATTACGTGGGGTGCACTGAACTCATCCCGCCCGTATATCCAATTCAAGGTATCAGAATTGTACTATATGCACTTATATGTTGACGGCACAGTATCTGCAATCGATAGCAAGTTTGCAAATGCTGTGTATGTAAAACTTGTCAGTAAGCAGCTCCCGCCCGCGCCTACAAAAACTGGTTATACGTTTTCGGGTTGGTATACCGATGCGGCTTGTACAAACAAGTATACCTCTCCTACCGTAACTTCGGACATAACTCTGTACGCAGGGTTCAGAGCCAACACCTACAGCATTAAGTTCAACGCTAACAGCGGTTCAGGCAATATGGCAAACGAGGCTATGACGTACGACCAAAGCAAGGCGTTAACCGCTAATACGTTTAGCAAAGAGCATTACAGCTTCAAGGGCTGGGCTACGTCTGCCGACGGCGAAGTCGTATACGCAAACAATGCCGAAGTCAAGAACCTTACGGCAACCGACGGCGCGGTAATTGAGCTCTTTGCAGTTTGGGAACGTTCGGAAGTCTGTATTACGTTCGAATCCGAAGATAATACGGTGGCTACTACTTGGATAGCTATCGGAACAAAAGCGACGTTACCCGAAACGCCCGTTAAGGAAGGACACCTGTTCGACGGTTGGTACTACGAAGACGGTACCGAATACGAAGAACAGAATATATCCGAAGACATTACGCTTACGGCAAAGTTCAGTATTATCCGCTGCACCGTTACGTTCATAGTAGACGGCGAAGTTTATGCGGTATACGTCTGCGACTGGGGTACTTCCATTGCGCAAGCGTTGAACGGCGCGGGCGTTAACACTGCACTGTATAAGGCGGATGAGCATAGCCGAAATTTTTAGTTAAGCAAGACTTGGAAATAAGTCTTGCAAAAACTTGGCTCGGCTCTTGGCTGCCCGAACAGTACTTTTGGTGGGCGGTTGCAGGAGTAAGCTGCGTTGCCGCTCTGCTTATAGCTTTGTTTACTTTCATAGGAATTAAGGCAGGTAAACGGAAATGAAAAGAATCTCTTTAATATTGGCACTAATCTTAATAGCAAGTTGTTTAGGCTGTGCCTTACCGGGCATAGCCTTTGCCGCTTCCGAAACAATATATTCCGACGTATTGGAAGACTTAGGCAAGGACGAAACGTTTGACGCTGCGCAGTATCCCGAAAAAGACGACGACAAAATGGACGTATTCCAAGTGGCGGAAAGCAACGCCGGGGAATTGTTCCTATACGTATACCAACCGCAAGCGGACAAGTTCACAGCTTCCGAAGCGCGCATCAGCACGAGCATAGGGGACAATCTGTCGCCAAAGGACTACAAGCTTACGCTGCTATCCCGCAATGGAACGCTGAACAAGTACATAGTAAACGACTTTACCGTTCTGCCCGATGCAGTACGTTATTACGTAATAGTACAGCTTGCGCGCCTGTGGAATGACGACGTTGACGGCAAGCCGTCGGGTAACGAAGCTAAGACGGTACCGTATCCGATTGGCAAACAGTTTACCGCCTGTACTATTGACGGTAATGTTACGTATACGGAAAAGCATACAGATGTTGTAACAATTCTGCCGGAACAACGCTTTGACGGGTTTCTTCGTTATAGCGACGGTTTTACGTTATATGCGACTGCCTGTGACAGTTGGTTTGTAGCGTTTACCTGCGATTACAAGATAGACAAGCTTATGGACGCCGACGTTGAATACACTACCAGATTTGTTAGTCAAACTATTGCACCGTTTGTAGGCACGAAGACGGAGTACGGAGAGCCTTACGAGCATACGTTTACTTTGACGAATAAAGACGAAGTATCGCACGAAAGCCGTTTTTTGTTTTTTAAGTCTACATATACGTGGAATCGTATTGAAAAAGCGGAAGATTTCATTGTAAAAGAAGATTTAACTGACGAAGCAAAAGAACAAGTAAAAGACAAGCAATGGGTATTGAGATTTACCGAAACCCAATTCGGCATAAGCGCGAGTGGCAGCGCAACTACGTCTTGGAAAACGGAAGTGTCCGACGTTAGTATATTACGGCTTTATTTTGAAAGCGACGGCAAGCCGTACAACTTGGGCGTCGTATCCAACAAGGTAACGCCCGACGACACTCCGGACAATAACCCGGACAGTCCGCTTAAAGCGTTGGACGAAGCAATAAAACGTTTAGAACAAATACTTAAAGCAATAGGCGACAGGTTCGTCAAAGCGGGACAATGGCTTGCTGCCAACTGGTGGGTAATAATTGTGGGCGTTGTAGTTCTTGCAATAGCCGTATCACTGTTTTTCCGTGTCGGACGTAAGGCAGTTGGCTTGGTATTGACCGGCATAGGCAAAGCCCTGTGGTGGTTTGTAAAATATCTGGGCATTGGCTTGTTCTACGTAATTACCTGCCCGTACTGGATAATTAGGGCTATCGTGCTTAAAGTGCGAGAAAAGCGCGGAAGTTAAATTCCAGGGAGTACGACAAGTCAACGCACGTAGTCAAGGTTCCGAGCCGACGTCGTCAACAACCGGTTGTAGTAAGCGCCGTCAAATTTCGAAGTCAACAAGCTGCGCCGCTCTGCGCGGTTGGCATACGTATTCAATTACGGTTAAACCGTTACGGCTCGGCGCGCGCCGAGAGAAGTCGCGCCAAATCTAAACAAGGAGAAATTATGAAAAAGAACGAAGAAAACACCAAGCGAACGAAAAAGACAACGGGCAAAAGTCCGTCTGTAAGTAAAAAATCTGTTAAAACGGCTGATACAGCCAAGCAGTCCAACAAGCCCGCAGCCAACAAGCCTGCGACCGTCAAAACGACAGCGAAGCTTGCCGCCAAACGCTGCACTACCAAGCCCGCGTCAAAGACGACAACTAAAACAGCTGCTAAACTCCGCGAAATCAAGGTCGGGGACAAAATCGTCGGTCAAGTCAACGGAGCTATCGGCATAGTAAAAGCTATCAAAACCGACGCGTATCTCGCTCCGAAACCGAGACCGTACGCCGTAATAGACTGGCAAAACGCAACAAAGAAACAAGACAAGCAGACTGTCGCGGATATTAAGTACTTACAGGAAATCGAAAAACGCGGCGGTATTAAAATCACAACGCCGCGCAAGGTCAATAAACCTGTAACCACCGCAAACAAACCGCGGCAAAGCAACACTCCGCCGAAGAAGTCGGCAACAGGCAAAAGAGACGGCGACAAGCCGTCCCACACGCAAGGGGAAGCTAAGAAATCGAGCGTCGGCGAAATACACCGGGGCAATACAAAGTACATAGACACAGAACCAAAACAGCAGCGTAATTACGCAGTTGTTAAAGATAAAGACGGCAAAGTAACCGTCGCAAAAGTAAAGACTATCAAGAAGTTTGATGAGAACGGCAAGAACGCCGACCCCGCGCTGGTTGAAATAAATCACGAACGATACGGACTGCCCGAGCGTTCGGGAGTGGATTTTGAAACGTTCGATAAAAACAGAATGACAAACAAACCGTTAAAGCTATCCGATAAAGATGTTTTCCCCGAACAGCAACCGCGCGGTAAACTTAACAGCAAAGACAAACACCGAGTTTTAATACATACGGGACAAATAATTGACCCGAAAAAGAAAAAAGGTGGCAACTCCAAATGAGCACCACCGCCGAATAACTCGGCGCAAGACGTAAACGTCTTACAGGTTGATAGGTTGGTTACAATGTTGCAAGCAACAATGCCAACAGTATGCTAACTAACCCTTGTTAGCGGTTACAACCTTGGTACTATTATACACCACTCAACAAAAAACTGTCAACAACATTTTTAACAGCAATTTCGAGTGATAAACCGCGCTCTGCGCAATCGATACGTACAGAGCAATATCACTCACGCGAGTGATATTTTACTTACAGCTGCGCGCCTACGTCACCGGCGACTTCACTCAATAACACAAAAGGAGCAAAACATTGATAAGATTATTCTACGGCATACCGGGCGCAGGCAAAACGGCTATTATGGTTGCGTTGGGCATAGAAAGTATGTACGGCGACAACGCTATCCAAGCGTTGGAAACCGCGCAGGAAGAAGTTACTATGCTAAACGCAAGCGGCTTTGACGTTACTCCGCCAAAGAGCGAACACCTTGTATACTGCGCCGGTGTAACTATCGACGTTATAAGCCCGGACTTCGGCTACCGTCGCAGCTTGCAGTTATATCCGGAACGATTAGGCATAGCAACGGACGGCTTCGACCCGCAGTTCGTATACCGGGGCAGTACGCTGTGCATTGACGAACTGCCCGACGTTGCCGACTGCCGAGCTTGGGGCAGCTTCGCCGCCGGTATGTGCCGTTACTGGGCAAAGCACCGCAAACACAGCATAACAATGTACGGCACTTGCCAAGACGTTGAGCAGGTAGAGAAGCGTATACGTATGCTTGCGTTAATAACGCGAGTAGACAATATGGAGCTTGTAGAAAACAAGCACGGCGACGTTGTGCAAACCGTTTGGTCGTTGAGCAACTGGAAGTGCTACGAAGACTGGCTAAACGGCGTTGAGCCTACGGACGAAACGTACGTATATAACGGCGACATACGCGAAGCATACAACACGTACGACGGCGAAGAAGAATTCTACATAGGACTGAAAGGCAAAGATTTTTCCTGCGAGTATTCGGAGCTTTCCGACTATACGCCGCAGGGCATAGAAAAATACGCTGTCAAACACCCGATAGCGAAAACAAAAAAGGAGAATAAATGAAAGATTATAAAGAAATGGACAAACTCGTATTCGAGTTCGGCGACGACATAAAGTACTTTGCGCAGAACCACGGCGGAACAATGCCGCCGGCAATCAAGACGCAGCTGCAAGACCTTATGTTCACGAGCTTCGCAAAGGAAATAGACGCTATTACCGAACGCGAAGAATTGGAAATTAAGTACAAAAAGAAGTTTTACAACAAGCTGCTGCACGCCAAGCTGAAACTTGCAAAGCGCGACCGCGCGGACGCTTGGTTCGACAAGGTATTCCAAAAGTACTTTAATCGGGGAATATTGGAACACTTGCTTGTGTACGGCGTACGGTTTTTATACAACAAAGACCTGTTCGTTCCCAAGCGGTTGTTTGTAGAGATAAACAACGACGCGCTGCTGGCTCAGTTTACCGCTTCGGCTTGCGAATACTTCGGTTGGAGTATCCAAACCGAGCCCGTAGACGAGCCTATAACGGACGAAGAACCGACGACGGACAACGAGCAGCAAACGGAAGAAACAATCGCTACCGCCGACGATACGAAGCAGAGCGACGAACCCGCCGCTTGCGAACAGCAGCCGAACGAACCGCAGGAACAAACGGAAGAGAAGGAGCAAGCGACGGAAGAACAGGAAACGGTTGACGACGACGCAGCCGACGAAGACACGGGAGCAGCGACTTCTCTTACAAGTGAAAAAAAGTCGTCCTATTGGGATGGACGACGTAAAGGCAAAAAGTAAAAAAACGTTCTAATTCGCATAATGCCGCTAATTTTTCGTGCCTACGTAGTAGGTCGAAAAAAGCGGCAATGCGAAAGAACGTTTTTTTGTTAGGGACAGTTTAGAATAAATTCGACCGCTTTCCCGCTTCCGTTTACGGAAGCGCGATTTTACTACAGTAAAATTTAGTAAAATTCAGTAAAAAACCAAGTGTCAGAACAAGTGTCAGCCGTTTCGCCATTTTGTATTTTAGTGTTTTAAGCCCCTTAAATGGGGCTAATTTAAGTATAATGAACCTGCATATCGTGGGTTCGAATCCCACCGCTTCCGCCAAAATGAACCCCAGTTGAACCCCTAAGTTCAACTGGGGGTTTTAACTTGCTGACTATGAATACTTTGTTAAACAGTATGCGATAATCGATAATCAGTTATGTTAGAAAACCTATTTTCTTTAGAGTTACAATTAAAGTATGCTTGTAATACTGAACGATAGCAGTAAATATTTGGACAAAAATATGGATGTTCCAACACGTAGTCATCGTTCTCGTTCAGTATTAACATAATAGCGGCGCAAATTCCCGCACTGCGGGAAATGCCATACTCGCAATGTACCACAATTTTCTCTATAGCCCCGACAAATTTTTCCACAAAGTCAATTATCTTATTCGAGTCATTACTAGATATATGACCATCTTCCCACCCTTCCACGTCATTAAACTGTAATTTGAGAACTCCCTTTATTCGTTCATTTGTGGCAAAGTCGGGAATTTCGCTAAACATATCGGTAATAGATATGATAACAATATTTTCCTGCAATGCTTCATAAGACATTCTAACCGCATCTTCTCTGGACTTGACATCAAATTTCATAATCAATTATCAAAAATCAAATAAATTTGGAATATACTTCGAGAAAACTTTACGCCAAGTGTCTAGGATAACGATAGATTGCTCTATTAAATCATCATAGGTGTTTCTATCATACGGACGCAACGGTAAGATTTTCTGTATTCTTCTTGCCTTATAAATTCGGCTTTTAATTCCGGCCGATCTCCATTAAAAGAAACGTTATGAGTTGTTGCAAATTTTTCAAGCATATCTGTTTTGGTATTTTGAATTCCAATATCATGCAGATATACCGCGGCGGCTAGTACGTAACACTCATATTGATTCAAAAGATTCTTTTGTTGACACTCCGCCAGATAACTGTTAATACACGAGAGCATACGTTCAGAATGATTTATGCTGTGGTCTGTAAAAGAATATAAAAAAGGATTATTATGTATAAGTTGTGATTTATGTTTAATATTTAACAGACTTATTTTTAACGATTCGTTTACAATTTTATTAATAATTGAAAATGACATTACTCCTCCATTAATTAAAACAATTAATCTTTGTCGGTATGTATACAATTAAAAGGACTTAATTTTTAACGTTTTTTATTTATACTGTTTTTTTTAAGCATTTGTTAAACAAATTACCGTTTTAAATCAAATATTAATTTCATTAAACATTTAGCCCTTTATTAAACCGATTTTATCTTAATACTGTGCAAAAATATTATTAAAAAGGCTTAATAAAATTCTCGACTTTAATCTTCGCAAATAATAATAAATATTTATGCGGTCTATTGCACATCATATTTTTATGAAAAAGTTTTATGGTTTAATTATTTATAAACTAGCGCTATCGTTCCTGGTTGTTATTTGCTGTACTTTAGGAGCGTCGCAATGCTCGGCTTTTGCGGAGACTCGGTTAAAACCGCTGCAAACCGTAGCGGTTACGGACAGCGGTAACGCAGGAAAAGCAAGTCTTTACGCACAGGGACAAAATTACAAAACTGACGTGAAATTAACCGTCGAGTTTAAAAATCACAAGCCGTACGACATTCGTCTGCAAGACGGTTACTCGCCGGCAATTTACACTTTCGATTTCGGCGCGCAAGACAAATTTTTGTTTTATTCTTCGCAAACCGGCGGCAGCGGAGGTTACGGCAATTACAGAATCTACCGTTTGCAAACCGAAACGTACAAACTTCTTTACGACGACAAAACGGACAGCAAAAACGCCGTTTTCAAAACGGAATTTATACCGAACGGATTTATGAAAATTTACAACGAAGCCTCTCATAGCGGCCTGGACGTATACGTGAACTATATGGACAAATCTTTTTACGACGAAATTTTCGCTCCCGACGGCAGCGTTAAAAATCAAACGCCTTACGTTAACGACATATCTTTCGTGTCGCCGTCGCTAAACTCGTCAAGCGGCATATGGAGGCTTTTGACCTATCGTTCGGTTACAGCCGTTGCCGAGGTTAACCGACTTGGATACATCGTCCAAATGCTGGACTACGAAAACGGAACGTTCACGCCGACGTTTACCGAATTTTGCATCGATTTTTAACGAAAAATAACGATTTCGTCAGTATGCGCCTTATAAATATCAAAAAACACAGAAAAACCTTCCGCGGCGAACTATCCGTGGGAGTTTTTTTCTTTTAAATAACCTGCGATTGAAACGGTTAAGAAATACGAATGGTCGGTAAAAAAACGGCACCGCATCAAAAAAAAATACAAACGCGCGGCGCAGTTTTAATTATCAATACTTACCGCCAAACGCACCGTTGCGTATAAATTTATTTAACGCAAGACTTGATAATAATTTTGAATATGGTAAAATGCCTATATGAAAAAATTATCGCAGATGACTCTCGAAGAATTATGGCGCTTATTCCCGATATATTTAACCGAACATAATCCGAATTGGGAAAAGCAATATTCGGAAGAAACCTCCTTGTTACTAAGACTATTTCGTATTTAAACGAAAAACCAAATAACCGCACGAAACGACGCGGCAAAAATAAAGCGAACGTCCCTTCGGCGCAGCAAAACCGCAAAAGAACACGCGATATAATCAAAACCAAACCCAAGCAAGCGTAATTCCGAATTGCGGCGTTTTTCCGCAATTCGGAATTACGCGTAAATCAACGCTTAGAGTTTGTATTTTTTTGCCGAAATTCGAAGTAAATTATATATAGCTATATATCTTTACTGTTGACTTTATTTATTTTGTTTAGTAAAATATATATGTATGCGTTTTGATATCAGAAAAACTCATAATCAATCAAAACCGTTATTTTGATATAAATCAAACTAAAATACATGTCTAAAATCGGAGGACTTTATGACAAGCAAAACAAATGCCGCAAACAAAAATTACGAGTGGTCGGCGAGAAGCCAACGCGTTATGTTTGCAAGCATTATCGTAGGCGTCTTGATTTGCGCAGTTTTGTTCAGTTTATTGGGCGTTTATATGACCCAAAACAGCAACAAAACAATCGACAACGTCGGCGAAATGTATATGCAGAATATGGGAAACCAAGTAGCCGCCAAATTCGAAGCGGTTATGACGCAGCGTATATCTATGGTAGAAGGACTTAACAACGATACTACTACCGACGTAGGAGATATACGGGAAAATATGGCTACCAGCGCAAAAGCGCGCGGATTCGATTTTTTGGCTTACTACGCCGTTAACGCAACTAGCGTAGAAGATATCGACGATTCCGACAACGGAAGTTTTATCGACATTTTACTTGGCGGAGAATTCGAAGTTACAGACAAAATCCCGTTCAGAACGTCCGTGTTCAATAAAGAACAAAAAATTGCGGTCGGAGATGGTACTATAAACGACAACCAAAGCAAAGAGGAATTGGTTATTATCAGTATACCGACCGATAAGTACACAATGAAGAACGGTAAGCAATGTCAAGCGCTTATCGCAGGCGTTTCCAACGAAGATTTCAAAAACATGCTCGAAATCAATATAAAAGATACTGCCGACGAAAACAGCTTTCCGGTAGAATCCTTTATTATTCGCAACGACAGTTCGTTCGTTATAAGAACAAATCAGGATACTCCCGACTACTACACTCATTTAAGACAAAAATACAAAGATACCGATATCGATATCGAAAACATTATAAGCAATCTCGACGAATCGATGCAAAAAAACAAAACGTATTCGGACATTTTGCATTCCAAAGATATAAACGGCGAAGACCATCATACGCACTTGTACTGCACGCGTCTTGAGATGTCCGAGTGGTACTTAATATCAGTTATGGATAACGCCAAACTGGATACGGTTATAGCGGCGCTAAGCGGACAGTGGACGCTTATGATAATTATGGCAATCGTAACGATAGTAGCGGTTCTGGCGGTTATATTCGTACTGTACTCGCACTACAACCGTCAAAGCCTACTGCAGCTGCAGCAAGCCCGCGAAGAAGCCCTTGCCGCAAGCAAAGCGAAAAGCGAGTTTTTGTCAAATATGTCGCACGATATACGTACTCCTATGAACGCAATCGTAGGTATGACCGCAATAGCTCGGGCTAACCTCGACAATCAGCAGCAAGTTCAGGACTGTCTTAAAAAGATTGCTCTGTCAAGCAAACACTTGCTCGGGCTTATCAACGACGTTTTGGATATGTCCAAAATCGAAAGCGGAAAAATGACTTTGAACGTAGAACAAATTTCGCTGCGCGAAGTTATGGACGGTATCACGACCATAGTACAGCCGCAAATAAAAATCAAAAAGCAAAAGTTCAGCGTAGTTATCAAAAACGTCGAGCAGGAAAACGTTTATTGCGACAGCGTGCGCTTAAATCAAGTTTTGCTTAACCTGCTTTCCAACGCGATAAAATACACCCTTGAAGAAGGTTCTATCGAACTGTCGCTTAATCAAGAAGATTCTCCTTTGGGAGCGGATTTCGTCCGTACGCATATCCGAGTTAAGGATACGGGAATAGGAATGTCGGAAGAATATCAGAAAAAGATTTTCGACTCTTTCTCCCGCGAAGACAGCACGCGCGTCCACAAAACGGAAGGCACGGGACTGGGAATGTCCATAACCAAATATATAGTCAGCGCGATGAAAGGAACCATCGATTTGAAAAGCGAACTCGGCAAAGGCTCGGAATTCCACGTTACGCTCGACCTCGAAAGAGCTGTCGTACCCGAAGAAGAAATGATTTTGCCTTCGTGGAGAATGCTGATAGTAGACGACGACCAAGACTTGTGCGAAACAACCGTCGCCGCGTTGAACGATATAGGAATTGACGGCGAATTTACTCTCGACGGCGAATCGGCTGTCGAAAAAACCGTTGAAGCGCACAAACAGCGTAAAGACTACGACATCATCTTGCTCGACTGGAAACTGCCCGGAATCGACGGACTCGAAACCGCAAAACAAATCCGTAAACGCCTCGGAGACGAAGAAATACCGATTTTGCTTATTTCCGCGTACGACTGGGCGGAAATCGAGGACGAAGCCAAAGCGGCAGGTATTTGCGGATTCATCAGCAAACCGCTGTTTAAATCCACTTTGTTCTACGGACTCAGACAGTTTGTAAACAACGGCGAACTCAGCCATACGGAACAAAAGACGCAGCCTCAAAAAGTCAATCTCGAAGGAACTCACGTACTGCTTGCGGAAGACAACGACCTCAACTGGGAAATTGCTGAAGCGCTTTTGGAAAGCGTGGGAATAACCTGCGACCACGCCGAAAACGGACAAATCTGCGCTGATATGCTTAAGCAGTCCAAACCGGGAACGTACAAAGCCGTGCTTATGGATATACGTATGCCGGTTATGAACGGCTACGAGGCGACAAAAGAAATAAGAAATTGCGACCACCCCGACAAGGATTTGCCTATAATCGCAATGACTGCCGACGCGTTTGCGGACGATATAAAAAAATG
Organism: uncultured Christensenellaceae bacterium; assembly: GCA_910586905.1. Lineage (GTDB taxonomy): Bacteria > Bacillota > Clostridia > Christensenellales > CAG-314 > Fimimonas. Next base: position 62,890 of record CAJUIV010000001.1, read on the forward strand.
CATCGAATGCGGAATGAACGCTCACATCGCAAAACCGATAGACATCGATACCGTACAAAATACGTTGGCGAAGTTTATAAAAAATCAGTAACAAGTACAAACCCGACGCAATCGCGTCGGGTTTTAAAATATAAATAAGCGAAGATTACGCGGCAAAAAACGGAAGGAAAAGCTCCGGCGCCGATTTTTATCTTTTGACAAATAAAAAACTGATATTACGCTTAACAATATCAATTCGACATCTATTTGTAAAACAGCCGAAAAACAGTCTGTTAAAGTCAATACAAAAACTTGCAAATTAAAAATGCACTTCCAAACGTCTTTGACTCTTGGGGTGCATTTCAATTTTTAGCGTTTTTGTATTGTTATAATATACTTTACGCGTTTGCGTTTTTATCTCAGCAGTAAAGCGCCTATCGTATCGACGATTTCTTTGGAAATAGCCTCGTCGACGTCTATTTGCAAAACTTCCGTAGTGTCGGCGTCTTTTTTTATTTTGCCGCTTTTATAGGTGCTGTCGCCTATGCTGACCGCTTCTTCGCTCAGCCCCGACGTCCTTACCTTCAAGTAAAAAGAAGCGGTATTCTTTTGCTTTGCCATTATTACGAAAAAGATTACCGAAAGAACAGTAAACGCCGCCGAACCTACGAGAATAAAATACATTTTATAATTTATCGATAAAAATACGGCGGCGACCGCCAGCGCAATCATCAAAAGAGCCAAAATCAAATAAAGAGTTTTGTGTCCCTTTGTCATAGAATAACCGCTGGATACGCTCTGTATATTGCCAAGACTTATTTCCGTACGCGTTACGAATTGCGCTTCCTGCGAAGAACAAACCAAACGTTTGGTGGTAACGGTAACATTTTTTACGATATTTTTAGAATTGGACTCGCGTTGTTTGCTGTAGTCCCAGCTTTTGACGATTCTTTCGCCGTCGCTTAATTTTAAAGCCATAAAACCGCCCTCCTTTAGTTTACGCAAACACTTTGTCGGCAAAGTCCTTAAATTCCGAAAGGGTCATATTACCTTCCGCAAGCGACTTAAATTTGTCGTTATACGTATCTATCATTTTGCAGGATAAGTTTATCATATAATGGCACGTTTTTTCGCTGATCAAGCTTTCCATAAACGGCACCACCATTTTGAACGCAGTATATCCGTCGGTTAAATCCATTTCGAAACTTCCGTTTAACATAGACCAATTAGCCATTATTATGGCTTTGGCAATATCGTCTATACGTTCGGAAGGAATTTTGAAAGGCATACCCGATTTCAGATACATAACCGAACGTTCCGCGTCCACCTTGATATACAGTTTCATCGTCAAATCTTTGCCGACGGCAGAAGTACGAACGACCAGTTTATCCTCTTCCTTGTCGTAGCGCCATTTCATATTGTCGAGCGTTGCGCATAGCGTATTGTACGTCGATTGCGCTTCCATTTCCTTGCTCACAGGTTCACCTCCGATAACTTAAGTACAGTGTAACACACTTTACGCCGTTTTGCAATAGGTTTGACGTTTCAGCAAAACTTTAACGGCAACGTATATTTCCTTTTACAAAGACATAACGCCTATCTCATACCTTTACCGCTTGCTCTAAACTCCGTTTTATGTTAAAATGTAAAACAAAAATGCCGCGCACGCTCACTGTTTTTCAACGCGATGCCGAAAAAAATAAAATTACGCGTCGGCGGCAATTCGGAACAAAACAAATGAAAACGATAGAAAACAAAACTTTCGGCGAAGAACGCGCCTTATACAACTTAACGGACGCAAAAGTGCTGAACTGTAAATTTCAAGGCGAAGAGGACGGCGAATCGGCGCTTAAAGAGTGCCGCGATTTTACCGTCGGTAATTGCGAATTTTACCTAAGATATCCTTTGTGGCACGGCAAAAACTTTTCGGTAACGAACAGCTGCTTTACGGAAACCTGCCGCGCGGCAATGTGGTACGACAGCGGCGCCGAGTTTACCGACTGTAAATTTAACGGAATAAAAGCGTTTAGAGAGTGCAACGACGTAACTCTCGAAAACTGCTCTGCAAACTCTCCCGAATTGGGTTGGAAATCTTGTGGTATTACTTTAAAAGGCGGAACGTACGTATCGGAATACTTTATGTTCGATTCGCGCGGCGTTACGGTAAGCAATATAGAATTTATAGGCAAATACTCTTTCCAGTATACGCAAGACGTTGAAATACGCGACAGCGTACTGGATACCAAAGACGCGTTTTGGCACGCAAACAACGTAACGGTAAAAAACTGCGTCGTAAAAGGCGAATATTTGGGATGGTATTCGCAAAATCTAACGCTCATAAACTGCAAAATAATCGGCACGCAGCCGCTGTGCTACTGCAAAAACTTAACGCTTGTAAACTGCACTACGGAAAACTGCGATTTGGCTTTCGAATACTCCGACGTAAACGCGGAAATAATCGGAAGCATCCTTTCCGTAAAAAATCCCGTGTCAGGGCAAATCACCGCGGACGAAATCGGCGAGACGATACTTGAAAACTCCGTACAATCGACAAACTGCAAAATACTTATCCGCAAAAACCCGCAAAAATAACGGGCGCAAAATGAAAAAACAAAACCTCAAAATAAAAAATCTCCGTTTGGGAATACTTTACGTAAAGTACTTAAACGGAGATTTGATTTTATGAAATGTTATTCCTGCAACAACGATATAGACGTCAATAACTACTGCGTATGCACCAAGTGCCGCAAACGGTCCTGCCCGTCCTGCGCCGAAAAAAACGCGTACGTCTGCTCGGAATGCGGAGGAGATATGGCGTATCTTTCCTAACCGTTAAACCGTAATAAAACTATCGGCAATACCGACGATATCCCCCGCGCCGACGACTAAAAGCAAATCGTTTTTGCGTACGATACCGAGAGCAATATTTTTAGCTTGGTCAAAACTGTCGGCATACATCGCGTTTACGCCGAGTTCACGCGCGCGCTTTGCAAGAGCAAACGAGTTTATTCCGTCAATCGGCGTTTCGCGCGCGGAATATACGGGAAGATATATAACGGTATCCGCTTGGCGGAAGCACGTTGCGAATCTGTCGAAAAACGCCTGCGTACGCGAATAAGTATGCGGCTGAAACAGACATATAACTTTGCCGTCGGCAACGCTCTTTGCGGCGGCTAGCGAACACTCTATTTCCGTAGGGTGATGAGCATAGTCGCGCACTATTTTGCAAACCCCGTCGCTTTCCGTCCAGCGTCTGTCTACCCCGTCGAATTCCGAAAGAGCCTCGATAGCCTTGTTTACCGGCAAATTCAAAACGTCCGCAACGGCAAAAGCCGCAAGCGCGTTGCACGCGTTGTGAACGCCCAATACTTTTAATCTTAGCGGGTAAGTTTTGCTATTGCGCGTTTTTACGGAAAAAACCGGCTTGCCCATTTCCAGCCGTAAGTCGCCAAGAGCGTCGCAGTCGTAAAACACGCGGGTTTTGTCCGTTTTTAAAAATTCCAAATGCTGCGGCAGCACCACGTAGCCGTCTTTGTCGGTGTTGTTTATAAACCGCTCGAAAGCGTTTAAAACGTCTTGCTCATTCCTGTAACAATCGGGATGGTCGTACTCCGCATTGACGCAAACGCAAACGGACGGGTTGAGATTCAAAAAGCTGCGGTTAAACTCGCACGCTTCCGCCACTATGACGTCTTTGCCGAAATAGTAGTTGTTACCGTGATATACTCCGCCTATAAGCGCCGTGTGGCTTACTCCGCATGTTTCAAGAATTTGGTGTATCATCGCCGTAACGGTCGTTTTTCCGTGAGTGCCGCAAACGGCGATACGCGTTTTAAAACCGTTGAATATCGCGCCCAAAAGCTGTTCGCGCAAGACGACGGGTACGTTTTCTTTTAACGCCCGCTTAACTTCCGCGTTGTCGTCGTGTACGGCGGACGTGCGTACGACAAGCTCGGCATCGCCTACGTTTTGTTCGCTATGCCCTATAAAAACCGAAACGCCCTCCTTAACAAGGGCTTCCGTTCGGTCGCTTTTTATTTTGTCGCTGCCGGTTACTTTGTAGCCGGAATTATGTAAGTACTGCGCAAGCGCGCTCATACCGATACCGCCCACGCCCACAAAATGCACGCGGCGGGGAATATCTTGCATTTTCATATTGTAATATATGAAACGCTTTTATAAAAAGTGAACGCGCTTATATTCACAAAAGAAATATTTTATTCGAACGGATCGTCGTATTTCGGAATTTTATCCTGTACCAAATTATTATAAATGTTTATTTCCATTTTACCGCTTTCTAAAGCAAATCTATAATATTTTCCCAAAGATTTACTTAAAGGACATCTTAAATAAAAAATTGTTTTGTCTGAACGGCGTATCATTGTTTCTATTGAATAATTTTCACTTACTTCTTTTACTTCGCAATAACTCGGAAAAATACAAATAGCATCGCACAATTCGCTTAAAATATCTTTATTTATTTTTTTAAAATCAGGTATAACCATTACTAATTTAATAGGCAGACGCGTGCTCATTTTTACTTCACAAACGCAATCTCTCACTATTTCATCAAATTTATTTCTTTTACCGCACAGGACTGTAACTTCGTCCCTCATTGTATAAGCGCCCAAATACCATTTTATTCTATCTTTCAAAGATTCCTCACTACAACAAATAGTATCTTGTCCAATAAACGATATTACCATTTTTTACTCCCATATATTAAGTTTTTGCCCAACTATCAAATTATGTAGATTTATCTTCGTATAACAACTGTGGACGACGGATAAACTGTATGTAGACTAATCTACCTATGGAGATAAAAAAAATGACCGTCGCACGAGCTGTCGCAATTAGAACTTTAAATTTACTAAAAGATAAAAATATGACTCAATATCAACTGGAAAAGTTAACGGGGATTCAACACGGAACAATGCAATGCATTATGAACGGAAGAACCAAAAGTATATACTTAACAACCGTAATGCTTATTTCCAAAGGTTTCTCAATGTCCGTTTTGGAATTTTTGGACGACGAAATATTCCGTTCGGAAAATTTGGAATTGGAATATTGATATTCAAATTTTATTTTGACATCTAGTAAATGTCAATATTCTTATTATAAACATTATAGTTAATTTTGACAAGCATAAAATGTCAAAAGGATAAAAGAATGTTTAAAAACAAAGCGAAAAACAATACGAATAACGTTTGCGGCAGAAATATTTACGAATTGCGAACGCGTGCGGAGCCGAGGCTTTCTCAACGTATGCTGGCGGAAAAGCTGCAGCTACACGGAATAGACGTGGACAAAAACGCCGTTCAGCGCATAGAAAGCGGCAAACGTTTTGTAACGGACGTGGAACTTAAAGCGTTATCGCAAATCTTCAACGTTACCTGCGACGACTTGTTAAAAGAAGACTGACTCGCAACTTAAACAAAACAAAAAAGGGAACAAACGGTTTTGTTCCCTTTATATTTTTTGTTATTATTGAAGCCCGTACTTTTTCTTGAACTTATCAACGCGTCCGCCTGCGTCTACAAGCTTTTGTTTACCTGTAAAGTAAGGGTGGCATTTGTTGCAGATTTCTACCTTTATCGTGTCGGTATCCTTGGTCGTACCGGTCTTAAAGGTTGCGCCGCAAGCACATACAACAGTCGCTTCGTGATAATTCGGATGTATACCTTGTTTCATTTCGCTTTACCTCGCTTATTATATTTTAGGGGACAAACCCCTATTCGTGCTTGTACATTGTACTACCGCAACGACGTTTAGTCAAGCATTTTTTTGCGTTACCCCAAAGGATTGACGGGAATAAACACGTTGGCGTTGTCTCCGCCCATAACGGTAGGCAGTTTGCCGTCCCATACTTCCAAATACTCGACGTATCTTAAATAGTCGGAAATAACCTTGATTTCGGCTTCGGTTTTACCGGTAAAGTCGATATCGTAGTTGGTTCCGTCATCGGTTACGGTTTCGGTTATCGTAAAGCCGAGCATACGAGCGATTTCCACGGATTTCAGTTTGATAGCGTTAGCCTCCGCCTGAGCTTTTACCTGAACGGCTTTCGCGTCGCCTTCCGCTTTTGCAATGTTGGCTTCCGCCGTAAGCTTAGCCACTTCCAATTCCTTTTCCGCTTCGATTATAGCCTTTTTCTTCTCGAATTCCGCTTTTAATTGCTGTTGCTCGGCAATCATCTTGTCTTCAACGGTGGCTTCGAAAGCGTCGGAAAAGTCGATATTGGTAATTACCACCGCAACGATATCCACACAGTAACCTTCGGTAACCGTATTTTTTATTTCCGTTTCGATTGCGGGGCTGACGGTCGCGCGCGTTTCGATAATGGTCATTGCCGACTTTTGCGACAGCACCGTCTTGGCTTTGTCTATTGCAACCTTGTTGATAAGTCTGTTAAGCTTGTCAAGTCCGTTGTAATTGTTGGCAATTTCCACAGCCTTGTCCGCTTGTATTTGATACTGCACAACAAGATTAACATCCATCGCCTGCGCGTCGGACGAATAGCACATCGTGTCGATTTCTTCCTGCTGAACGGTAGTATCGTACATATCGTACTGTTTGGAAACCCAAAAATCGAAGTACGTACCGGACGTGCGGTTATATGCCGCTTTACCCCACACTTTTACCACGCCGACTTGTCCCGGCTGCACGGTGTGTATACTGAACGGTACCGTTATAAACAGTGCGAAACATACGCACGCAGTTACGACGCAAGTGATAAAAAGTTTTTTGTTCTGACGTTTTCTGGTGCGGAAAATAACCGCCCCGGCAATACAGCCGGCAATAGCCAAAACCAAAATTACCGCTAAAATTGTTCCAATCATAATAATTCTCCTTTGTAACCTTACGTTACCTTTTATAAATTTATATTACAAAACAATCGGTTTTACGCCCTATTCGACCGTACTTTAATTTTGCGCGCGCCTCTAATAAACAAAAAAACTCATATGACCAAATCGCATGAGTCTCATTTTTTAATCTCTCCCGAATTTGCCGCGAGGCAAATTGTCTTGACGGGCGTGAGCAGCGTTTAAGCCAATTACTCCCTCATATTGCTAAGCGTTCACTTTCGCTTTGCAATTATATTCTAGCAGATTTCCTATGAAATGTCAATATCGACAGATACGATTTTACTATAAAATCCGTTTTAGGATAGCATAAAGAGGCGTTTATAATTATCCGAAAATGATAAAATCGGCGTCTTTACCCAGTTCGATTGTTCCCAATCTATCCAGCATACCAATGCGTTTAGCGGGGTTAACCGTCCAGATTTTTATAGCTTCCGCAAGGGGCAGTCCCGTAAAAGTTACTGCGTTTGCAAGCCCTTGGTACGCGTCAAGCGTGCTGCCGGCGCGGATATCCGTACCAGTTATTTTAGCGTCGCCGTCTTTTACAGTTACGTCGTTAACGCCCAATGTATACTGTCCGTCGGCAAGTCCCGTCGCCATTATGCTGTCCGTTATACCGACGACCTTGTCTATTCCTTTTGTTTTAACCAACAGTCGCAAAACGTCTTTATCTACATGCTTGCCGTCGCATATTACCTCGCAGTACGCCGAACTTAACATGCCCGCGCCCACGACGTTTAAGTTGTGTCTATCCAAGGGCGCCATTGCGTTACCCCAATGCGTAAAAGAGTTTGCGCCGGCTTTCAACGCTTTAAATACGGTTTCGCCGTCCGCGCCGCTATGCCCCAACGATACGTTTACTTTCGCCGTAGTCGCTTCGACGATGAAATCGATTGCGCCGGGAAGTTCCGGCGCGACGGTTATTATTTTGATAAGTCCGTTCGCCGCTTTTTGATATTGTAAAAATTTGTCGAAAGAGGGCTTTTGCAAATATTCCGTAGGCATTGCGCCGCAATATTTTTCCGACAAAAACGGTCCTTCCAAATGAATACCTTTGATTTCGGGATACTCCTTGGCCAACTCGGCTATCAAAGAAAGCTGACGGCAAATCGTTTCGTCCGAATCGGTCATAACCGTGGGGAATACCGTACCGACTCCGTGAGAAATGTAAAATTCCAAAATCTTTTTCATTCCCTCGGTATCCGCGGAATTGAAGTCGTACCCGTTTGCTCCGTGCGTGTGAGTGTCTATCAAGGCGGGCAAAACGTACCTGCCCGTACAATCTATCACTTCGGTCTGCTCGTCGGGAACAACGTCTCGCTCTATCGCTATTATCCGTCCGTGATTGGCGACTATATCCGTTTTAACAAGCTTACCGTCTATCAAAGCCGAACCGTTTTTATACAAAATCATATCTCATTACCTCTTAAATGCAGTTATATTGTAGCACAACGCAAAAAAGCGGTCAACAAATGTTTTCATTGCTTGTCATTTACATAAAATCGGCGTATACTATGATTGTTTTTAACAAAAAAAACGTTTTTTCGTAAAAAATACACTCTCGGAGGCAAACGTTATGGCTGACGTTATGATAACGACGGACAAGCTAACCAAAATTTATAACGGAAAAACCGTTGTAAAGGACGTTAGCATACAAATTGAACGCGGTTCCATAGTGGGACTTGTGGGACAAAACGGCGCGGGCAAAACCACTCTGATCAGAATGCTTACAACACTGGTAAAACCGACGTCGGGAAGTTTTGCTTTGCTGCCGGGCCGTCAGCGCGACGACACTACCGTTGCGGCGATAGTAGAAAGACCGTCTATTTACAACAATCTTACGGGAAAAGACAATCTTATCGCGCAAAGCAAGCTTTTGGGGTTGAAAGCAGATAACGAATACTTAACGTACACTCTTACGCTTGTAGGTTTGGACGCCTCGTCGCCGAAATTAGTTAAAAACTATTCGCTAGGAATGAAACAGCGCTTGGCAATCGCTATGACGCTTGTAGGAAAACCCGAACTGTTGATTTTGGACGAACCGACAAACGGGCTGGACCCTCAGGGCATTTACGATATGCGCGAAATTTTCGTTAAACTCAACCGCGAAATGGGCACGACTATACTTGTTTCAAGTCATATTCTTTCCGAATTGAGCAAGTTTGCCACCGATTTCTTTATTATGGATAAAGGACGCGTATTAAAGCATATTTCCGCCGACGAAATACGCAATTTGGGCGGAAAACGCGTTAAAATGACCGTCGATAAAACGGAAGAGGCTAAAAAAGTTTTAGAGCAATACGGCAAGACGGAAATCGTTTCTTCCAACGAAATAGTATTGCAAACCGAATCGGACGCTCCAATAACTCAAATTATGCTTTCGCTCGCTCAAGCCGAAATTACCGTTACGAACGTAAACCAAATGGGAGATTCGCTGGAAGAATACTATATAGAACTGCTTAAAAAGGAAAAGCCGACGACTCCTCCCCAAAACTTCAAAATTAACGGAGGTTCGCTATGATTAACATTTTACGCACCGAGTTTTTCCGTCTTAAAAAGAGCAAACTGTTTTGGATATTCTTCGGTATATGCTGCGGACTACCGCTTTTAAGCGCCCTGTTAAACTTGGCGATGGCAGGTATTATCGAATCGATAACCGAACTGCCCGAAATGAGCGATTTGGCGGAATTACTGCGCTCGCTTAACGTAACTACCACAACGCTTTCGGGACTTTCGTCTTTGATGAGCGACGCGGCGTTATTTTCGCTTATTTGCTCGAGCGTATTTTTAAGCAAAGAATTTACCGACGGCACTATGCGCAACGTTTTGCTTGCCAACAAAAGCCGTAAGGAAATGTTTTTCTCCTACCTTATCGTTGCGATTGTAATAGGAGTTTCCTATTTGACTGCGTTTTTCGCCGCTACGATGCTGTTTGTAGCGACTCTGTTCGGTTTCGGAGATTTATCGGCTGGTGCAGCCGTTTCGGCATGCTTCTGTTCTTTCGCTTTGGGTATATTCGCTACGATTTTCGTGCAAACCTGCGTAACAATGTTTTTATTCGCCGTTCGTAAACAATGGGCTACTATACTTTTCCCGATACTTATTTGCATGTTCGCTCCCACGATATTTACGCTAATCGTACAAATCATATCCAATATACTGATTGTAAACGGAGAAATAATTTCCAACACTACGATAAGCTGGATACCGTTTGCAAACGTTACGATATACGACGCGGGCAAAATCGACGGCGGATTGATAGGCAAAATAGCTCTTTACTATTTGCTGTTCAGCGGGATTTTCGTAGTTTCGGGTTACTTTACTTTTGAAAAGGCCGATTTGAAATAACGTTAAACGTCCTTGCATTAAATTTGTTTTAATATAAAAGACCTACCGTTCTACGGGAACGATAGGTCTTATTTTACGCGGCGTAATCTATTTACAATCGAACAATTTGTCGAGCTGACGTTTTATCGCTTCGAACTTAATTTCGTTTTCCTCTTTATCTCCGCAAACCGAAATATAGCATTTGACAAGCGGTTCCGTGCCGCTGGGACGGATTATCAAGCGGCTGCCGTCTTTACTATTTAAACGCAAAACGTCCGATTTGGGCAAATCGTATTCCGTCTGAGTTAAAAAGTCGCACTTGTTTTCTACGGGACTGTTTCCGAGCGCAGTTACGGACGCGTTTCTTAAATCGGAAAGTAATTTTGCCTTGACCGCTTCGCCCTCTACGCCGTCGAAACGGTAGCTTATCTGTTTGCTCGCATACATTCCGAATTCGGCGTACAGTTCGTTTAAACGCCCGCAAAGCGTTTTTCCGCTGCGCTTATGATAATCGGCGCATTCGGCTATAAGCAGACTTGCAATAACTCCGTCCTTATCGCGGACGTAAGAGCCTTTGAGATAGCCGCAGCTCTCCTCGAACCCGAAAACGAATCTGTCCCGTTCGCCTTTCTTTTCCAGCTTATTTATAACGTCGCCTATGTATTTAAACCCTGTCAAAACGTTCTTAACTTCCGCGCCGTATTTTGCCGCTACGGCGTCTACCATAGGCGTAGTTACTATGGTTTTAACTACTACGGGATTTTTAGGCAGTTCGTTTTTACTTGCTAAGCGAGTTAAAACGTAATCCAACAGCAAAACGCCGACCTCGTTACCGTTAAGCTGAACGTAACCGCCGTTATCCTTTACGGCGACGCCGAGCCTATCGCAATCGGGGTCGTTGGCGATGACTATGTCCGATTGTTTTTCTTCGGCAAGCTTTATAGCGAGATTTAACGCTTCGCGCTTTTCGGGATTGGGATAGGGACAGGTTAAAAACCGACCGTCGGGTTTAGACTGTTCGTTTACGACGGTTAAATTGTCAAGTCCGTTTAGGCGCAGCGTTTCGGGAACGATTTTGTAACCGGCGCCGTTTAAAGGAGTGTATACCGCCGATAAATTTTCTATTCTGCTCAGACTTTGCGATAGCACGCATTTTACGTATTCTTTCTCGGCTTCGCCGCCGCAATAAACGATTTGTTTTCCTATATAATCGTTAAAATCCGGTAGCGGTTTTTCGAACGTGTCCACGCGCTCTATGTATTCCGTAACTTTTAAAGCCGCTTCGTCGGTAAGCTGACAGCCGTAAGAATCGTACACTTTGTAACCGTTGTAGTCGGAGGGATTGTGGCTCGCCGTAACGTTAACGCCGGCGGAACACTCGTAATACCTCACCATAAAGGACAAAAAGGGCGTAGGCATACATTCTTTCGTAAAATACACCTTGATTCCGTGGCAGGCCAAAGTTGCGGCGGTTATTTCGCCGAACAATTTGCCGTTAAAACGCGAGTCGTAAGTTACGGCGCAGCTCGTCATTTTTCTATCGTCCATATAACGCGCCAAGCCTTCGGTTGCGCGGTATACGGTATACGCGTTCATGCGATCCGTGCCTGCGGTCATTATTCCGCGCAATCCCGCCGTCCCGAATTGTAAATCTTTACTGAACGCATTTATTACGTCCTGTTCGCTCATTTTGCGCAAACTGTTTTGCACCGACTCGTCTTTTGCGTATTTTAGCCAGCGCTCGTATTCCTTTTTACAATCGTTCATATCTAACCTCGCGTTATTTTACTTTTAAATCGTTTTCGTTCAAATAAATTTCCGACGACAAAAACGCCGTCAAACATTGAGTCATAACGTCTACGTCCCGCGCGCCGCACGTTTCGCAAGCCGAGTGCATCGCCAACATAGCGATTCCGATATCGCACGTTTTCATACCAAGCGTTTTAGACGTTACTAATCCGAGCGTGCTTCCGCAGCGAACGTCGCTGCGGTTAAAATATTCCTGATATTTGACGTTGTTAGTTTGCAATAGTTTTTTCAAAACCGCGGCGCTAAGTCCGTCGGTTGCGTAGTTGGGATGGCGCTTGATTACCACTCCTCCGTTTAGCGACGTTTTGTTTACGGGGTCGGCTTTTTCGTTGTGCGCGGGATGAAAAGCGTGTCCGTTGTCAACCGATAAAACGAGTCCGTTTTCTTTTGCCGATAAAATTTCGGTTTCGTTCATATTTAACGCGCAGCATATAGCCGTTAAAGCTTGGCTGATAAATTCGGGCGAACCTTGGCGAGTGCCGCTGCCGATTTCTTCGTTATCCAAACACGCCGCGACGGCGATATCGGAAGCGCTGCAATTTACCAGCGCGGTTACGGAAGAATATACGCTGGTTAAATTGTCCAGCCTTGACGAACTTAAAAATTCTCCCTTAGCGCCGCTTTCAAACGAACGGCAATCGGGAACTACGTACAAATCAGCGTCTATCACTTTTTCATCTGTAAGACTGCCATATAAATCCGTTTCGCTTTGCGACCATATCGGCAGCATATCAGTTTGGGGATTTAACGATAAATTCGAATTGGCGTTAGGGTTGTGATGAATAGCCAAACTCGGAATAACTACGTTATAATCGCTAACGACAAGTTCCTGCTTTAAACCGTCTGGCGTTTCAGTCAAAATTCTACCAGCAATTTTAAGCGGCCTGTCTAAAAAGGAATACAACAACCCGCCGCCGTATTGCTCGACGTTCAATCTTTTTAAATCGCCTTCGACAATCCGACAGCCTTTGATTTTCAGCGACGGACTGTCCGTATGACTTTCGCAGATGTTAAATACTTTGTTTTTTCCTATTTTAAAAGCAATGACCGAACTTCCGTTTCGAGTAATATAATATTTGCCGTTAAGCGATAAATTCCATTTTTCACCTAACGTCAACCGTACGAATCCGTTTTCGTCCAAGTACCTGCAAACGTTGGCCGCCGCGTGATACGCGGTGTAACTTTCGTTCAAAAAATCTTTAAGCCGCATATTTCCTCCTTAATCAAGGCTCTGCAAAATCTACTTATTTTCCGTTACGCTTTTTACTATGTGCTTTGCGTATAATTCCGCCACGTTTACTCCCGTCGCCCGCTCCATTGCTTCGAACATAGCGTTGCTGTTTACTTCGCAGACGAGCGGTTCGTCTCCGAGAAGCACGTCTATACCGCAATAATCCAAACCGATAACGCGTGCGCACTTTTCGCACAAAAGGCGAATGTCGTCGGGAATCTCCGCCGCTTCAGCAAGTCCGCCGTGCTGTATGTTGGAACGGAAATCGTGTGAATTCCGTCTTAACATCGCGCAGACGGCTTTGCCGCCTATGACTATTACGCGCATATCTTTGCCGCTGCTTTTCTTGATGTATTGCTGGAACAGATACGGTTTAAATTTGATTTTCCGCACCGTTTCAAACAGTTCGTCCGCGCGTCTAACCAAATAAACCTGTTCGCCGAAACTGCCGTGGCATTCCTTTACCACAAGCGGAAGCCCCAACAAATCGATAACGGAATTGAGATATTCTTTCGAAATTTCTCCGTCGTTTTTGTAACACAACGCGCCGGAAAGAGTTTTGGGCATAGCGACGCCGCAGTTGGCAAGCGAGATATGCGTCAGCATTTTATCGTCGCAGATTTCCGTAGCCGATGCGCTGTTAAAAACTCTAAATCCGCATTTTTCCAGCATACGGGCGACGTATTTGTCTTTATCGAAGTACAAAACGAAATCGTCGCTTACACCGCTTACGATTTTGCCGTTTTCGATTCGCGTCAAAAACAAATCGTTTGACAAAACCCTCATATCCACGCCCAAGTTTGCAAACTCGCAAAGCATACGCGTTCGCTTGTTAAGCTGAACGTCGCTAGTATCGTACGGATTAGTTATTATAAGTCCTTTCATATATCTGCAATAATATCACAAAAAAATGGCTTAGTCAAACGAGCGCACAATAAAAAAGCGCTCTTTAAAAAGAGCGCGCAGGTCATTTTTCAATTACTTCGACTTTTAGATTAACATTGAATTCTTCCATAGGTTTGTTTTCCAATTCTTTGTTAGAGCCTTGTTTTTGACGGTATAAATCGTGAATTTTTATCAAATCGAAATTTTGCGAAATTTGCCTGTCTATAACCGCTTGCGAAAGCTGTCGGGCTTGTTCGGTAATATCGTTAATCGTTTCTTTGGGTATTTCCTTCTTGTCCTGCGAAACAAACACCCCTTCCACGTCGGCGCTGTCCGTTCTTGCCAGTTTGACGAACAGTTTAATGGTAATGGTTACTTCGCCGTCTTTTATTTTTTTATCGATTTTTTTGCTGTTGACGTTTACCGTCAATAATTTGCCCGACGCGTCCGAAGAAAACGTATCGCCCAAAACTTTGTCGTTAAACAGCGCCAAACCTATAGATTCGTCCGGCGTCAAATCGCAGTCGAAATTATTGTCGCGGAATACCGTCAAATCGTTTATGGTAAAAAAGCCTTGCTCTTGGTCGGGTTTGTTGGAATCGGTATTTTGCGAAGGCAGAAATTTAACTTTGTTGAGAAAGCCCGTTTTCAACATATTTTTTTGACTAAGCGTATAGTCCAATAACGTATTGGTTACGATAGCCACTTTTTTAGCTTGGTCCTGAAGCAAAGTGGTAAGCGCAAGCGATACGCTCTGCGCTACGGCGGGACCTTTATTCATCAATTCCTCGGCGGAACCTTCGCAGCAGCAAATGGCGGAGCTCTCCTTAAAACTGTCGGAATTGATAAAGTAATCAATCGTATCCGCAAAGTCGGTGTTTTCGTAGAAATCCTGACCGAGAATAATCAGCAGACATCTGCCCAGCGAAGCTTCTTTACCCGTGAGTTCCGCAATTTTCTGAATAGCCTGTCCCACGCTTCTGCCGTTGGCGGAAACTATTTTGCTGTACGTTCCGACTTGTTCGGAACCGTTGCCAGGACTTACTATTTCCGCAGTCAGGCGAACGCCGTCTTCAAGTTTATCTACTCCTACTCCGATTATGATAGCTCTGTTCATTATGTTGCTTCCTACGAAGCTCGAGGAAATCAAAAGCAATACGGCGAGCGCGGCTATAACGATTGCCGTTCTTTTTATATCATCCATTTGCCACCTCCTTACGTAAAGCCAATTTTGTTAAAAACGGTAATGCGATGGGCAAAAGATATTGTACGAGCACGAATGGCACGAGTCCCCACATTACTACCGTGGACAAAACCACGTCGGCGGATATAAACATCGGCAGCATCAGTAAAGCCACAATAAACACTCCCGCGTACCAGTTAAATTTGTCTTTGTTGAAACCGAATATTTTTTCCAAACTTTTGTACGCGCAGTAAATAAATACGATAATCTTTATGATAACCGACATAAGCCATATCGATAACGTAAGCCAGTCCCAACGTCCGTTGGAAGAATTGGACACGAAATACACGCCGATTTTAGTCATTGCCAAATCGAAATCCTGCGCTAAATCGCCGTACAAAGCGACGAACATCGCGTTCATCAAAACCGTTAAAACCGCGCCGATAACAAACGCAACTATCACGGGCGCAAATACGCGGTTTTTGTTGACTTTTATGCTGTCGAACACAAAGTAAATAAACAGATAGTCGCTGAACCAAAAACTTCTTGTAAAAGAGGTTGCTAAAATTTTACCCCACCCAGCTTCGCCGACAGGCAAAAGAGATGTAAACTCTACCTGTGAAATAGGCGAAAATACCAGTACGAATACGCAGATAAAAATTATACCGAACAGCAGCTGCGTTGTTCGCGCAATGGAATTAAATCCCAGTTTTACAGCGAAAAAGCTTATGACCACTATGGGTATTACGTAAACTATCCAGTTTGTGCTTACGTCGAAAGTTACGGCGAACATTTTATAACAACTGGAAAGCAGTATGTTTGCGCGGATAATAAATATCGCGAAAAATATCGCCATAACGATTTTGCTGACCACTTTGGTTACGGTTCTGTCTAAAATAGCGGAAATGTCAAGTTGTTTTTCCTGATTTAAGCGCACGGCAAACAGCAAAAACACCAGACATATCGCATCCCACAAAAAGCTGAACAATAAAACCAGCCAACTGTCGTGCCCTACGTCTTTAGCTAAAATTGACGGCAGAGTTAAAAACTTACCTCCCGCAATGGACAGCAAATATAACAAAGCGAGCTGATTGATTCCTATCCTGTTTTTGTCCATTAGCCCCTCCTCTTGTTGTTTTTGTTGGGAATAGATTTCGGTCTTTCCGTCATTTGAGGCACGGGTTTTTGACCTATCGCGTCTTGCCTGTCTTGCGGAATATTAGGCGCGAACGGAGCAAGAAAAGGCGTTTTGTTGTTTTGAAGCGAAGCAAGGTACAATAATATTGCGATTATCGAAAGGGTAACGCCCAAAAGTCCCATCGTTCCGCCGATAAAAGTTATAATAAGGCGCATAAGAGAAAGTACCAAAGTATTATCGGGCAAAGTGAATAAACCTATTCCCGATAACGCTCCTATCATAACTGCGGGAGCGCCAAGCAAACCGGCTTTTACAGCCGCGTCGCCCAATACTATTGCCCCGACAAGCGAAAGCGATATGCCGACGGCCGACGGCATACGTAAATTCGCTTCGCGTAAAATATCGAATATAACAAGTACCAGCATCATTTCGAACAGCGGAGAAAACGGTATCGCTTCCGACGCGTTCATAACGGTTATCAAAAACTGCAAAGGTATTATTTGATAGTTATAAACCTGCAGGCAAACGTATAAAGCGGGCAGCAAAACGGACGCCAACACACTTATAAACCGCAAAATGCGGCTGAACGCCGTCATTGTAGAGTTTTCGTAGTAATCGCCGGGACTTTGCATATCTTCAACGAAAAGATATGGCAAAGTAAGTACCATCGGAGAACCGTCCACTATTATCGCCACGCGGCCTTCCAGCATTTTCGCAACCGCGACGTCGGGTTTTTCAGTTACGCCTACGCGTCTGAACAACACGGTTTTGTTAGAATCGAGATAACGCGCCAAATAACTGCTGTCCAACACGCCGTCTACCGAAATGTTTTCGATTTGCTGAGCAATGTTATCCACGATTGACTTGTCGGCAATAGTATCCAAATAACACAAACTTACGGCGGTATTGGTATATTTGCCTACGGCAAGATTTATAGTCTTGAAATTGGCGGTTTTAAGACGTTTGCGAAGCAGCGTTATATTTACTTTTACGTCTTCGACAAAACCTTCGCGCGGACCGCGAAGTACCATCGAAGTGGGCGGTTCCGCAACTGCGCGTCCTACCGTCGTACGCGTATCGACGGAAACGCAGCCTCCCGATTCGTCGAATATCAACGTGTAGCCGTTGGTTAAATCCTCCACCATCGAATAAAAGTTAGGCGGATTTTTGGCAACCGTTCCGGCGGATAGTTTGTTTTGTACGTCCTTTACGCTTTTGGCGTCGCTTATATAAACAAGCGGCTGAAATACGAAAGCGCTTACTTTTTTATCGTCGCACATCGTATCCAAGCATACGACGTTAAGAGAAATACCGCACTGAACTTGACGTACGCGCAAATCTTCGTCCCCGTAAAAAACTTTTTGTAATTTTTCCAGCAAATTTTCCTTCATACAAATGATTTTTGCATAAAACAAAACAATTTATACTTATAAACAAACGAAATAATAAACGTATATTTCAATCAATGTACGCTAAGAAGCTAAAACGCGTATAATCGTACGCTCAAAGTCGTTTAATAAAAAATCACAATATATAATTCGGCAGCCGGTCTTGTATCCGAATAAAATTGCACGTCAAAACTTTAATCGCGTTATATTTTAAAAAGTAAATTATCAAATTTCCGCCTATAAAAAAGCGTTCGGTTTAGCCCGAACGCGTAAAATTTCAAAATATATAATCAGTTCATCACAACGCCGAACAATCTGTCTAAAGGTATTTGCCCCAAAAACCGGGAATCGTTACTGTTTCCCCTGTTATCTCCCATAACGTAAACGTTTCCTGCGGAGATTACCAAAGGGTTGCCCTTAGTATGATTTCTTAAATTGCCCAATCCGGTGCTTACCAAATCGGTATCGTTATTGATTATAAATTGATAAAGCGGTTTGTCTCCGCGTTTATAGTAATCTTCGTAAAGAGTTTCGCCGTCCGCCGTTTCGATTACAACTATATAATCGTTAAGCGTTTCTTCTTTCTTTTCGACCCAGATTTTATCCCCCTCGACGGCGACGACGCGTTTGATCAGTTTTTCGTACTTACCGCCTTTTCCGCTATCCTTGGGGGAAGCGAACTTCGCTTTGAATTTGTTGTCTACGTTATGTTTGTAAAACACGATAACGTCGCCGCGTTTAGGCTTCGTCAATTCGTTAACAAACACCGTTTCTCCGCTGTTATACGTAGGAAGCATAGATTCGCCGGAAACTTTTATGTTGGTAAAAACGAATAACCGCAAAATAAGCAAAACTGTTAAAACGGCTATAATAACCCACAAAACGACGTTGACGACAAAATTGAGCTTCTTCTTATTCCGCTCTTTTACCGAATCGCTTGCGCTTTCCGTTACGTCAAAGATTTCGGAAGACGAAGACTCGTTCGGGTCGGTTTCCGCCGAAATCTTTTCGTTCGGAGATTCTTCGTCTATATTAAATTGTTCGTCGTTATTTAACGTCAACGTTTTTTACCGCCTTGTGAAATTTATCGCTTGCGAGCATAACGGTACGCCCGCATTTGTTACATTTTATTTTGTAATCGGCGCCCACTCGCGTAATTACCCATTTATCGCAGCCGCAAGCGTGTTTTTTACGCGTCGTTACAGTATCCCCAATACAAAACATTATCATACCAAGAAAATATTATTGACGATAATTTCTTGCTCGGCGGAAATTATAAGCATATCTACGATATCCTCTTCCATAATCTGTTTGCCGTCCTCCGTTCGGCGGAAATTATCTTTTTCAACCGTAATATGCTGCCATTTGCCGTCGCCGATCAGTTCGAAGGTTTGCTGCATGCGGATATTTGCTCCGCCGAAATCGCAAACCGCGGTAATCGTCAGTTCTTGACGCGAATCGCTGCTTACGTCGAAACCGAGCGTAAATTCGTCCCCTCTGCACAAACTGTCGTCGCTCATAGCGAACGTGGCAAGAGCTTTTCCGCTTGCTCCGACGATATCCAAGTATCCGGCGGTTAATTTTTGTTCCAAGTCAACGTTCAGAGATTTTTGAGTCGAATCCAGTCTAATCAAAACCTGCTGTTCGTTGGTTCCGCTGAATATGTTTTTGTTAGCGACTTTGACGCGCGCAGCCGTAACGGTTTCGCGATATAACGGAGTTGAAACGGCAACTTCTCTGTCGAACAGAGCAAAAGCCTCCACTTCGCGGTTTTTTTCGTACAAATCCAATTTGGCGACGTAGTATTCGCCGGATTTTACAAGTTTGGCTTTGCGGAAATATTTTGCTTTTTTATCCGCGTTTGTACAATACCATACGGAGGTTTTGTTAATCGAACAGGATGTTTTTACCTTTAAACAGTATTCCCCGTTTTCGTCGGTATCGGGAAGCAAACCCGATTGCATAGGGACTTGCGCGCCTTTAAGCCATTTTACCAAGCCCTCGAAATATTTATCCGTTATATAATCTATCGCCGTTGGCAGCAGCAAAAATCTGCATTCGTGATTCAGTCTTCCGAAAATCTTGTTGGCTTTTTCTATATCTACAAAAGCGCTGTTTGCGGAATTGATTACGTATAGAGGGATTTTTATTTGCAGAGCGTACGTTTGAGGAGCAAGACCCAACGTCCAAAGCTGACGTTTGCGTTCGTAGTCCAAATGTCTGTTTAAATCATCGTCGTCATCGGAATCGATTTTACCGTCGCCCGAATCGGGGAAAGGACGGCTGATATCGCCGAACAACACGGCGCCGTTGGTTAAACGCTGGTCTACCGCCAATACTATAGCCCCCACGTATACTCCGCTGCCAATGGTCAAAAGAGATACTTGTTTTATTTTTTCTTCCTGAAACAGATACGTAATCGCCCTGCGGCAATTAAGCGCATATTCGAAAGTTTTTGTTTCGCGCGCGGTTTTTTCGACTTCGAACATACCGGGAGCGACGTCGGCGTTGCAATAGTCCAGTTCTTCCACGTAAAAAGTAAACAATCCTTTGCTTGCGCGCCCTGCAAAGTCTATTGCCATGGCGACGAATCCGCTTTTTGCCAATTCTTCCAAATCGTTAAGGTTGATAGGCTTTTTATAATCTCCTACAAGCAATACTGCGGGTTTTACGGATTTAGTATTCTTACAGCAAACCGTAGCGAAAACGCGCGTTTTTTGATTAGCGCTCAGGCTTCTGCCCGTAAAGTAAAGCTGTTTGACGATAAGACCGTCCTTTTCGTACGTCTTAAATACGTTGACGTCCAGTTGTTCCGCCGTCGGGTCGTAGTTTTCCCACAGCGTTTGCGTCGTTAAAATGTTTTCCATAAAAATACTTCCGCAGTCGTTTTGATTATTTTAACACAATATAAGTTTTTGTCAATAGCGAAGAGCTACTTGTGATAGCATACGTTGTTTTCGATACAGCAGGCTCTGTATATTTGTTCGCAGAGAACCGCTCTGAATAATTGATGAGGCAGCGTTATTCTGCCGAACGACAAACGTAAATCAGCTTTGTTTTTTACGTCTTGAGACAAACCGTAACTGCCTCCGACAACAAAAGTAAAAATCGAATCGGTTTGTTTTTTACGAGATATAAATTCCGCAATCTGCATACTGTCCAGCTGTTTGCCATCTATATCCATTGCGACGACGCATCCTTCCGTTTTTTGCAAAATCGCTTCGCCCTCGGCGCGCGTTATCTTTTCTATTTCTTTACCGTTAGGAACTCCGCAAAAAGTATTTTCCGCAACTTCGACTATTTCCACCGCCGCAAAACGCGAAATACGCTTTACGTATTCGGCTATCGCGTCGCTGAAAAATTTTTCTTTTATTTTGCCTACGGCGACTATTTTAAATTTCATATCACACCAGTAGCGCGGCTATCCACATAAACGCGCAAATTCCGACGGCAACGCCCAAACTCGTTTTTGAAAAACTGTTGACTACAACGTCTTCGTCTTGCGTCTGCCACTTGCTTTTTGTGGTAAACATATATCCGACAACACAACCTGCAAAACCTATAAGCCCTACGAAAAACATCCATAACGCATTGTCGATAAAAAAGCTGTCTGGAACGGTAAACGACAAGACGACCGCTGTTGTATTGTTCAGTAAATGCACTATGACCGAAGTCCATAAGCTTCCGCTGCGGTACGCGAGCAGCGCCATAAAAGCGCCAAGTACGAATTGATGCAGCGTTTGAGCGGGATTCATATGGAATACGGCGAACAACGCTCCGGTAATCGCCAAAGACGCAAGTTTGTTTTTTTCTCGGGCAAGCGACTGAACTATAGTTCCGCGGAAAGCAAGCTCCTCGGTAAATGCGGGAATAACGCAAGCCACTATAATCATAGACGCCACGTCCATATCCAAATCGACCGACGGACGTTTAAGTCCCGTCATTTCGATTAAATTCATTATCCAGTTGTTAAGAGGTATCATCATCGTTATCAAAAACAACGTAGCGATACATCCCCAGCCGACATGTGCCAAGTGCGGTTTTTCTTTTATTTTAGTAGCGGTTACGAAATCGGTTTTGGATATTTTCGCGTAAACGAACGCGCTTGCTCCTAAAGCAAGAGAGCATACCGCAAGCAGAACAGCATTAACCCACGACGCGACATTACCGAATAGCTGTATTATCAAAGCTACGATAAAACTGAAACCCACGTACACGACGGTTACGAAACCGAAACTCAGCCCCAAATCGTTTTTATTGTAGTATTCTCTCATCAAAAGCAAACCTCGTTGTTAAATTGGTCGGCAACGTAAACCGATACGTCCTTTCCTTCCGTTACACCGCAATTTTTCAGCGCTTTTACGGCGGTATCGAAAGCGATTTCTTTAGTGTTATTTTCAAGAGATAAATGCGCGAGAACGATGCGTTTGGTGTTAGAAAAATCGAGTTTTTGCAACACCTCCGCGGTTTGCGCGTTTGACAAATGACCGTAGTCGGACAATATTCTTCTTTTTAAAGGATAAGAATACGCGCCTTTTGTCAGCATATCCACGTCATGATTGCTTTCGAGCTGTATTGTTTGGCAAGGACGCAAAAAGTCCAAAAGCGCGTCGTTAACGCAGCCTGTGTCCGTAACGCTTGCGACGCTTACTCCATTCGACGTAAATCTGTAACCCAAACAGGCTTGCGCATCGTGAGAACACTCGTAGATATCCGCCGTTATTTCGTCTATCTCGAAACGCCCCGTTATTTCCTCTACGTCGCTGCAATACGAACGCTGACAAATAAGGTCGGCTATTTTGGACGGAGCGTAAATTTTTGCGGGAAGATTACGCGTCCAATGCGGCAAAGCCGCGATATGGTCGCCGTGCTCGTGCGATATAACAACGGCTCTTATGTCGTTTGGAGCAAGTCCGAATTTTGACAACGCGGCGACGGTCTGTTTGTAACCGTAACCCAAATCCAGCAATATATTCGTTTTTTGCGTTTGCACTAACGTACAATTACCTTTACTTCCCGAAAAAAGCGGGGTAATTTTTATCATATCGTTTCCTTCGATTTTTTAGTAAAACTTATTTTGACTTAACTGAAAATCGTATTTTATCATACGTCAAAATACTCGCGGCAGCTTTTATAGCTGTTTTAAAAGTTCTTCGCGCATTTGCTTGAATTCGTCGCCGTCCTTTTTTTCCAGCGCGTTGGCTTCGACTATTTTTTGCTGCAGATTTTTTGTCAGCTTGTACCTACAAGCAATTATTATACCTAAAACCATTATCGCGATAGGCAGTAAAATAAATGTCAATTTTATCGCAAGCTGCGCCGATTCCGTTTGTTCGACCGGTAAAAGCTGAACGGTATTGTTGCCGTAGGTTACTTTGCATAAAATATCGTTGAAAGTTACCGTACCTCCGTTGACAGCGTCGCCGTATAATTTTGTAAACTCGGCGGTTTCCATATACTGCGTTTCGACGTAACCGGCAAGACCTATTACAAGCGGCGGAATAGAAAGACCTATTGCCTGCGCCGTTGTGTTCAAAAAATTGGTCAAGCCCGAAAAAGCCCCTTCCGTTCTCTCGCCGAAATACAATTCGCCTACGTCGCAAACGTCGCCGAAACTGCTGTGCGGAACAAACACCGTACCGCCGATACCGAAGCCCAAAGCCAAACCGAAAATTATAAGCAGCCAAGTCGGAGTTCCCGATTTCGTCGAAATAGAGCTTTCGCTTACGTTAATCGCGGTTTCGGCCGGCAAAAACAGCATTAACGCCGCTACGGCAATCCATATCAGCGCTCCCGTAATATATGCGAAGCGTTTGGACTTTATTTTTATCAGTTTAAGATAAAACGGCAGAGCGAATATTTGCGCTATAAACATCATGGCGGCGGCCACCGTAGCTATAGGAAAC
This sequence comes from uncultured Christensenellaceae bacterium, assembly GCA_910586905.1. Taxonomy (GTDB): domain Bacteria; phylum Bacillota; class Clostridia; order Christensenellales; family CAG-314; genus Fimimonas. The sequence goes on from CAJUIV010000001.1 coordinate 86,602, forward strand.
CTGCTGCCGCCGTTCAGCGTTATTTCGGTATAGCTCATACGCCTTAAATAAAAGTCGCAAAAGGTAAAAAAGAAACTGGACATAACCGCCATAGCCATAGAAGTACACATTTGCATTCCCAGATACTGACGATACGTTTTTACTTTTAAAGGACGCACGAATTCTTTAAAACTTATTTTTGTTTTAACCGCGGGCGTTACGATTTGTTCGCGGCTGAATAACGCCGTAATAAGTATTGAAACCGTGAAAATTACGCCGAAAATAGCCGCCATCAAAATATAACATTTGCCGTCGTCGCCTTTGTTGGGAGAAGCAATCATACCCGGGACCGCCACGCATATTACGCTTGACATTATGCTGAAAGCTATACGGACGGCGTTGACGTTGTTCCGTTCGTTAAAATCGTCTGTCATTTCGCTTGCGTGCGAATAGTACGGAATAAGCACGAAACTTTGCGCGGTTGCGTACAACATATATACGATAACTACGAAAACGCATTTTAAAGCGACGCTGTTCGTAACCAAATTCCAAGGAAAAAACAACAACAGCAGTCCTACGAAAACCAAAGGCGCGGCAATAAGCATAAAATAACGGCGCTTTCCGTATTTACCCGGCTGTTTGCCGTCGGTTATTTTTCCGATGAACGGGTCGATAATTCCGTCCCAAATTTTGGTAAGGAGCAGTATCCACGTAAGATGAATCATCGGTATGCCTACGACCAGCGTTAAAAAGGGCGTAAACAAAAAGTTGATTATGTTAAAGCTTCCGCCGCCGAAAATATCGCCGCAGGCAAAAGCTATTTTATTACCGAGTTTTACTCTGTTCGGATTTACTTCCTTTGGGGCTGTTTTGCTCATTTGACCTCCGCAATGTGTTTGTAATAAAAATTTTCTTTGCAACGTTCGTAGTCTATCTCGCCGCATTTTACGTAACCGAGTTTTTAGTAAAATGCGGGAGTCTGAAAATCAAAAGTATTTAAACGCGGTTTTGCACCCCGGCGCCGCCTCCCTATTTTACGCTTCTTTAATCAACTCGATTGCCAACCCTCTGCCGCGGCAGGCGTCTCTCGTCCAAACGGTATAGATATACAATATATTCCGCATAACGGCGTAAGCCAATACGCCGCTTACAACCTCTCCGTTTATCTCGGCGCAAACGTTTAGAGGGAAAAACGGCTTGTCGAGCTTAAACGGTTTGACTTTCCGTATTTCTTCGAACGGTTTACCGTCGAGTTCTTCCGCTTCTTCACACGTCGGAATACAGATTTTAAAAATCTTTTTTATCTTTTCGACGTGCGTCTAAACGTTAAATCTAAACAGTACTACGTCGCCGTCTTTAACTACGTAATCTTTGCCCTCGCTGCGGACTTTTCCTTTTTCTTTAGCTTGATTGTATCCGCCCATTTCAAGCATAGTTTCGTACGGTACTATTTCGGCGCGGATAAATCCTTTCTCGAAATCAGAATGTATTTTGCCTGCCGCTTGCGGGGCTTTGGTTCCTTCGACAACAGTCCAAGCGCGCGTTTCTTTTTCGCCGGCGGTAAGATAGCTTACCAAACGTAAAAGTTTGTAGCATTTTTTCACCAGTCTGTTTAAACCGCTTTCTTCTATACCGTAACTTTCTAAAAACATCGCTTTTTCTTCCGAGGGAAGATTGGATAATTCTTCCTCCACCTTGGCGCAAATAACTAACGTTTCGGAATTTTCTTCGGCGGCTTTTTTTTCGACTAGTTTTACCAAATCGTTATCAGGCTTGCCGATGTCGTCTTCCGCTATGTTAGCGGCGTAGATTACGGGTTTAGAGGTAAGTAAAAACATTTCGTCTACCAGCGCGCGCTCGTCTTCGTCGAATTCCATAGTACGCACAGGTTTTTCGCTTTCCAGCCAAGACAGAATACGTTTAAGCAGCTCCGCTTCCGTCTTATATTTTTTTTCGCCGGTTTTTTGCATATTTACCGCTTTTGCAAGATGGGCGTTTACCGTTTCTATATCGGCCAGTATAAGTTCCAGATTGATAGTCGTTATATCGGCGACGGGGTCGATGGCGTCGGATACGTGAGTTACGTTAGAATCGACAAAACACCTTACTACGTGAACGATGGCGTCTACTTCGCGTATATGCGATAAAAACTTGTTTCCCAATCCTTCGCCGCGGGAAGCGCCTTTTACAAGCCCCGCGATATCTACGAATTTTAAATACGTAGGAGTGATTTTTTTGCTGTCGTACAAGACGGCAAGTTTATCAAGACGTTCGTCCGGAACGGCTACCACGCCGACGTTGGGCTCTATAGTGCAAAACGGATAATTAGCTATTTCCGCACCGGCTTGAGTTATTGCGTTAAACAAAGTGCTTTTACCGACGTTGGGCAAACCTACTACGCCAAGTTTCATATTGTATTTTTTCCTCCGATTGAACGATTCAATATTTAGAATCGGTTTTTAACTTATCCGTCATCGCGGAAAACCGCCAAAACGAACGCCGTTCCGATAATTATGCCGACGGTCTAAAACGTTACGAAAAAGCGTACAATTATAAAAAGCTCCGCCTTTTAAAATCCTTCGGCGCAGTCGATTTAACATAATAGTTTTTATTTCGACAAAAAATTGAAATCCGCCGCGTTTTTAAAACATCTTAACCGTAAATATTATAATAAATTATACTATATTTCGTATGGATTGTAAATAAAAAACGAACCTCGGTTAGTCAGACAATCTCCGTAACCGAAAACGCGACGAATAAAACGAACGTGCGCTGTATTGATTTCGTAATAAATACGGAAGGCGGCGCTTTGATTGCGCACGGTTACCGGACGGCGTTACGCATTTCATAACTCCTAAAACCACTATTATTACGTTCGGCGGGACATTTATACGACAGTAGCCACCGAAATTACGCAAAACGACGTTCCGTCAGCGATACGGCAAACCGTCGTAAACGGAGTTACGCTTGCTGTTCGCCGCGCTCAAGACGTGCGTCTTATAATAAAAAATAACGAATCCAAAGGTACAAACAATGACGGTATTACAAAGCATTTTTTTAGGATTACTACAAGGATTTACTGAATTTCTGCCCGTTTCAAGCAGCGGACACCTTTTGCTTGCGGAAAAACTGTTCGACATACAAGCCGGTTTGTTTTTTGACGTGATGCTGCATTTGGGAACGCTGTTTGCAGTAGTGATATCGATGCGGAAAACGCTTTGGCAAACTATCCGACACCCCGTCGCTGACAGAAAATTTTTGTATTTGGTAATCGCAAGCGTTCCTACGTTTGCGATAGCTTTGCTTATTAAATTGTTTGTTCCCGAAAGTTTTATGCAAAAAATACTGCCGATAGGCTTCGCTTTAACGATAGTTTTGATAGTTCTTGCCGACAAACTGTCCAAACCGCGTTTAAGACTTAACGAAAGCGGCTTTTTGCCCGTGATTATAACGGGCGTTACGCAAGGGATAGCGGTTTTTCCGGGACTTTCCCGAAGCGGCAGCACTATTTCCACAATGAAACTTTTTGGAATAAACGCGGTCGATTCGGCGGAATTTTCGTTTTTGCTATCGATACCTGTTATTTTGGCAAGCGCGGCGGTAGAAGGCTACGAAGCGCTGAAAACGTCGATAACGACGCCGTGGTACTGTATAGTTATAGGAATCGCAGCCGCGTTTTTGTCGGGACTCGTATCCGTATACATGGTCATGCGAGCCGTAAAAACAAAAAGCTGGATTGCATTCGCCGTTTATCTAGTTATACCGCTAATCGTTTCTCTGATAGTTTTATAATTCTGAAAAAGTAAAAAACCGTATTTTTCAAAACCCGCTTAACTGCGGGTTTTTCGTTATCGTAATTCGATTTGCAAACGTTTCAGAGAGGTTTCCGCCGGTTTTGAAAATACCCGATACTTTTTCCAAGCGAACGTTAAATCAGCTTTTATTTGCGGTTCGAACAAAAGTTTAATTGACAATTATAAAAGTAAATTTATGTATTCAAATAATAAAAAACTTCGGAGATTTCAATATCTATATTTACAGAATTATTAAAAAATTGCGGCGAGTCAATTAACTTGCCGCAATTTGTATAAAAATTTTCAATTATAAATTATGCAAGACGAATGCTGCGCGTAACTTCGATGATAGCGAGTTCGTCGGCGTTAAGAGAAAGTTTAACTTCCGTTTCGGCAAAGCCATCTGGAACGGATACGTTGACCGTTTTTTCTCCCAACTTACATACGGCGAAACTTTCCGCGCCGTAGTTTACTACTTTTTCCACCGTCGCGGCTATTCCTTCTTCGCCAATCGCTACCTGATAAGGCGTAAATCTGAATTCCAAATCTTTGTTAAACACGTCTTGACCGCCGCCGTTAACCAAACGGAGAGCAAGCGCGCGCGAACACTCGAAACTTGCGCCGGCAATTTCCAACGAGAAAGCCAAGTCGTTCACTTTCTTCATCTTGCCTTTTACTTCCTTTTCCACAACGATTTTACGTTTAGCTAATTTGCCAGTTAGAGCGTTGTCGTAAGCGAGAGGATTAACTACTACTTCGCCGTCTTTTTCCAAGCGGATTTGTTTTAAATCTATACCGATTTTCGCTTTCTTACCTACTTTGGCTTCGGCATCCGCTATAGCGAACAAAATGGCGTCGCCCACTTTAAGATGTACCAAACGCTGACCGTTGACGTCCTCTTCTTCGACGACTTCCGCTTCGATTTTGCCTTTCAAATTGATAGCGGTTGTAGGTATGGTTACAACGTACTTTCCGTTTTGTACTTTGATAGCTTCGGGAAGAGCGATTTCGTTACCCAGCAAACTTAAAGTATCGTTGGCTACCGTGCAGTCGCATGCTACTTCCTGCGGAATACGCGGAGCTATAGTATTTTCAGTTTCGGCGTCGAATACGTGAATGTGAGCCAAATCGAGAGACACTTCGATTATTTCGTCAACGTTATAATAACTGCCGGCAGGAGCCTTTACAATAACTCTCGTGGGGCTTTCCGCCACCGTTTCTTCGCTGGCTATGTTAAAGTCGGCGTAAACCTGGCAATCGGTACCCAGTTCCTCGGTATGAGATACGCGGCATTTGGCTTTGAACGGATACTGTTTGGGATCTACAGAAATATGTTCGGCGCGCAGTCCGATAACCACGGGTTTACTTCCGTCGAGATAAGCGCTGTTTGCTTTGTTGAAGTAGCTTGCGGGAGCGTCCAGTTTTACGTCGGTGTTATCCAACGTAACGGCTACTTTATCGCCGTGTTTCAAAAGTTTGCCGTCAAAGAAATTCATTTGCGGCGTTCCGATAAATCCTGCTACGAATTTGTTGCCGGGGAAACGGTACAAATTACGCGGACTGTCGATTTGCTGCACGAAACCGTCTTTCATAACTACGATACGGGTACCCATAGTCATAGCTTCGACCTGGTCGTGAGTTACGTAAATAAACGTAGTCTGAAGTTTGTGGTGAAGCTTGCTTATTTCGCTGCGCATCGCGGTACGCAATTTTGCGTCTAAGTTGGAAAGAGGTTCGTCCAAAAGGAAAACTTTGGGTTCGCGGACTATAGCGCGTCCGAGAGCCACACGCTGACGCTGTCCGCCGGACATTGCTTTGGGCTTTCTGTCAAGATATTCCGTAATGCCGAGTATACGCGCGGCTTCCTTAACACGGGCATCTATTTGATCCTTGGGCATTTTACGAAGTTTAAGCCCGAACGCCATATTTTCGTAAACCGTCATATGCGGATACAACGCGTAGTTTTGGAAAACCATCGCAATATCGCGGTCTTTTGGCTCCATATCGTTAACCACCATGTCGCCGATACGGAGTTCTCCCGCGGTTATTTCTTCCAAACCCGCAATCATGCGTAGCGTCGTACTTTTTCCGCAGCCGGACGGTCCTACGAAGACGATAAATTCCTTATCGGCTATATCCATAGAAAAATCGTTAACCGCTTTTACTCCGTTGGGATAAACTTTGTAGATATGATTTAATTTTACGCTTGCCATATATTCCTCCAAATAATTTTAAAAAGCAATTCATAACGCGTCGGCGCGGCAAATAAAACGCCTTTTTCTTATGTATAATACGCTCCGCCGTTACGCATATAACTATTATAACCGCCCCATATCTAGTTGTCAATACTCTTTGACAATAAAAAACATTGTTCGCCAAATAAAATATAGGATAAATTATAGGTTGATTTTGTAATAAAAAACGAACAGCTATTACGTTCTGAAATACGTTTTTAAACGTTATTTAAGCAAAAACGAACGGAATATTTTTAATATATTGCAAATTACCGCCATCTGATTATGAATTTATAAGCGATTTCGTTTTTTTCGCAACGCTGCGTTTTAATTAACTTATTCAACATCAGTTTATTATTTAACCGTATTGACAAACGGCGCGAGATACGCGCTCGTTTGTTTTACGATTTCCAAGTTTAATACGTCGGAATTTATATATTCCTTTTATCTGTTTAAAAACAAAAGCTTAACGGCGGAAATAAAAACCCCTGCTACTATCGAAATTTGCGTTAGGCAGTTCAAAAAAAACGGAAAACGTACCGCAATAAACGCGATACGTTCTCCATTGTTATTTTAAATAATTTGTACGAATTATCTTATAACCGCCAACGAAAATTGAGGCATGTTCAAAACGGAACCTTTAAACTTTACGTCTCTTCCGTTGTCGGCGGATAAAAAGCCCGCAAGCGTACCCTGCAAATTGTTATCCGCTATAATTTGAGCGACGTTAACGGTTTTGCTTTCGGTATCGTTTAGATTGTAAACAAGCAAAACGCTTTTGCCGTTATACGTACGGACTATAATCGCTACGTCCGTATCCTCATACGCAACGAAAGAGGAAGTTCCTCTCGCAATTTCGGGATTTTGACGGCGCAGCAGCATTATGCGGCGATAAAAATTGTACAGACTGCTTTGGTCGTCGACCTGTTCGGCAACTCCGCCCAAATAGTCGTCGTATTCGCCGTACAAAGTAGACATTCCGTAAGACTGGTATGCAAAGCCGTTTTCGTGAGTCGTTTCCGAATCGGCGCCCCAATCCATTGCGGTACGGTACGTATGGTCAAGGTAATCGTCGCTCGTGCTTATGCGCAAACCGCTGCGCAGTCCGATTTCGTTACCGTAGTAGTTAAATACGTTACCAGTTTGAGTATAAAGCAACGCGATACCCATTTTGTGTCTTTCGTACATCGAAACGTCAAATTTATTCGTGCGCCTGCTAACGTATCCCAACGCAGCCGAATTTGCAACGCGTAAAGTATCGTGATTGCTTGCGAACAAAGCGTCTATTCCCTTTGCCGTGCCGTTCTCCTTCGCCTCTACTACGTTTTTAAGTTCTCCGGACTTATCCGTTACGCTCGCGCCCACTATTGCGGGAATTTGATTTCCGCCGTCGGCTGTGCTGAGAGCAAAGTTAAAGAAGCTTTGTACCGAATCTTCCGCATAATGAGAATAAATCGTTTCCGCGTTATCCCATACTTCTCCGACCATATAAACGTCGGGATTGTATTTTTTTGCCGTTGACATAAGCCACTGCATAAACGAAATGTTTTTCGAGGCGTTGCCGTAAAAATGCATAGCGGCGTCAAGACGGAAACCGTCGACTTGGCAATCTTTCAGCCAAAACTTACAAATCGCGTCAATCTCGCCGCGGACGTCTTCGTTATCCAAATTGAGTTTGGGCATATGCGAATATCCGCCGAACGTTTCGTAAGAATCACCTTGATTGTCCGTAAACATATAGTAACTGCGGTATTTGGACTCTTTACCCTCGCGGTAAGCTTGCTGTGCCGCTTCGAACCAAGGGTGATGATTAGACGTATGGTTGAAAACCATGTCGAGCATTACGGAAATGCCTTTACCGTGAGCGGCCGCTACGAGCGATTTAAAATCGTCCAACGTGCCGAACTCCTCGTCCACGCTCAAATAGTCGGTAACGTCGTACTTATGAGACGTGGGAGACGGATGAATAGGCGAAAGCCAAATACCGTTAAAACCCAAATCGGCAATATAATCCAATTTTTGTTCAACGCCTTTTAAGTCGCCTACTCCGTCGCCGTTACCGTCGGCAAAACCGTAAACGAAAATTTGATAGTAATCTTTATAGTACGGATTGCCGTCGTCGTATTTTTGATTGGACTCCCAATCCTTTATATCGTTCGGAGTACACGCCGTAAAAAACGTCGCAACGAACGATAAACACAAAATTATCGATATAATATAAGTAAACTTTTTCATCAGCCTTTTACTGAACCTCCCGTAACTCCCGCAACGTAATACTTTTGCAGGAACATAAACAAAATCGTTATAGGAATCGCAACCATCGTCGCGCCCACGCAAAACAATATCCAGTGCGAATTGTAGTTTTCGGTTTCGAGCATCGCTTGAAGTCCCAAAGAAACCGTGCCGTAATCGAAATTACCCGAGCAGATAAGTTTTACGAAAATGAAGTCCATCCAAGGGGCCATAAACGCGGTAAGCGCCGTGTATACGATAATCGGTTTACTTAGAGGCAGGGTGATTTTAAAGAATATCTGAGCCTGATTCGCGCCGTCCAATTTTGCCGCTTCGTCAAGTCCTTTGGGTATTGTATCGAAAAATCCCTTACATACGTAATATCCCATACCCGCACCCGCGCTGTACACGAAAATCAACGCTATTATTTTGAGCGGACCTTCGTTAAGCCCGAACGCGCGCAAGATGTTGTAAATTGCTATCATGCCCAAAAATCCGGGGAACATACCCAGTATCAATATAAGCTTCATATACGGCTGGCGCATTCTGAAACGCATTCTCGAAAACGCGTAGCTTGTCGCAAGCGTCATAAGCGTGGTAAGTACGCACGAACAGCACGCTATAAGCAGGGTATTGCCGAACCAACGCGGAAAGTTTATCCAGTCGAATTTGTTATCGGCGTAATTCGCGGGGTTGCCGCCGAACATTTTTGCCCAAGCGTCTAAAGAAAACTCCGTCGGAAAAATTTGGTCGGGGAAAGGAATCGTTATGTCGTTTCCGCGGAACGAGTGAATAAATACGTATCCGAAAGGCAATATCCATATCACAGCCATTACGGTCAGTATAATATGTATAACCGTAAGCGAAGTTATCTTCACCGCTTTCATACTGCGGTATCTTTTTTGTTTTTTAATACCTAAAGCCGACGCGTTTCTCATTGGAAATCCTCCTCGTTCTTAACCGCGGACGTATTACGGTAAACGGCGAGCGAAAATACCGCGCATACTATAAACACCAAAATACCGATAACGGAACCGGTTTTATAGTCGCCGTAACTGCCTCCGACCGTTATGTTGTACAGCCATGTAATAAGCAAGTCGGTTTTCCCCGCGGGGGCAACCAAATCGGAAGACGTAGGTCCTCCTCCGGTAAGCAAGAATATGACGTTAAAGTTGTTTATATTTCCTATAAACTGCGTTAAAAGATACGGTCCGGTAACGAACAGCATATACGGAAGAGTAATTTTGAAAAACGTTTTTACCGGTCCCGCGCCGTCGATACGCGCAGATTCGTAAAGTTCTTCGGGGATATTCATCAATATACCGCTCGTTATAAGCATCGAATACGGGATACCTATCCACATATTTATAAGAACCACCATAAAACGCGCCAAATTCGTTTCTTCCAGCCAGCGTATGTTGTTGTCTATCCAACCCCAAGACGTGAGCAGCTGATTGACAAGTCCGTTTTCGGTACTGAAAAACTTGCTGACGACAAGCAGACTTACGAATTGAGGCACGGCTATCGTAATTACGAAAAAGCCGCGGTAAATCTTTTTAAAACGCACGCCTTTTTTGTTGATAAGTATTGCCAAAACCATACCGCCTATGTACGTGGTAACGGTTGAAAGCACCGCCCACAACAGCGTCCAGCCCAAAAGCTTGAAAAACGTCGAACCCAGCGCGTTGTCGCCCTGCATATCGAACAGATGCTTGAAGTTATCAAGTCCGACCCAGGTAAACAAATTGTTAGGCGTTAAGTGTTCGTTATCGTAGTTGGTAAAAGCAATTAAAATCATGAATACCAACGGAATAACCGTGCCTACCACTATACCCGCCGTAGGCAGCGCCAGCAAAGTCGCATGGAAATTTTTGTCTAGCATATTGCGCAAATCTTTTTTCGTATTTGCGATAGGCATATTAAATTCGGAACGGGTTTGATTTTCGTACGCGTTTTTAAGCTGTTTGACGTACATAAAAACGAATACCAAAATAATCATTATCGTTGCGCCGCCGAATAGCAATATGGCCAGAGAATCGTCGCCCGGCGTTCTTTCGTTGGTGGGCAAACCCGTAATCGGGTCTATTACCGGTTCGGACAAATTCGTTCCGAGCGTTCCGAATTTACTCAGATAGTAACTGCCGGTAAACACCATAAACAATACGAAACCTATTTCGAGCAACAAATAAAGCGCGCCTCTTAACGGCTGCCCGTACGCAAAGCATCCGAAACCCATAATCAAAAGAGAAAGTCGGGTTTTCCAATTACCGTAACGTACTGTTTGCCACAAACCGACGAAAAAATTGCCGATTTTTTTGAAAAACGAAACGAACGAATCTCCGATTTGCGCAAGCCACCGTACGAATCGGTTGGACCGTTTTACCGTTTTAGTTCCAATATTTTCAGTCATAAAGCTTTCTCCTGACAAAAATATACGTTAAAACCGTTTATGAAAAAACGCCTTTAACCAGAAATCTAAATCATATTTCAATAAGAAATTTTACGAAACTTACGTTTCCGTAATAATTTCCGAATATTCCGTTTAAAAAACGTTCTTAAAATCGAAGTTACGAAGCGAAATCCGTAAAACGGTTATTTTAAGAACAAATCGGAGAAGAGGTTGCCCCCTCCTCCGATGCCTTGAATTATTAAAAACCGGTATTTATTTTGCGGTTTCCAGTTCCATAGCTTTAACCATAGCGGTTAACAATTTGCGTAATTCCGCGTCTTGATATACGCCGTCTTTAAAATAAACGTCTTTCGTTCTGTCGGCAAGAGCGCCGGCGGTTTTTACTGCGTTGACGGGAGTTTTTATCGCTTCCCAATATCCTTTGGGAAGATTAAGCTGCGGTATGCTGTAAGCAGACTGCGCTGCAAGTACTTTTGCAATGTCGCTTGTGGAAGCGCCTGCGTCGTTCGCTGCGTTTATATTGCTGGGACCGGCGGAAAGTTTTATCATTTTGTCTTTCTGTACGGCTTCGCTCGTCATAAAGTTAGCTAAGTCGCGCGCCGCTACAATGTTTTGAGACAAAGAATTTACGCCGATAAGTTTGTTGCTTAAGAAAGGTATCATTTGCGCTTGCTCTTGTTCGTAAACGAACTTAGGCAAAGGCGCGATTTTGATGTTGGGATTGTTTGCAAGAACCTCCGTATAAACGAACGGTCCGCCTACGCCTACGGCTATTTTTTGTGAAGTTTTGTTAAACTCTTTGGGCAAATCGTTTGCGGGAACAACTTTCAAAAGCGGATTCATAGACATTTTATGAGCGGTTTTAAGCGCTTTAAGACCTATGTCATCCGTACCGAAATTGGTTTCCGTTTTAGTTGCATTTCCGCCGAAAGCATAGAAAAACGCCGATTGATACCAAGGATCGCCCAAATCCAGCTGAACGCGATAGTTGGAAGAATGTTCCGTATTGTAAGCGGCTACCTTTTCAAAGATATTATCCCATGTGGTAAGTTCGCTTTCGCTGATGATTGCGGGGTCGTAAAACAGAAAATACGTATTGTCAGCCTGCATCGGGAAAGCGTAAAGCAATCCGTCGGGTCCCGTTGCCGCGGCCACCGAACCTTCGGTATTGCGCGACGCAATATCTTTCGCCAAAACGGCGTTTTCGTTTTTAGGGTCGCCGAGCGCCGACAATAATTTTGCGTCGAGCAACGTGTCCATTTGGTCGTCTACGAAACAGAAAACGTCCGCTCCGTCGGCTCCCAAATTTTTCATTTGCGTAGCGGCTGTTTTTTCCGCTTCTACGCCCATAATTACCGTGTAGGTTTTTCCGCCGGCAGCTTCGGATTTATTATACTCTTCCGCCCATTTTTTAGCCCATTCGGCATAGAACGTCTGCGCGCCGGACGGAGCCCACATAACTATCTCTACGTCTTTGTCATTATCCGTACACGCTATCAGCGAAACAAGCGACAACGTCATTACGGCAACTAACAGCAACGACAGTAATATTTTAGATTTTTTCATATATTTCTCCGTTTTACTCCGCTGCAACTATGCTTAACGCTCCGGATTCGATAGTCAGCGTAATTGTGTATGTTCCTGCCGCAGCTATTTTTGTATTGCCGCCTCCGAACCATTGAGCAACGCCCAAACTCGTTCCGTAAACCGCTTGTACGGCAAACACGCCGTCCTCTCCCAACCAAGTGTATCCTTCTTTCTCGGAAACGTCGGTTACCGTTAACGTAGCCGTAGCCGTAAGTCCGTCTTGGCTAACCGTCAATTTGGGAGTTAAGCCGTCTTTAACGGTAAAGTTAACGTTCTTGTCTTCCGCATCGACAAAAGTTCCTACGATATAGTAAGCGCAGGCTTCAAATTTTACGGAATTGTCTTTTTCATCGTAAGTTACATAATAATCGCCCGCGAGCAAGAAAATATTTCCTTTTCCGTTTTCGCCGATACCGTAGTCAAGTTTATCTACATTATTTTTTACTTTTATTGCGGCGCATTTTGCATTGAATCCGCCTTGAGCGATTGTCCAATCGGGACCGTAATCGTCTTCGGTAATAGTAATTTTACCGGACCAAACCGTCGAATTTTCTCCTTTTGTTAATTTAACGGCCGTTTCGTAAACTTGGTCGAAATTTCCTCCGCCGATTGTACCGACGATATACATTTGATGAGTTTCCGTAAGTTCTTCGAGAGCGGTAACGTTAATCGTTATGATTCCGTTTTCGGTATCCAACTCGATTTCAGCCGTCATTTTGTATTTAGTAGTGATATTTCCGCCGTCATCGGTAAAGATATCGTCTTTAGTTACGCCTTCGGGCAATACTACCGTATCCTCAACCGTAACGCCCATAAGTTGAGCGAAACCGTAATTATCACGATTCCAATCGCTTTCGTTTACTTTGATTTTGAAAGCGCCGGGGTTAAAAGAAACCGTCGCCTTATAAATAACTTTTGCCGCATCGGGAGTCATAATAAAATCTTTATATTGTCCGTCGGCAGCGAAAGGTCCGTTCCAAGAACTGATACTTCCTACGATGATAAATCCAAGTTCGGAAATAGGAGCTTTAGGCGCTCCGGAAGCTTCTTTTATAGTTACCGTAACTACGCAATCGTCGCTTATATCGCTGTATTCAAAACGAATATCGACTTTCATATCGCGAAGAATCGAGATATTATTCATATCTCCGGCGCTAATCAATACTTCCGTATCGGTTCCGTCAACGTCGTCAGGCAGCGTAGCTCCCTCTGCAATTTTAACCGTAGCTTGAGAATATCCCGCTTCGATTTTAACTTGCCCTGCCCACTCGCCCGTTTTGGCGGGAACAGCCGAAACAACTTTAAAACTATCGCCCTGTTTAAGAGTTAAGTCCGTCATAGTATAAACGTTTGTACCTTCTTGATGGGTAAGTTTTCTTGCGGCGGTTTCTACAACCGTTACAAGGTCCCAATCGGTAACGCCGTTGATAACGCCGGGTAAGCAGTAACCTACGCTTTCGCCGATTAACGTCCATTTAGCGTACAAAGTCGTATCTTTGTCGAAAGTAGTCGTAGCAAGGTCTACCTTTTTACCGTACGTTTGAGTTCCGTCCGCATTGTTGGTAAGACTGTCGTACCATCCGTCGAATACGCGGTCGTCCGCCGTAAGGTTCTTTTTGGTATATTCTACCTTGCCCTTTACAGTTTGCAGTTCGTCCATTTTAGCGTTGTTTGAATTTCTAAACGTAATGGTGTATTCTTTGTTGCAGGCAGTCAAAACAAGCACCGCCGATACTACAAGCAATACGCTTAGCAAAACCGCTAATGTTTTTCTTTTCATATTTTCCTCCAAAATTTTTATTTTCACTTTTCGTAAGAAAAGTTAAAAACGATAAAAAACGCGGCTTTTCAATCGTTAACCCGATTTTACACCGCTTTTGCCTACCGAGTTATTTATAACCGAGTTACAAAACTTCTCATTATTCTTTTTTAGCTTATAAATAATACCCCCCCCCGTATCCTATTGTCAACACATTTCGATATAAAAATATTTTTTATCGGTTTGTTCATTTTTGAGCCTTTAAAATGACCAGTTATAGCTGTTTTTAGACATTTTTTTCTAAAAGTGTGGAAAAACTTGCAAAAGTTTTTTGGTAAAAAATCAAAATAGGGGTTGAATTCATCCTATCTTTATGATAGTATATAGTATGTGAAATTCCAGCTACAAAGATACCGAACGCGCTTCGGAAGTATAAAAAGTAAAATTTAAAGCAAGGAGATAATTTATGCTAATCGACAGCAATCAAATAATATCTATGACGGAAGCGAATCAAAACTTTTCCAAAGTCGTAAGACAAGCGGAAGAAAACGGATGCGTGGTTATATTCAAAAACAATAAACCGAAATTCGTTTTGTTAGATATAGAAGCCATGCGTATCGCAATGCCCGAAAGCGACGACAGGCTGGACAAAGCCGCGAAAAAAGAAATAAACCGCGCAAAGTGGCTTTAACTTTAAAACGCGTCGAAATCAAAACGTACATTTGACGCCTTTCCGTATAAAAAACAAATAATCGGGAATAATTAAAATATGAAAATAGCCGTAGTTACGGGCGCGTCCAGCGGATTGGGCAAAGCCTTTGCATTGAAATTGGATAAACTGAGTTTCGACGAGATATGGGGAGTCGCCCTCGACAAAGAAGGGCTGGAAGAAACGGCTTCGCTTATGAAAACGCCTCTCAAAATTTTTGCCGTAGACCTTACCGCCGACGGAGTAGACGTTATAAAAGCCGCGTTGGAAGAACAAAAACCCGACGTCAAATGGCTTGTAAACGCAAGCGGTTTCGGCAAATTCGGCAGATACGACGAAATACCCGTAGAACACAGCGCAAATATGATTCGCTTAAACTGCGAATCTTTGGTCAGAATGACGGAATACTGTCTGCCGTATATGAAAGCCGGCGCCAAAATAGCGGAGTTCAGTTCGGTTGCCGCGTTTCAACCCACACCTTATCAAAACGTTTACGCCGCTACAAAAGCGTTTGTGCATAGCTACGCGAGAGCTTTAAACGTCGAACTTAAACCCCGTAAAATAACCGTTTGCGCCGTATGCCCTTTTTGGACGCGTTCAAAATTTTTCGACAGAGCGGAGTGTACGGACAGTAAAGTCGTTATAAACTACGCCGCCATGTACGAGCCGCAGGAAGTAGTCGACAAAGCTTTTAAAGATATTATAAAAGGTAAAGATATATCGATTTGCGGATTTATCGCGCGCAGTCAAGTGCGGATGGTAAAAATCGTACCTACCAAAGCGGTTATGAAAACGTGGGTAAAACAGCAAAAATTCAATAAACGTTATAAGTAACGACAGCGATTTTACGCCTTCTGTATAAGAAGGCTTTTTTTTCGCTCAAAAGTTAACGCGGCGTTCGGTTTTATTTTTTATCGTCAACAATATTGTTTTGTACCGTCCGATATGTTATAATTAAGCAGTTAAATGGATTTATCCGACCTTACCTGGTTTTAATTACATCGTAAAACGTTTAATTGGGTTTTACCGAAACTAACATCATTGTTTTACGATATAATTAAGTAATCAAATAGGTTTAACTGAACGTAACTTATTTTAATTACATCGTATCACGCTTAATGCGTTATATTTTTAATATTATTTTAGTATAAGGCATTATTAAGCATAAATATTTTTAGGAGATAATCCCCATGATAAAAAACCTCAAAAAACACTGGCTGGCAGTAGTATCGGTAGCTTACAGTTTGATAGTCGCGCTGTTTTGGCTGGCGCTGAGAGTAAACTGGAGCGGCATTTCAAAACAGTTCGGCGCGGATACCGACCGTTCTTTTTTTATAATGGAAACGCCGCTTCTTATTTGTATATTTTTGTGGCTTGCGTTTATTTACGCGGCTGTCGCGTCTTTTTTATGGAGCGGCAAAAAGAAAGCGCCGTTTATTGTATCGCTTGCCGTAAGCTTTGTGTTTACAATAGGAATAATAGTCGTAGTAACTATGGGCGCTAAAGATTATCTGCGTTTTATACTTCCGGCATTCGGAGAATCGCTGTTAATAGCGACGTGTCTTGCCGCATTCGGACTGCTGTTATTTTTTCCTCCGCAGGGAAAAGGAAAACTTTGCACGACGTTAAAATGCGTAACGCTGGGAATAGCTATACTGGGAACGGTGCTTGTGGCGTTCGACGTAAAAGCAAACTACTTTACTTACGAAGCCGTCGTTTATGCCGTGGAAGACGACTATCAAATAGTGTTTTCCACCAACGACGAAAGTCTTGCCTGGGTTGAAGTAGACGGCAAGAAATACTACGATTTGTACGCCGGCAGCCGAAAATCGAAAGACCTTGTACATAAAGTTACCGTTCCTCAAAAGGAACTTGACCAAGCGGGCGGATACACTATCGGCGCGCAAACGATGATTTACCGAGGGCCTTTCGGCGGATATAAGGGCAAACCCTTTACGAAAAAATACGACTTTCGGCCGGTGAATTCGTCGGACGGACTAATCTACTATTCTATGAGCGACGTACACGGTTCGCGAAAGGGCGCCCGTCTTGCCGCCGAAAACGTTAAAGATATGGACTTTTTGGTTATTTTGGGCGATTCGTACACTCTTATCGACAGCGAATACGACGCTCAGTTTACCAATCTGCTTGCCGGCGACGTTACCAAAGGCGAATTTCCCGTTGTGTACGCGCGCGGAAACCACGAAATAAAAGGCAAATACGCGGAAGATTTGCACAAATACGTCGGTTCGAAAAACGGTAATTTTTACTACGAATTTACGTTCGGCAACTACGACGGAGGAAATAAAGACGTTTTCGGTATCACTCTGGACATAGGAGAAGACCACGACGACGATTGGTGGGAATACTACGATACCGCGCAATTCGAACTTTACCAGGCGGAACAAACCGCAATGCTTGAAAATATCCGCGATAACGGCAAAAACGACGGGTTCAAATACACGGTGGTTTGCTGTCATATTCCTATACAGTTTGTAAACGCAAGACATAACCACGAAACGGTAAAAAAGGTTTGGACTTCTTTGCTTAACGAAATTCAACCGGATTTATGCATATACGGACATCAGCATGAATTATACCCGTTTTTGACCGACGACGAATTCGGTAACAAACTTACCGTAAATACGCCTGCAGACGGCGATTCGGATTCCGCTTACTTAACGTACAACTCACAGTTTAAACCGAACAAAACTTACTCCGGCTACGTAACCGATTACAATTTCAACGGCTTTATAGTAGGACGCCGCGGAAACGCTCAAACGGATAAAGTAGGCGCGTTAAATACGAAAGACCATATCGGAATGGAAACCCGAGTCGACTTTGCTAACGGTTGGCAAACTCATATTTATTGGAACTCCAAAGGCGAAAAAGTTTCGGTATACAACCCGTTCGTAGACGGCGAAGCTAAAACCGAATTTAAAACAAAACTCAAATAGTACTTTTAGACGAAAATAAAGGCGTCCGCATTTGCGGACGCCTAAATTTTTTGAAGAGAAATTTTTATGAAAATTATTTTTCAAAAGCGGACTTCAAAAGCGAGAAGTAATCCCACATATCCGTCCAAGTAGCGCCGGTTTTAACGCCGTTCTTATCAACTAATTCGTTGTCGAGTTTAGCGTCGGTAGCGCTGTTATCCGTAACTTTGAAATCTTCTTTTTTAGCCGCGCCGTCAAAACCGTTTTCTACGACATAGTCGCATGTAGCTTTTACGTTGGCTTTCCAACCGAGAGCGTTAGTGGCGGGAGTTCCCCAATAGTTGTTTTGCGTTTTGAGAAGCGCTTTAGCGTTGAGAATATCCGTCTTTTCGCCGTCTGCAAGAACAACTTTCACTTCGTTTTTAGCAACAGCTTCGAAATACTTTTCGCAGTTAGCTTCGTCGGCAAAGAATTCGAGCATGGTTTTCGTTCCTACCATATATCCTTTGGAAACGCCTTCTACTTCCGTTCCGTCGTATACCATAGTTACGTCGCCGAATTTAACGGTTTTGTAAAAATGAGCCGTCGCGGGCGAGCCGTGGTTCAAATATTTACCTTCTACCGTATATCCTTCGATTGCGTTTTCCGCTTTAACGTAAGTAGGTAAACAAGCCTCGTCTAAATCCGCGGATACTAAACTGTCGCCAAGACGAACTACCGTCGCTTTGCCGACATAACCTTTTCCGTGTACAAGACCATAGGCAGTTTTCGTTTCTTCTTGTGCGCAGGATGCGAGTAAAATTACCGACAAAGCCATAACGCAAGCAAGAACTACTACCAAAAGTTTTGCATGTTTTTTCATGTCTTTTTTCTCCTTTTTTTATTGATTTGGCTTATAGCCGCTGATATTTTAATCAATAATACCCCCCCCCGTCAAGTGTTTTGCCGTTAAATTACGTTATGCAATTTTTATAATAGTATAAATAGATTTATATTTTGTCGAAAATTCCGTTCCTTAACGCACAAAAAAAAACCGCTTTAAAAACGGTTTTAAATGTTTGGTTTTTACGGGCGCTATTTAATGTGATTGTAATGGGTTTCGAACCGCATTATAAAACACGCGGATTCAAATCAAATCCGCGTGTTTTTACCGTTATTGTTCGAGAGGTATCGGCCGTTTGTCGGCGACGAATATAACGCCTATCGTACCGGGCCCGCAATGCGCTCCTATAACCGGACCTACTATTTGCCGCACGATTTTCGCTTCGGGACGTTTTTCTTTTATCATTTCTGCAAGCGCGTCGCCTTCTTCGGGACAATCGGCGTCCACTATATACACGTTATAATCCGTCCCCGTCAGTTCTTCGATGACTTTGTCGGCTATCTTTCTTAAAGCTTTGCGCTTACCGGTTATCTTTTCATATACTTTCAAGCTGCCTTTTTCGTCTATTGTCAAAACGGGTTTTAACGACAAAAGCGTTCCCGCGAACGCCGCTACTCCCGAGAGTCTTCCGCCGCGTTTTAGATGCATCAAGTCGTCTACTACAAAGTATACTGCTACTCGATTTGTAAAATCCGAAAGTTTTGCTATTATCTCTTCGTCGCTTGCCCCGTTATTTTTAAGCTCGGCCGCGTACTCCATTTGAATGCCGGCTCCCAAACTTATGGAATTGGTATTAAAGACCGTACATTTTCGTTCGGGATACTTTTCTTTAAGCGTTTTAAGCGCTGTATTAAGATGGTCGAAAGTTCCGCTCATGGCGTGAGAAAAACTGACGTAAAGTACGTCCTCTCCCTTTCTAAAATACGGTTCCAGTATTTCAACGTATTCTTCGGGGTTTAGAGCCATCGTTTTCGGAATTTCTCCCCCGCGAACCGCGTCGTAAAATTTACGGAAATCGGTGTTTAAACCGAGATCGTAATAGTATTCTTCCCCTCCGTAAGAAAAGGGCATTTTTATATAGTCTACGTTAAGTTCCTGTTGTCTTTTATACCAAAGTTCGCCGTCGGCATCTATAATCAATACACTCATATTTACGTTACCTCCCAAACGGTTAAATACGGTTTGACTTCTGAAATTTGAAACGCGCTTTGCGCGTAGGTTTTATTTTAACATATTTTTCAGCTATAATACAATAGTTTTTTTGATTTAACGTTCTTTTTTAGTCGATTTTATCCTTTCACGGACGAAATATTAACTTTCATTATTTATATAAGCATTGCAATTTTTTTATGCTTGTGGTAAAATATATAAGGATAATAGCGTAAATATACGCAGGTAAATTACCGACTTCTCTTTTGTTCGCGATACGGCAAAGCTTGTCCCCAGTTCATCCACATGGTTTGTGGATTTAAACTACGGGTTATCCACAATATCTATTTTTGACATAATACAAGATATAGTATCGACACGGCTTAAAACATTCTATATGTTGTAAAAGTCCTTGATTTAACGCAACAAAAATACATTTTCACACCGCCTAACAACACTACTACCAAAAGAAAGTATATAAATTGTAGAGCGGAACGCCAAAGATAAAATCAATTAGCAAGGAGAAACGCTATGAAAATAATCGTAAACAGTTTAGACCTCAACGACGCTGTAGCAAAAGTTTCAAAAGCTTTACCAAGTAAAGACGTCGCGCCCGTACTCGAATGTATAAAAATTACGGCTGAAAACGACAGACTTACTTTATACGCTACGGATAAGGACTTGGCGATAGAAAAAACTATCGACGCAAACGTTATCGTCGGCGGAGAATTTTTGGTTCCGGGAAGAATTTTCGGAGATTATATACGCAACATATCCGATAACGGAAGCGATATTTCGCTGGAAATAACCGACGAAAACAGGCTGGTTATAAGTTCGGCGAACAGCGAATGTAACATAGGAATACTGGACGCGGACGATTATCCCGAAGTAGAATCGATAAACGGAGCGAGTTATTTTGCCGTACAGGAACTGAATTTAAAGGAAATTATAAACAACGTTATCTTTGCGGTTGCGACGGATGACAGCAGACCTATGCTTAAAGGGGTGCATTTCGAAGCTAAGGAATATACGTTATCCGCGGTTGCGACGGACGGATACCGTTTTGCGATGAGCAAAAAAGTATTGGAAGAAAAAGTCGACGAAATTTCCGCCACTATACCTTCCAGAAGTTTATCGGAACTATCCAAACTTCTCACCGACGGCGACAACGTTTTGAAAGTGTTTATCGAAAACAACTATTTGATGGTAGCTATGGAAAACACCAAGCTGTACACAAGGTTGCTCGGCGGACAATACATAAAGTACGACAATATCGTGCCTAAGGACTTTTTATCTACACTTCTTGTTGACAAGGAAACGTTTGAAAAAGCTCTCAACACCGCTTCTATTATGTCGCGCAGCGAAAAGAACAATTTGGTAGTATTCAATATCGAAGAATATAATATGAATATATCTTCGACGAGCCAATACGGAACGGCGAAAGAGAACGTTACCATTTCGCTTACCGGAAAGGACGTAAGATGCGCGTACAATTCCCGTTATATTAACGATTGTTTAAAAGTTATAAACGCAGAAACAATACGTATGGAATTCGCTCAGCACAACAGCTGCGTTATAACTATCTACGAGAGCGACGAAGTACTTTACTTCATATTGCCTGTCAAACAAATAGTATAAAAAAAACGATAAGAAACCGCCTTGTTTTATCAAGGCGGTTTTAATATCTGTATTTATTAAGCGCGCGCGTTTTGGGAACGGGCGAATTTTTGAGCTATAGTCGGCATATTGTAGGATTCCATCGACTGCAGCTTTAGGAGTATCGCGCCTTGTTTCGCTTTGCATAAAGGACATTCTTTCCACCCTTCTTCGCTTGTCGCCGCGTATCCGCAAGACGAGCAAACCCACGTTGTAGGAGAAGTTTTTTTGTAAAGAGAACCTTCTTTCATCTGTTCGTACAATTCTAAAAATATCGCTTCGTGGTATTTTTCCACTTCGGCGGTTTGTTCGAACAGAATCGCTATATCTTCAAAGCCTTCTTTTCTTGCCGTTTTCGCAAACGCAAGATATACTTTGGCTTCGTTGTGTTCGTCTTCTGCGGAAAATTTTAAGTTATCCAAAATATCCCATTTTTCTTTAAACGGAAAACCTGCGGTATATTCGATATTTTTGATAGGCTTATTTGACGCTTTTTGCAAATAAGTATAGTACATACGGGCGTGATTGAATTCCTGATAGGCGATAGTATCCACTATTTCCGCCATAGTTATATATCCTTCGTTACGCATTCCGTACTCGACGAATTCGTAACGCGTGCGCGCCTGCGTTTCGCCGGAATAGGCTTTTGCCAGATTAACGTACGTTTGACTTTCGATAAGTTCCATGTTGTTTGACTCCTTTTATATAAACTCTACTTTAAATATTGACCTTTTTATCGTATTTTAAACTAACTGCGGCAAAGGGCGGCGGCAATTTTGTTGACGCAAACGAATACGGAATTTTTATATAATTCGGTTCTTTTTGGCAGAGAGTCTTTTTTGCATTTACGTTTGTTTGATTTTCGGCTTGCGCAACAAAACGTAACTCTTTCAGTTTTTAAAAGTAAGATAATATAAGAAAGGGAAATATAAATTCGACAGCATATTTCAAATATTGAAGTAAAAAACGTTGTTAAATACTATTTATAATCTAAAATAATAAAAAGGAGATTTTGCCAATGAACGAATACGAAGCGATATTCGCAAGAAAATCCGTCAGAAAATATAACGGAGAACTGAAATTGAGCGAAGAAGAACTTGAGCTTATAAGGGACAAGCTAAACGGTTTAACGCCGTTAGTAGACGGTATAGAGGTAGAATTCGAGATAAAACCTTGCAAAGAAACGAACTGTAAATTTAACGCGCAGTATTGCGTTGTAGCCTATTCGCAGGAAAAAGAGCATTGGAAAGAAAACGTGGGATATAAACCGGCACAGTTGGATTTGTTTTTGCCCGCGATTAACGTCGGCGCGTGTTGGTACGGTATGGGAAGAGTTAAAGAAAAGTACGTTAACGGCAAACGGTACGCTATTATGTATTGTTTCGGCAAATGCGGAGAGCAGGATTTCCGTAGCCGCAAAGAAGAGTTTACGCGAAAGAAAACAGAGGAAATTTGGAAAGGCGAATTTTTGGGCGGAGTTGCGGACGCGGTAAGGTTCGCGCCCAGCGCGTGTAACAGCCAGCCTTGGAGAGTCGTATACGAAGACGGGGGAACGGTTAAAGTTTACCGCGAAAAAAACACTGATAATATTTTGACGAGAACCCTGTCAAGATATTTTAACGGTTTCGATATGGGAATATTTATGTATATTTTCGAAACGGTTTTAAAACGCGAGGGATACGAATTTTCGCGCAAACTTTATCCCGAAAAAGACGGCAATCCCGTTTTGGCGGCAGAGTATACGTTAAAGCAATAAAAGCGCTGCGAAAACGTTTGAATACGGCGGTATTTATTAACGCTATAAATGTTTAAAGGCAATAAATACGGATGCGTTTATAAATAGAAATATTTAGGACGCCGCACTTTGTATTGCCGAAACTTTAACGTTTAGACCGCGCGGCTACGGTTGCAAAAAAAATAATTTAAGTGTATAATGTTTTTACTATGTTAAAGATAAACCAAATTTGGAATAATATCTTGCTGGAAACGGAAGCCAAAGTTTCGACGTTACAGTACGACTTGTATATCAATCAGCTGCAGCCTGTGGGAATATACCACGACAGGCTTATTTTGCTTGCCGAAACGCGCGCGCTTAAAAATATAGTAGACAATAACTACAAAGAAATAATAAAAAAATGCACTAACGTCGTTTTTCCGTCTATTATAGACATCGAAATAATAAACGAAAGCGATTTGGATAACGTAGGCAAAGTAGAAAAGGAAGTCGATTTGCCCGTCAGCAGCAGCTACGTTTCTATTGTGGAAGATAAAGCGGTATTCGTTTCGCAGTACACTTTCGACAACTTCGTAGTAGGAAAAAGCAACGCTTACGCCGAGGCTGTATCCAAAGCGGTAGCCGAAAACCCGGGAGTCAAATATAACCCCGTGTTTTTATGGGGAGGAGTAGGACTTGGAAAAACGCACTTGATGCATGCGATAGGAAATTCGCTGCAGCGCAATTTTCCCGAAAAGAAAATTATGTACGTTACCTGCGACCAGTTCGTTAACGAATTTATCGAATCGCTGCACGATACGACTAACCCAAACGCGATGAAAAATTTTCGCAGCAAATACCGTAAGCTGGACGTGCTTATGATGGACGACGTGCAGTTCCTTGCCAACAAGGAAGGCACGCAGGAGGAAATGTTCCATACCTTTAACGAGCTGTATCTGGCAGATAAGCAGATTATATTAAGCAGCGACCGCCCTCCCAAAGAGATTAAAATAGAAGAGCGTTTAAAAACGCGTTTCGCAACGGGCGTTATAGCCGATATTCAACCGCCTGATTTGGAAACGCGTATAGCGATTCTTCAAAAGAAATGCAACGCGAAAGGCTACAGTCTTAACATAAAAGTTCTAAGTTTGATAGCCGAAAAAATAACCAACAATATCCGCGAAATGGAAGGAATGCTAAACCGAATTATAAGCTACTCCACATTGGTCGGCGGCGACCCAAACGATATGGGAATAGTTAACGACGCGCTCCGCGATTATGCCGACGCTTCCAGCGATATTATAACTATCGACCACGTGGTATCCGCAACGTGCGAGTATTTTCACGTAAAACGAGAGGACCTTATAGGTAAAAAGAAAAACAAAGAAATCGTCGTACCCAGACAAATTTGCATTTACCTTATATGCGATATTTTAGGACAAAGCGTGCCGCTCGTTTCTATCGGAGAGTATTTCGGCGGACGCGACCATACAACGGTTATGCACGCGCGTGATAAGATAAGCGAAGAGTGCAAGCACAGCGACGTAACGGCTTCTCAGGTAAAAGACATTCGCGACAAAATTTATAACAGATAAAGTATTTTTCTCTAAGCGTTCGGACAAAATGTTCGGACGCTTTTTGTATTGCGCCGCTTAAGCGGTTTAACGCCGTTTCTTGCGCA
The DNA here is from genome assembly GCA_910586905.1 of uncultured Christensenellaceae bacterium. Classification (GTDB taxonomy): domain Bacteria; phylum Bacillota; class Clostridia; order Christensenellales; family CAG-314; genus Fimimonas. The sequence goes on from CAJUIV010000001.1 coordinate 111,325, forward strand.
AAATATTCGTAATAAAATCGGTTTTCTTCTTAAAAACGATTTTAAAGATACGAAAAAAAGTCTTAAAAGATATTTCGTAAAATGAAAATATTTACGTTTTTATATTTTTTTTCACAAAAAAAACGTCATCGAATATTGACAATGGGGGGGGGTATAGTGGTATACTTGTTCTAACGTTATTCAAGGGAGAAAATATATGCGTAAAAACTTGAAAGAGTATTTTGAGCAGAACGGCTGCAAAATCGAGGGCAACTCCGCTTGCGGAGTTATAAACGGATACAGGGTAAACTACTCTACCGCTCCTATGGAAACAAACACCGTGCTGTTTTTTTCTTATTACGCGGCTGAGAACGACAGACAAAACATCGTAGACGCCTTAAAAATATTGGAAGACAAATTTACAAAGTATTCGTTTAACGTATACGGAGTAACGTTTTTGCTTAACGATTGGACGGGCGCCAAACTTGCGGAAAGAATTATGCGTACGATAGATACCGTTTGTAACGTGCTAACTAAAAACAACGCCAAGGGCGCGGAGTATTGTCCTATATGCGGCAAACAGCTGAACGACAGCGAAGCGCAGCTCCGAAAAATCGACGGGTTCTACGTCGCTATCGACGAAGAGTGCGTAAATTCGTTAAACGAAAGAATCGAACAATCCAATCAAGAATTCGAATCCGCTCCAAACAATTATTTAAAAGGCTTCGGCGGAGCGCTTATAGGCGGACTTGCGGGAGTCGCCGTAGCGGTTATTTTAAATTTGATTGGCTTTATTTCCGCAATATCGTCTTTCGTGGCGTTTTTCGTTGGAATTTTGCTTTACCGCAAATTCGGCGGAAAGCCTAACAAAATGATGTTGGTTATAGTTACGTCGACGACTTTCGTTTGTATGGTGCTGTCCATAATCGGCATATACGTTTTCGTAGCCGGACAAGCCGCAGTTGAACAGGGCGCAAATATGAGCGCGTTTAAAGCGTTTTCCGTATGTATGCAGGACGAGGAATTTGCAAGATATTTTTACGCCGATTTGGCAATGACTATTTTATTTTCGGTTTTAGGATGCGTATTCGAAATCGTTAAAACGGCGCGTAATATAAAGCGCGCGACAAAAATATAGCCGAGTTGTAAATAAAAATGCGGAATATTTAATAGTTACGCTATTTTAAATCAAAATAAAAAAAGCGTTCGGGTCGATTGATTCGAACGCTTTTTGTTTACTCAGTCTTAAATTTTAAAGGTAAGTTCTTCCGGTTTGTTTTCGTCGGAAATCTGAGTCGCCGCGGCAAGATACTGCGCTTGGTCTACGGACGGAATTATAACGGAAGGGTAATTTGTAGCGATGCGCATATCGCACTCTTCAAAATACTTTTCGTAAGCGGCAGTAAGCATTTTGTTGTATATTTGTTTTTGTTCTTCGGTAGGTTTTTCAAACGAATATGCGCCGTTAACTTTCCAGCTGTTGAACCATCCAGTTTTTATGGCGTTTCGTCCGCAAAGCTGCGCGCAGCGCATACACATAAGACAGTTGCCGCCGAATTTAAATTTGCCGTCCTCGATTGTTATATTGTGAGTAGGACAAATTTTTACGCATTTGTTGCAGTGTACGCAGTTCTCGTCTACTTTGTAATGTTTGCCGTTGAATCTGCCTCCCCAGTGTTCGCAGCGCATAACCCACGCTATAAAACTTCCCATAAGAACCGTATCCAAACGATGTTCTACGTTTTGCTTTATTTCCTTTACGTCCAAAGGAATAAGAAGCTTCGCGGTAGACCACATCTTGTACGCCATCGCGTCGGAGTGGCGGAATATCATATTGTACGGCATACAGTAGTGATATTCGTTTGTAACTTCGAAGTTACGAGCTTTAAGCAGTTTAACCGTACGTAAAGAAGAAATATTGTTAAGCTTTAGCGGCTCTCCGGAAGTATTGAAAATAAACGTTTTCGTTTTGTTTTTCGCTTGGGGAAGTTTTTTACAAAAATTCAAAACGATCGACGGCGCGTTAAACGCGTGGACGGGATAGCCGATGCCGAGCATATCGAAATCGTTTACGTCGAACGTAAATTCGTTTTCCATACGGAAAAGTGTAACGTCGTCTTTATATTCCGTTTTAAATACTTCGGCAAAGCGCTCCGCCGCTTTCTGCGTGTTGCCCGTGCCGGAAAAATAACAAATCAGTATTTTCATTTTAACCTTTTATCTTTTCGTAGTGAGCTTGAAATTTGTCGTCGTAGTAATAAAAATTATTTTCTTCTTTGTCGTGGCTGTCGTACCAAACGTCGGCGTAGATTTTGTCTTTTTTGGCCAGACGGTCGAAGTCCCAGCAATAATCGACGTAACTTTTGTTGAACCAATGTCCCGCAAGAACGGTGGTACCCTTAGCGGAAAAATGTTCGCCGTCGGAGTTTTCCCATTGTAATAAGTCGGTTATTTCTCCCTTTTGAGTTAGCAGTTTGCCGCCGTGAAGTTCGGCGATATGTTTAAGAGTCGAGAAAGTTATTTCTTCGTCTGCGCCGTATCCTATTTTCGGAAGTACCGCGTTTTCGCGGTTTTTAAGTTCGTTATACTCGATACGGTTTCCGTTTTTGTCTTTGTTGTCTTTTAAAAGATAGAAACCGTCCCATTTTCTTCCCAACTTTTCGTATTCTTCCGTTCCGCCGAAATACGCGAGCATTTTGGCTTCGTCGTTGTGCTTGTACCAATATTTGACGCTGTTGGGGCTGCTAAATAATTTCATTATAGCCAAACGCTTTATCCATCTTTTGGGGACGATTTTTCCCGCTTTCATTATACTGTGCGTCTTTTTGAATTTTGTCCAAAAATCTGCCGTCGTTTGGCGTTGGTAGCAAAACATATCGTCTAGAACTTTGCTGTCGTAAAACCACAGTCCGTGGAAATTGCGCGTCGCGTTGAAATTCGGCTCGAAAAAGTTTTTCACGTTGCCGCCAATAATTTCGAAACCGTCGTTTAAGACGTCGTAACCGATAACGCAATTATCGATTCCTCCGCCTAAGTTAAACACTTTACCCCAAAACTTTTGTCCGAGGCTGTTTTGGATATCCTGACGCAAAATATTTGCTATAAGCAGTCCCGAGTCTTCCGCCGTAGCCCATTCTAAGGGAGCGTTAAAGCATGTGTGGAACATAAGTCCGTCGCTCATATTATCGCTTAGCATATTTTCGTGAAGCATTGCCGTTTGGCGGATTACGGCTTTTGTTTTTACGCCGCTTTCGAGTACTTTAAACTCTCCGCGCATTTTTGTTAACGAATACAAATCAAACGGGCTTATAAGCAAAGGGTCGCCCACTCTGCCCCACATATGTTTTTCGTTACGGTTTCCGTACAAAGCCATCGTGGAGATATGGATAAGTTTAGGCTGAGGTTCTGCGCGCTCGATAACGTCCAACAATACGCCCACGCCTTTTTCGTTGCATTCAATCGCAAGTTCCGGGTGCTGGTCTGAGTGAGGAGGAATAACCGCTGCCATATTGACTACGTATTCCACTCCTTCTACAAGGCGCTCGCACGCGGCTTTATCCGCAATGCTGCCGAATATTATTTCTATACGGTTTTTATCTTTTTTGTGTAAGCGTTTAATTTGTTTTACCCGTTTGTCGTTGGGAAGAATAAGAAGTTTATATTCCGTATCGGGTATTTTAAGGCATTCGTTCAGCGCCTGTTTGCCCATGTTACCCGTAACTCCCGTAAGAGCTATTTTCATCGGTTCGTTTCTCCTTTTGATAGTATGCGGTAAAAAAACGGTTTTTTTGCGTTTTTTCATCTACCGCAAAATACCCATAATAATTCATTATACAATTATTTTAAGTTTAAATCAAGACAAACTCGACACAAACCTACCATAAAAAGATAAAATTTAAGTAAACTGCGTAGCTTAAAGAAAAAATCATAAAAAATAAATACGGTAGCCAGTGTTCTTAAATAATCCGTAACCCCCGTTTCTATATGCAGAAATACAGTATAAAACAATTTATCCAGACACGCTAAACGAGCGCTTTGCCTAGACGCCCTTCTCAGCCGAAACGAGAAAAAATGATTTGCTTAAGAAATCTGTTGTTAGTTCGTTATTTAAGCGGTGAGTTTTGATTCGTTTATTTTTTTATCTCGCCGTTTACAGTGTTTTCGGTTATTTTTATATCTCGGTTGAATTGGTCTAGACAAAGTATTTTGTTGGCGTCTAAATCCAGTACGGCGCATATGTTTGCAAAAGTTTCGATAGACGGCATAGAGCGTCCCGAAAAGTATTGCGAAATCGACGGCTGTATTTTCCCTGAATTATTCGCTGATTCCGTCTGCGGCATTCCGCTCTCTTTTATTGCCTTGTTTAATCGTTCTCGAATTTGATTTTTCTTTATCATAATTCTATGTACTTCGAGTTAAAGTAATATATTAAATATATTTTATTACAGTTGACAATAGAACGCTTTACTTATTGTCAATAACAATAATTATTTTATATTGGCAGACTCCATTTGACTTTATTGCAATACAGTCAGAGGAACACCGCAAATGAAAAAGAACTCTTTAATAACAGATATGTTCGAGATAAGGAAAGAGAATATTATCAATATTTCGGATTCTTTTATATTTACAGAACGGATTGAATATACCCATTGACGATGTATTAGAAGAAAACGTAAGTAGGTATAACTTTACCGAAACACAAAAAAAGTTAGTAAATCAATGTTTAAGCTTGAACGAAGACGAGTCTAAGATGTTACTTGCAATGTAAAAGCTTTAAAGGAGAAAAGGTATTAGATGAGTTGTTCATAGAGCTGACAGAGTTTTACAATACCCCGTCAGGTTTTTTTTAAAGTGCGTATTAAAGGCTTGTTTTATTTCGGTTTAAAATGTATAATAAAAGCGGAAAATCGAACGGGGGTGGGAGCGCTGTGAACAGAAGACAAATATCGGCTGTTTTTATTTTGATATTTTGTTTCGCTTTTACAAGCTTTTTCGGTAAAAGTACGGGGCAAAGGTATTTAAGTAAAGCCGAAAACGGTATCGGAAAAATTACGGCTGGCATTGACGACGCGGATAACGTAGCGGACACAATCGAAGTTCAATCGGTAAACGACGTTGTTTCCCGCGCTAACGAGACGGTAACTATGCGCGACATTGCGGATTTTTTGCAAGATAAAAAAGCGCACTACCCTTTGTCTGACGAATTTATCGAAAGGTATCAGCAAACGAGCGGCGGATATCTCGACTACGCCAAACAGACGGGAATCGAGGTAGACAAGCAAAAACACGAACCGAATCAAAAATGGCATTTCTTCGACTCTTGGCTGTACCGCAGTATTGACGACGGCTCGATTACCTGGGAAGCCGGCGCGAAAACCAGAGTATACACGGGGCTTTTGTGTCCGGAATTGCTGCTTTGGATTTACGAAGCGTGCGGAGTTGATCCAGTAAAAGTAAAAGCAGCCAAGGAAGTTGCGGAGCAAGGTAAATCCGCCAAAACGAACGTTTCCACAATCGCTAAGAATATGAGAGCTTGCGTACCTTGGGAAGATTTGGAAAACGCGATTTTAAACAGAGAAAGCATTGCGCCTGAAAAATTAAGTGCGCTTACCGACGAAGCTTTGCTGGTGGCTGGCAATCAAAAAGATTTAAACGATATCGTTAAACTGAAATTCGAACCGGAAAATACGACGAATAAAAGGGTCGTTTGGTCGTGCGAGGAAAACGGCGCGTTTACGTTGAACGGTTCGAAAATTACGGCTATAAAGGCCGGCAGCGCCGCGGTTACTGCGACAAGTGCCGAAGATCCGTCTTTATCCGTAAACGTAACGGTTACCGTGCGCGAACCGAATCGGTATTCGGTTTCCGTTCAAGCCGGCGAAGGATATACCGTTACCGGACTTGAAAGCGAATACGCCGAAGGAAGCGAAGCGGTATTTACGGTAAACGTTACCGATTCTGCAAAAGCGGTAAAAGAAGTCAAGGCTAACGATACCGTTTTGAAATCCGCCGGAGGGACGACGTATAAATTTACTATGCCTAACAGTCCGGTTGTTATTAGCGTCGCGTTAAAAGACAAACCGGCTTATACCAGCGCAAAGTACGAATTGTCAGGCGTAAGCACCGCGCAAATCAAAACTAACGAAGCCGCGTTAGAAGTATTTAAATTGGTTGAAGGCGACGGAATTATCGGTAGCGTCAATCAAATAGATTATATTTACGGCGGAGGTTCGGGCGGCAGCGGCGATAACAGATGGTCATCTACGGAAATGATGAAATTCGGAACGGCAAGCGTAAACGGAAGTATAACGCTAACTTTAAATTCCGAAGTAAACCGCGTTATAATTACGGGATACGTACACGATAATAAATGCGAAATAAGGGTCGGCGACAGCAATTCGACAGACTGGACGGACGAAGCGGGCGATAGCAAAACCGCCGTTCACGTTTGCTCCGATATGAACGTCGTAAGTAAAGAAAACGTCGACGGCAAAAACACGTCGACAATCGTTATAGATTTCGAAAGCACTGCGAGTTTAAAGATTGCGAATATAAATTCGACGTCAAAAAAATATCAACTGTACATAACTTCTATCGAATTCGTTTTTTGTACCGATACGGCGCAATAAGACAGCGAAAGTCGAATTAAAACAAACTGTGGGGTGCTTATGACGAACAAGAAAAAAACGGCGATAGTTGCTATATTGTTTTTGCTGGTAACGATTTACTCTGCGTTATTTGCCGCTTGCGTAAATACGGAAGGCAGAGAGTATACGGTTACTTGGAAAAATCACAACGGCGAAATTTTAAAAACGGAAACCGTCAAAGAGGGCGATATTCCCTCTTACGGCGGGGAAACGCCGACTAAAAGCGGCGACGGAAAGTATACTTATTTGTTTTCCGGATGGCAGCCGGCGGTAAGCGAAGTTCGCGCGGATACGACGTACACCGCTACGTTTACGTCGAGCGAGAACAAATATACCGTAGTTTGGAAAAACTATGACGGCGCCGTTTTGGAAACGGATACCGACTTACCGTACGGTGTAAAACCTGTTTACGACGGAGCGACGCCTAAAAGGGATGCGAGCGTCGACGTAAGTTACATTTTTGCGGGATGGACTCCCGAGGTAACCGAAGTTACTGCCGACACCGTCTATACCGCGAAATTTACCGAAAGGCATAACGGCGAATTGATTGCGGGAATAGACCTTGTTTTCTCGCAAGATAACAAAACCGCAGAGTACGGTTTGTATCCGCAAACGCGCGTAAGCGATGCGGCGTTGATTGCCGAACTTAACGGGTTGACGACGGTTTCGGCAAACGGATGGTATTTGTTTAACGGCGAATACTACGCAAAGGAAACAGCTAAAGTATACAATAACGAAAGCTATACTTTCGACGACGGAACGGTTATAGTTAACGGTAACGAATATTGGTTTAAATGCGAACCGATAAAATGGCAGGTGTTAAGCTGCGCTGACGGAACTTACCGTTTGCTATCCTGCAAACTGTTGGACGCGCATAATTTTTACGCCGACTACGAAAACAGAACTATCGGCGGCGGCGTGGTTTACGCCAACAACTACGAACACAGCGACGTACGGAAATGGCTGAACGGCGAATTTTTTAACACTGCGTTCGCGTTAAATAATTCTTACGTACAGGAAACCGTTATCGACAACGGCGCGGACGGGAACAAATACGCTTGCAACGATACGAAAGACAAAGTTTATCTGCCGAGTTATAAAGACTGTTTAAACGGCGGTTTCGGCTTCGACGAAGACCAAGATAACGCTTCCGTTACAAGACAATGCTTAACTACCGATTACGCCAGAGCCAGAGGCGCTTGGTATAACGTAAAAAAAGACCTGCAATACAACGGCAGTTACTGGACGCGTTCGCCGTCGGGCGAATACGGTTATTGCGCGTGGAACGTTAACTCCGGCGGATATCTAAGCGAGTACGCCGTAGACGGCGAAAGTCATTGCGTAAGGCCGTGCGTTTCTTTAGTTTTTAAATAATGTCCGTTTTGGACGCCTAAATGCATATCGTTTGAACGAACAATGTAATGGCGTTTTCACACAAGCATAATTTGTTGTTTTACTACTGGTTTTATAAAAAAGGATTCGACTTCAAAGAAATCGAATCCTTTTTACGTAAAACAAAATTGGCTGATATAGGCTATTAGGCGGAATTTTAACGTTAAAACGAATTACCGTACGTTTAAAAACTCTATTTCGGTACGATACGCATAATTAACGGTTTTATATTTTTTGCGCAGAACGGGGTATACTCTGTGGAAGCGTTTGAAAATTTATTGAAAAGGTTTTTGCCGCGGGTTGTTCGCTGCGAATAAGATAGTACCGGTTAATTTCGTTGCGGCGTAATCTTTTTCAAATTCGGCAAAAAGCGATTTTGCAACGCCTCTCAATCGGTACGTTTTAAAACGTATATCCAATCTGCGCAAGCTGTTTTGCGCCGTCTTGCACTACGACGTTGAAATGATACTTCAGCTGCCCTACTACTTTACCTTAATAAAGAGCCCAAACAATAGATTTTGTGAGTTGATAAAAAACGTCGTTTACGCGTAGCCGTACGTTGTCTTCGCCGATATTTTCCGCGACAAGTTTGTTTTTGTTATCCGCAAACGCGCTTTTTAAATAAGCGATAAATTCGTTAGTATTTTGTTCGTTTAGAAATTCAAAGGTTCTTTGGCGATTTCTCCTTATAAACATCGTATTGCGTTCGATATGATGTTCCGGAGTTTTCCGTAAAAAGTTTGATTATAATAATCCGTTTAACCGCAGTTTGAATTTTCCGTTGACGGCATACTATCAAGAAGTAACTGCGTTTGAGTTGTTTAACATCTCTTTATCTCGCCTATCGTATAAGCATAATTTGCAGGCAAGTATATTTCGAATAAAAAACTTTTCGTCTGCGTCGTACGCAATCCGCGTTAGCCTACCGAGTAAGAGTAACGCAGTTATTAAACGCTTTGTTGCTCAGAGATATCCGTTACAAGGAGGAAACGGCGAATCTAAAAAAGCGATAAAAAAGGGTACATTGAAAACGTACCCTTGTAGTTGCGGCAAAAGCTCGCCGCCGTAATGGTCGAAGTGACGGGATTCGAACCCATGGCCTCTTGGTCCCGAACCAAGCGCGCTACCAACTGCGCTACACCTCGATGAAATTCGGTTTTAAAAATCCGTTCGTTAGTTTTGCCTATTAACAGCGCCTGAGACTTTTCGGCGATGAGAGCATAGGCTCTTTCGTAATTTCCGGAACACGTAACGTTTAGACTAAGACTTGTTCTAAACTGTCGTACGCTTAGATATTATACTAAACTTTACGTAAATATGCAACAGTTTTGTTTAATTATATATTTTGCGATTAACTTAAGATAGCGAAACTGCAATAAAGCGTTGGCGGAGTTTTACCGAATCAGACTATTATCGAATATATCGTATTGCGTTTTAAACGTTTTTTGAGAGAAAGTGTTTATGGCGAGAAATATAATCAAAATTTTGACGCAATTCGATTGTAACTCAATAAGTGTAATTTCTCTGTAAACAGCTTAGCAGGAGTTTAGCGGGACTTACCTCTTTATATTGCGATATTCGTACGTAATCGAGTATATTTATTTAACCGATTTTAATTTAACGTACAGCGTTAAAAAGCAGCGTCAGGCAAAAAACCGTATTTGTGTACGGATATCCTTGCCGCAAATAAATTTTATTTATACGAGTTGCGCCTCGTAGCGGTTTGTAAAGCGATGTCGTATAGTATAGGAAAGTAATATAATATCTAATTTTAACTTCAAATAATAATTTGGACGTCGTATAGTAAACGAGCGCTGATAGTTACGATGGTTTTGATAAATATTCGAAATAGAAATTATTTCATACGGCGTAAATACGCCTACGAAAAAGTATTTTAACAGTACAAAAGGCGCCGCGGCATAACGCCGACATGCGCCAATTGTACAAACAAGGAATTTGCGAGAAATCTGTTATTATGAATAACAATATCATTATACACCCGAATTTCGAGTATGTCAACTATTTTACCCGAGATATGGGTAAAATATTTTTATGAATAAATTTGCAGCAAGATTGCGCGAAGTACGAATGGAACGGGAATTAACGCAAGACGAACTGGCGAAATTGTTGTCGGTTAATCAGCGTACGATAAGTAACTGGGAACGCGAAGTTAACAAGCCCGATTTAGACATGCTTATAAACATTTCTAAAGTACTGGACGTCAGCGCCGATTATCTGTTAGGAATAAAAGACTTTTAAATTTTACGTACCATCTGCCGGATTATCCGGCGGTTTTTCGATAACAAAAAAAGCGCAGCGGCTGTCCGTTGCGCTTTTTTATGTCGAATTATTTACTTTGCTGAGCTTTTAGCAAATCCGCAATTTCCGCAAGCAGCTGCGCTTCGGTTTTGGGAGCGTTCTTTGCCGCTTCCTCGTCGGCAATGCGTTTTTCTTCCGCAAGTTTTTCGGCTTTTTCCTGCGCGATAGCAAGAATTTCTTTGCTTTTTTTGCCTTCTCTGCGGTAAGCGATAATTTCATCGGAGGTAAGCGGGTCGTACTTATGCGCGCCCTTTTTAAAACCTTCGTTAGCGGTATTGATTGCTTTAACAATGCAGAACAGAACGAAAGCTATAAGGATAAAGTTTATAATCGCGTTTATAAACGCGCCCCAATCTATGTATATGGACTGAGTTAAATCCAAAACCTGAACGGTGTTTCCTTCGATAACGGAATCGACGTATACGGGTTTTAAAACGGTGTAAACTTCACTGAGCGAGTCTTTGCCTAAAATCAACGCTAACAGCCAGTTGATTATAGGTTTTAGGATGTTGTTGCTTAACGCATTAACTATAGCGGTGAACGCTCCGCCGACGATTACGCCGACAGCCATATCTAAAACGTTTCCGCGGGTGATGAATTTTTTAAATTCTCCGAAAAACTTTTTCATTGCGTATTCTCCTTATATTTTTCTTGCACCAAGAAGTATATAATATACTATTTTCTTTTGCAAGCGATTTTAGAAATTTACCGCCTAGAATTTTGAATTATGCAAGAATGAAAATATATTTTAGACGCCGTTTTTTTATGCTTGAAGTTCGCCGTAATTTATATTTTAAAAAGATATTTGTAATGTAAAACCACAGCACCGATTTTCGGGTGCAGCGGGAAAGATTAGCGCAAAAAGGACTTATATAATTTGTAATTTAGTTTACCGTAAAATTGTATGAACGTCTTTAAATCCGTTAAATTCGAAAGGCGTTTGAAATATGCGCCGCAGAATGATTTTCAGTGCGCACAAGTTGACAACCAATCTTTTTGATATACGTTCTCACAAGTACGAACGTGCCTTTGGACTCTTTTCCGTTACGGTTTCAAATGTTTCCGTAATACCCTAAAACGGTCAAAAAAGAAAGTCGGCGACGTACGTCGAAATAAGTTTCGAATATTACGTACGCGCCGTATTCTCTTGGTTTAAATTCTTTTTGTTGTGCGCAAGTTAAAGACTTTAAAAGCCTAACTTGTACGTTAATTATTTGGATAAGCGATATAACGCTTCCATATATATTTCGGCCATTGCTTTTAAATTGTTTAAATCGATGCGTTCGTTCGGCATATGGATTGTTTGTTCTTCGCCCGGGAAAAGCGGACCGAACGCAACGCAATTGGGCAGACATCTGCTGTACGTTCCGCCGCCTATCGCAATGGGGTCGAGGTCAGAGTTGGTTGCTTTGTTATATACGCTCATAAGAGTAGTAACGAGTTCCGTATCCGCAGGTACGTACAAGGGATTGCTTACGTGCCAAGGCTGTACTTCGAATTCGTCGGGCGTTTTTTCGCGAAGCAGTTTGTACATATAGTCGCAGTCGTACGAAACAGGAAACCGTATATCTACTGTGGCAACCAGCGTTCCGTCCTCGAGAGTTTTCAAAACGCCGATGTTGCACGTGAGGTTTCCGCTTTGTTCGTCGCAGAGAGCTATGCCGAAATCGTTGCCCGTAGTATCGCATAATTTGTTTGCCAAAAAGACCAACGAAGCATTTTTAGGATAAGCCTTTGCTAAAATTTTGAGAACGGAATGAGTGGCGTTTAATCCTTCGTTTGGAGTGCTTGCGTGGGCTGCTTTACCGACCGACGTTAACGTTATGCTTTCTTTGTCGCGGCCGATTGTTACGTTATCGTACCCTTCCGCGTCGACGTCCGCGTTTAAAGGCAGTTTTGCAAAACATTTGGAAGGCACAACGTTAGCCCTGTCTCCCGCGTTAAGCGTTACGCCTTCGGGAAGTTTACCGAGAGTTATATTGAAGTGGTAAATGCCTTTTTCTCTGTTTATGACGGGAAAGTCTCCGTCGGGCGAAAACGATACATCGGGGAAAGGCATAGTCTTAAAGTAATGTTCTACGCATCCCATATCGGTTTCTTCGTCGCAGCCGAAAATAAGACGTATAGTTTTGTTGGGTTTAAAACCTGCGTCCTTTAACGCTTTTACGGCGTAAAGACACGCAATCATCGGTCCCTTGTCGTCCATCGTACCTCTCCCGTAAAGTTTGCCGTTATGTATTTCTCCGCCGTAGGGTGGATATTCCCACTCCGAAGCGTTAGCCGGAACTACGTCCAAATGTCCCAAAACGCCCACTACTTTTTCTCCGGTGCCTGCAAAATCCACATGTCCGGCATAACCGCCGTCGTTGTAAGTTTTGAAACCGAAACTTTCCGCAATCGAAAGGACGTAATCTAAGCAGTTTTTAACTTCAGTTCCGAACGGAGCGCCGGGCGCGGGAATGCCTTTTTCCGTTTTGAAAGTTATAACTTTTTGCAGAGTTTCGGTTAAACCGTTAAATTGTTCGGATAGTATTTTTTTTGCGTCTAACATAATAAACCTCGTAAATAAAAACTTTTTGTATATATATTATACACAAATTTTGCTCGTTGTGCTATTATATTTGTACTAAATAACGACAAGGATTTAGGTTTGCGTTTTACGTAGATACGGATTGGAAAGTCGAACGCAAAAGCAAAAGGAATTTGTATGACCGGTGTAAACGAAGGACACAGACAGCGGCTGCGCAACCGTATGTTAAAAGAAGGATTGGATAATTTTCAGGACCACGAAATTTTGGAATTTTTATTGTTTCAGTATATTCCCCGTAAAGATACCAATAAAATAGCGCACAATCTTTTAAAAAAGTTCGGCAGTTTAGGCAACGTTTTTAACGCGAATCCCGAACAGCTGATGATGGTAGACGGTATTTCGCAGGTAACCGCGTGCAACATCGCTATTATAAAAGAAGTCTGGCGCAGATATAAGCGCGACGAAAGTTTTAAAATTTCGTTAAGTAAGCTGTCTTCTATAATAAAGTACGCTCAACAGCTTATGGACGAAAGCGGCGTCGAAAGAGTCGTCGTAGTTTACGTAGACGGCGGCACAAACTTTTTGTTTAAGGACGAGTTCTCGTCAAACAATCCCCAGTACGTAGACGTGGATATAAAGGAAATCATAGCGACTTCGGTTCGTTTAAAAGCTGCGGGAATAGTGCTTTTCCATTGTCATCCTCACGGGCAGTGCGCGCCGAGTCAGTCCGATTTGGCGTTTACCGAAAAACTTTACTTAGCGCTGGCAAGTATTGACAACGTGTTACTCGACCATATTATTTTTAATTCGCGCAGCCAATTTTACAGTTTCCATAAAGAACGGATTTTGGAGATTATAGCCGATAAGTATAAAATTCAATGAAATAGACAAGAGGTAAAATATTATGTCAGAATTACGCACAAGATTTGCTCCCAGCCCTACGGGTTATTTGCATATAGGCGGATTGCGTACGGCTTTATATTCGTATTTATACGCAAAAAAGATGAACGGTAAGTTTATATTGCGTATAGAGGATACCGACCAAGGCAGATACGTAGACGGAGCTGTGGAAATTATTTACCGTACTTTGCGGGAAACGGGCATTATGTACGACGAAGGTCCCGACGTAGGCGGAGACTACGGTCCTTATATACAAAGCGAGCGTAAAAACGAATATCTTTTTTACGCCGAAAAGTTGGTGGAAAGCGGACATGCTTACTATTGCTTTTGCAGCGAAGAACGTTTGGCAAGTTTGCCCGACATTAACGGTGCGCGCAGATACGATAAGCATTGCTTGAATTTGTCCAAAGAAGAAATCGCCGAGCGTTTGGCAAGAGGAGATAAGTACGTTATACGTCAAAATATGCCCGTTACGGGGAACAGTACGTATCACGACGTGGTTTACGGAGATATTACTATAGAAAACAGCGAACTCGAGGACCAAATTTTGATTAAATCCGACGGTATGCCGACTTACAATTTCGCCAACGTTATAGACGACCATCTTATGGGAATCAACTGCGTTATGCGCGGAATAGAGTATTTGTCCAGCACGCCCAAGTACAATTTGCTTTACGACGCTTTCGGATGGGAACGTCCGGTATACATACATATGCCTCCTATTATGAAAGACGCGCAGCATAAACTGTCTAAGCGCAACGGCGACGCAAGTTACGAAGACCTTATCAAAAAAGGTTTTTTAAAAGACGCTATAATCAATTATATCGCCTTATTGGGTTGGTCTCCTAAGGACGATTCCGAAAAAATGAGTTTTGCGGAATTGCAGCGGAAGTTCGACGTTTCGGGCATAAACAAAAGTCCGTCTATCTTCGACCCGATGAAACTTGCGTGGCTGAATTCTCTGTATATCAAGGAAATGCCTCCCGAAAGTTTTGCCGAATACGCTAAGCCCTGGCTTGAAACCTGTTATCTTAAAGATTTCGATAAACGTCTGGTATGTAAACTTATTCAGAGCAGAATAGAAACTTTTGCGGAAATCGAAGATAAACTGCGTTTTTTGGTTGAGTTCGGCGATATAGACGACGGGCTTTACGTTAATCAAAAACAGAAAGCCGACGCCGCGCTTGCTAAAAATATTTTGCCTAAAATAAAAGACAAACTTTACGTTTTGAAAAATTGGGATAATCAAAACTTATTCGATACGTTAGTAGAACTGTCAGCGGAACTCGACTGCAAGAAAGGCGCTGTGCTGTGGATTGCTCGCGTAGCTCTTACCGGACTTGCCGTAACTCCCGGCGGCGCGAGCGAGATTGCGGAAATACTTGGCAAGGAAGAAACGTTGCGCCGAATAGATTGCGCTATTATGCAACTAAACGCATAACTGATTTAAGGTTTATTTATATACGATAAATTCCAAGCGTTACGGCTTGGAATTTTTTATGTCCGATAGTTTGAAGTAAAACGACTTTGCATATTAGGACTATGGTTTTACGTTATACCGTAATCGGTATATTAAAACTAAAAAATTCGTATTATCCTTTCGCCGTTTGACAACTGCGGATGCAGGCGTTATAATTTGTATACTTTTGTTAAAAACGTTACAACGTTAAATCGAAATTCGATTTGTCGTATTTTTTAGTTTAAGGTTGAGAAACGATTTTCAAAAGAACTTTTATCTGTGTTATCGACAAAAAACGGTATTTGTTTTTTTAATCGGGAGATAAGTATGGAAGAGAATTTAAAAAATAAAAACAAAATAAATAAAAAAGAACTTTGGAGAATCGTAAAATTTACGTTGTTTTCCATTTCGGCCGGAGTAATACAAGCTTTATCGTCCTTTTTGCTGGAATTGGTCATACTCAAAAATTTTATAGACGTTAACGCTACTGTAAATTTTATAGGCGAGCGCAACGAAATCACTTTTATTTCCACTACCGTAGGTTTAGCTTTGTCTATCGTTTGGAATTTCACCTTTAACCGTAAATTTACTTTTAAAGCCGCGAATAACGTTCCTATAGCTATGCTGTTGGCGTTTGTCTTTTACGTGCCGTTTTATCCTTTTCAGGTTTGGTACGTGGACGTTATCACCAAGGAACTGAGCAATATCGGCGGATGGGGATTCGTTATAGCGCAAGGAACTTGTATGCTTATCAATTTTGTATTGGAATTTTTGTGGCAGCAATTCGTAGTATTCCGCGGAGCCGTCGATACTGATTCGAACGCAAAAAATGAAAAACGTGCAAAGAACAAAACGGCTATTGCCGAAAGCGTTTCGGACAATGCGGATGGCGGCGATAAAATCGTCGAGAACGAAGTTACGGCGGCTTCGGATAAATCTCAAAAATAAAAGCCGCGCAAAATTAGTTTTGTCCGATAGCGATTGAATTTTAATAAATAAAATCGAGCCGCAATATGCAACCGTTTGCGAAAGCGGATTTAAACGGTTAGCGGTAAAGAGTCCGACATATTTGATTTTGCGCAAGTTCAAGCGTTTAATCGCGTTTGTTGTACATTTAAGTTGTAAAATAAATAACTTTTATTATTTTGAAATAAATAAAAAACAATCTCGAAAGTTAGTTTTCGAGATTGTTTTTTATCGTTTATATGTAAATTCCTTTAAGCTATTTCCAAAGCGAGTTCCATCATTTCGTGGAAGGAATTTTGACGTTCTTCGGATGAAAGCGCTTCTCCCGTTAAAAGATGGTCTGAAATTGTGCATATGCAAAGAGCTTTTTTGCCGGCGCGAGCCGCGTTTAAGTAAAGCGCCGCAGATTCCATTTCCACTGCTAAAACTCCCATTTTTCCCCAAACTGCCGAACCTGCTCCGTCGTCGTAAAAAGTATCGCTTGCCAAAATGTTTCCTACTTTGTACGTAAGGTTCATTTTCTTCGCGGCGTCCACCGCTTTTTCCAAAAGTTCGTAGCTCGCTATAGGGGCTATAGTTCCCGGCATTCCGAATTGGTGAGCGTAGTTGCTGTTGGTGCAGCTGCCTTGTCCGAACACCAAATTGCGTACTTTAAGATCGGGATGAATAGCGCCGGCGGAACCTATGCGTATTATATTTTCTACGTCGTAAAAATTAAACAATTCGTAACTGTATATGCCTATAGACGGTATACCCATACCGCTTGCCATAACGGAAACGCGTTTGCCTTTGTAAGTGCCGGTATATCCCTGTACGCCTCTTACGTTGTTTACAAGTACGGGATTTTCCAGATAGTTTTCGGCGATATACTTGGCGCGCAGCGGGTCGCCCGGCATTAACACGGTTTTTGCAAAGTCGCCTTTTTTTGCCGAGATATGCGGAGTTGGTATTGACATAGCTAATTCTCCTTTTAAGATGTTTTTAATATATTTTTGCTATCATTGTTGCCGATGGTATTATAATGGGAAATGCAGCGGTTGTCAATATGCAAAACGTTTTTAAAAACGTATAATATTATGCTTTTGAGCAAAGTTGCTTTTTGTCGTTATCTTACCGTGAGTTTTTTTGTTTTGTTAGGG
Source organism: uncultured Christensenellaceae bacterium (assembly GCA_910586905.1). Classification (GTDB taxonomy): domain Bacteria; phylum Bacillota; class Clostridia; order Christensenellales; family CAG-314; genus Fimimonas. The sequence goes on from CAJUIV010000001.1 coordinate 128,659, forward strand.
CATAATTATTTATAAAACGAAAGTTTACAATGAGAATAAAATCGGATAAGCGTAGTTAAAACCGGTTGATTTGTTAATTATATCTTACAAGAATAACGTTTACGTTAAATAATAACTTCAAAGCGTTTTACGATATAATTAAATCCGAATAAGTTCCGTTAAGCACAGTTGACTGCTTAATTATATCGTACACGAATAATATTAACACAAAGCAATAACTTTTAGGCGTGATACGATGTAATTAATATCGAATAAGTTCCGTTAAGCGCAGTTGACTGCTTAATTATAAACACTTGACTTTGAACGGGTTTTTTGATAAAATATAAAAGTATGTTATCGTGGCGGGATATCCGTTACTAACGATTAAAAATTAGCACAATAAACGCGTCTTTAGCGGCGCAAACATAAGGAGAATATCAAAATGAAAAGAACTTATCAACCTAAAAAAAGACAGAGAAGCAAAGTGCACGGATTTAGAGCCAGAATGAAAACGACGGGCGGACGTAAAACTCTTGCCAGAAGAAGAAATAAGGGTCGTCATTCTCTTTCCGCATAAACGGGGATAACTATTTTGAAGTCTATATACAGACTTAAAAAAAACTATCAATATAACTACGTTTACAAACACGCGAAAAGTATAGCGGATAAAAATTTCGTAATGCTTTACTGTTCAAGCAACGCAAAACAGTCTAAGTTCGGGTTTTCGGTTAGCAAAAAGTACGGAAATGCCGTAATGCGCAACAGAATACGAAGACAAATGAAAGCGGCGGTATCGCAGTTCACCGGTCGAATCGCTTCGGGGTTTAACGTGATTTTTATACCTCGCAAATCCGATTCGTATTTATATACGGACATTTTGGACAGTGTGGAAAAGTTGCTGACCAAAGCGGAAATACTTAAATGAAATACGTTGCGATTGCATTGCTTAAGTTGTATAAAGCCACTTTGTCCAAATGGAAAGGTGGCAAAAAATGTATTTTTACGCCAAGCTGTTCGGTTTATTCGATGGAGGCGTACGAAAAGTTCGGCTTTTTTAAAGGAAGCTGGCTTACTTTTAAACGTTTGTTGCGTTGCGCGCCTTGGGGTAAGGGAGGTTTCGACCCGACGCCTTTTAACCTTAGGGGTAAAACCAAGTGGTACGTGTGATATTGATTTTTTGCAGGAGAGATAATGAACAAAAAAACTCGCGCGGTAATTTTCATCGTTCTTTTGGCAATATTTTGCCTGGGAACTTTCGTCAGTTGCTCGCAAAACAAGGTAAATATTTTCGACTATTCTTCGGATAATCTGGGCGTTGTGGGCAAATTGGTAAGATTGATGCACGGCTGGATAGGAAATTACGGTTGGACAGTAGTTGTGTTTACCGTCTTTTTAAAAATCATAATGTTGCCGCTTGATTTTTGGCAGCGTTATTCTTCGAGAAAAAGCACGGCTAAAATGCAAAGACTTCAACCTCTTATCGAAGGGATAGACAAGCGTTACGGCGCAAATACTCAGCGCGCTAACGAAGAAAAGCAAAAATTATACAAAAAGCAAGGTTACTCGATGTTTTCGATGTGCTTGCCTATGCTTGTATCGATGGGTATATTCTTTGTTATGTTCGCAGGACTGCGTAACTACTCCACTTACAGTACCGTTACGACGTTCAGAGAGCTTTCTACCGCGTATTATCAAGTTTACGCGGAAGAAATCGAGAATAGCGACGGAGAAATTGCGACTATTTTTAAAACCAAATACGACGCCGTTTATAAAGAAAACTACGATAAACGCGCCGCCGAACTTGCCGAGGGCGAAGAGGTCGACGTCGAAGCGGTAAAACTAATTGCGAGAATTGCCGGAATAAAAGCTATTCCCGCCGATAACGAGAATTACGCGCAAGCGCTTAACGATGCCAATAACGCGGCTAAAAAAGCCGTAGAAAACAGATATTTGGAAATACGGGAAAGTTGGCTGTGGATTCAAAACGTTTGGCAGCCGGATACTTGGGAAGCGTTGATGCCTCAGTACGACAGCGGCGCAAACAGTTTTACGCAAACGGTTGATATGTCCGGTTATCCCGACGACTCTAACGGTCGTATTACTTACGATACGATACGTAACGTAGTGTTATCTACCGGCAGCCGCGGAAACGAAGGCAAATGGAACGGTCTGATGATTTTGCCCATTTTGTCGATAGGCTTGTCGTTCCTGTCGATGTGGATATCGCAGTTTATAGAAAAGAAAAACCGTAAAGGCGAAGTAGTACAAAATCAACAGCAAGCGGCGACAAACAAAACGATGATGATATTGATGCCGTTGATGATGGCGTATTTCGGATTTATATATACGGGCGCTTTTGCAATATATATGGTGGTAAACTATACTTTAAGTATTGTGTCCACCATCGCTTTGCGTGTTCCCGTTGAAAAGTTAGTTGATAAAAATCTTTCCAAGGGCGAAAAAAACAATAAATCGTCCAAGGCAAGTTATATGAGGTAGTAAGATGAGAAAGTCAAAGAAATCGGACGACGTTTTGAACGTTGTCGACGAAACGACCGTCAAAGAAACGTCTGAAGTAAGCGAACCCGTTTTAAACGGCGATGCGGAAACGATTAAAGAATTTTTGCAGAACGTATTGGATAAAATGCAGTTTTCCTGCAAAGTGGAAGAAAAAGAAAGCGGCGAAGTTTTGTCGTTGGAAATAACCGGTGAGGACGCGTCTCACGCTATCGGTTACAGAGGCGAAACCTTGGACGCATTGCAATATATGTGCAATTTGCTGCTTGGAGGTAAAGAAAGCGGTTTTAAACGCGTTACGTTGGACGCCGAAGATTATCGCGCTAAGCGTGAAAAAATATTGCAGCGTTTGGCAGGTAACCTTGAACAAAAGGTAAAACGTACGGGGCGTGAAGTAAAACTCGAGCCGATGAATCCGTATGAAAGACGTATAATTCATACCTCTTTACAGGGAAGCAAATACGTAACTACCGCAAGCGAAGGGCAAGGAAGCGCGCGGCACGTAGTAATAAGTCCTATCGGCCAAAGCGATATTTTGAACGCGCCGAACGCACCCAGAAAAACGTTGAATTTCGTTTACCGCAGCGAAAAGAAAAGACGCAGATAAAAAAACAAAATTAAAGATTTATGTAAAAATGACTGACGATAATTTGCGTCAGTCATTTTATATTGCAATAAAATTAACTTTAAACTTCGACGGCAATATGCTCATCCTTTTGCTGCTCGGCGTAAACGGTCTTGACTGAATCGGCAGATTTTGCCGTTGATTTGCAAACGCTGTTTTTCGCTTGCAGACCGACTGACATTCCGCTATATGTATTCGTTTTGATTTTTAAAAGTCTGTTTGGTTAAAATAGCCGTTCACTCAGAATTTTTAGCGGTAAATGTACCGTTCCTCGTTTATGCGTATAAAGCTGACATTATATTTTGTCTTTTAGCAAGTCGTAACGTTGCGAGACGGAGCGGACTACTTCATTGTTGGCTATCATGATTTGCAATTCGGCTTTCGATACCCACTTGGCGTTTATCGTTTCGTTTTTGTCCAATATGAGAGTTTGAACGTCCGCGTCTTTATTGACCAGATAAATATCCATAAAGTAATTTCGCTGTTTATATTCGAGTAAATACGTCAAATCGTTATCTGTTAAATCAACGCCGATTTCTTCTTTGACTTCCCGTACGGCTGCTTGCGTTGTAGTTTCGCCGGCGAGTACGCCGCCTCCGATAAATTCCCACAATCCTCCCGCTTTTTTGTTAGGATTACGTAGTGTAATCAACAATTCTCCTTTGGAATTTTTCAACCAGACTTCGCAGCAAACGTAATACTCTCCCTCTTTGAATTTGTCGCCTCTTAGTATCGTCCTGTTTTGAAATACTCTGTTTTTGTCGTATACGTCCCGATATTCGTCCATTATGTTGTCCTTTAAAAACGATCTAATTGAAATTTTGTTATAACGGTTGTTTGCGCGGTTTGTTTTGATTTCTGGGATATTTCGGCGGGGTACGTTTGATTTTTTTGAATACCAATAAACAGCGGTTGCTTCCGTCGGGCAATACGAATCTATGAGTTTTATCCAACGCTAAACCTAAAACGTTGCAAGCGTTTGAAGCGGAATTTAATTCGCTTTCGTCCGTTTTGTAAGCGATAACCGTTCCGCCTATTTTAACTGTTTGAGCGACGTATTCTAACAGAACCGGAAGCGGCGCAACTGCGCGCGCCGTCGCTACGTCGTAGCGTTCGCTGTGAGTTTTTGCAAAGTCTTCCGCTCTTTCGTGATAAAATTCAGCGCTTATTTGAAGCTTCTCGCATAGCGTACGCGTAAAGGAAATACGTTTTTGTAAACTGTCTACGAGCGTTACGGTTATATCCGGACGTACGATTTTTAATGGTAAAGACGGGAAACCCGCTCCGCTGCCAATGTCGCACACTTTCGATTTTGGAGCTATGGCTATACTTCCCAACGCGCTGTCGGCAAAGTGTTTAACGTATATTTCGGTCGGTTCCGTAATGGCCGTTAAATTGTATTTTTCGTTTTCTTCGCGCAAATAATCACAGTACGTTTTAAATTGTGTTTGCATTATCTGCGTAAGGTCTACGTTTATTTGTTCTTTTAAAAATGCTTCTATCATCTTGCGTTTTTCACCATGTATCAACAAATAATTATTTGTGAGTTATTTTGTTTGAAGCGAATATAAGTCTGCGTTTAAACCGTTCCGCAAAACGTTACGAAAGCGTGAACTCAAAAAAAATTTGTTATTTGTTCGACGCTTATTTCGGGTCTGCGCCTAAATATACTTAATACTGCTTAAAGTATTACTGCATATTGTATTTTGCGCAAGTAAGGCATTTAAAACTCACAACTTGTACGCTTAGCGTAAAGCTATTATAAAAAACGACTTTATTTTAAACCGCGTTGAGCCAAATATACGATTAGAATCTGAACGTCCGCCGGAGATACGCCCAAAATCCTGCCTGCTTGTCCGAGATTTGCCGGACGTATTTTGTCGAGCTTTTGACGCGCTTCCAAACGCAGACCGTCAATAGACAAATAATCGATATCTGCGGGAAGAGATTTGTTTTCCAATTTGTTTGCTTGTTGTATTGCAACTCGTTCCTTTTCGATATAACCGCGATACTTGCTTTCAACTTCGATTTGATATAGCGCGTCGTCGTCTATGTCCGTTAAGAACCCTAACTTCTGTAAATCTTTAGCGGTAATATTCGCTCGGCGTAACATTTCGTCGACAGTTAATCCGGCATTGGTAACGGTTTCGTTTTTTTCTTCGAAAAGAGGCGAATATACTTTGGGCGACACCACTTTTGAAAGTTGTTTTTTTGCAAGTTCGATTTGGCGTACTTTTGCGGAATACTTTTGATATCGTTCTTCCGAAACCAATCCGATTTCATTTCCCAAATCGGTTAGACGCAGGTCTGCGTTATCTTGCCTTAAAATCAATCGGTATTCGGCGCGGCTGGTCATCATACGGTAAGGCTCGGTTGTTTCTTTTGTGGTTATATCGTCTATCAACACTCCGATGTAACTGTTATCTCTACGCAGTGTAAACGGTTTTTTATTATGTACGTAACGCTCGGCGTTTATTCCGGCGATAATGCCTTGTCCCGCAGCCTCTTCGTAACCGCTTGTCCCGTTTATTTGTCCGGCAAAAAACATGCCGTTAATTTTTTTAGACATAAGGGTCGAATTCAGTTCCGTTGCGTCTATGCAGTCGTATTCTATAGCGTATGCGTCGCGCATAATTTCTACGTTCTCAAGTCCATCTATACTGTGGTATATTTGTTCTTGGATTTCTGCGGGCATTGACGACGACGCGCCTTGAACGTAAAATTCGCACGTGTCTTCGGATTCCGGTTCGAGAAAAATTTGGTGCCGTTCTTTGTCGGCAAATCGTACGACTTTATCTTCTATACTGGGACAATAACGCGGACCTACGCCGTTTATTTCTCCGTTATAAATAGGCGCAAGTTGCTTGTTTTGTAAAATAATTCGTTTGGTTTCTTCCGAGGAATAAGTTAAATAACAGCTTCGTTTAGTTGCGGGTATACTTTCGGTGATATACGAAAAAGGTTTAACGTCGTTTTCTCCGCATTGTTCGGTCGTTTTGCTTAAGTCAATCGAAGTCATACGAACTCTTGCGGGTGTCCCCGTTTTAAACCGTTTAACCGTAAACCCCAAATCCAAAAGACTTTTAGTTAAATATTTGGCGTTTGCAAAACCGTTCGGTCCGCTTTCTCTTACGCATTTACCTACGATAGTTTTGGAATTTAAGTATACTCCGCAGCAGAGTACTACCGCTTTTGCATTATATCTTAAATCCACGGCGGTTGTAACGGTAAACGTCCCGTCGGAATCCCAATCGATATTTACGGCTTCGCCTTGGCGCAAATACAAGTTCGGGGTATTTTCAATAGTTTGCTTCATATGAACGTGATACGCGTTTTTGTCGACTTGGGCGCGCGGGGAATAAACCGCGGGTCCTTTGCCGCGATTTAACATACGCATTTGAAGTAAACTTTTATCTGCGTTTACAGCCATTTCGCCGCCGAGCGCGTCGATTTCTTTTACTATTTGACCTTTGGCTGTTCCGCCTATGCTGGGATTGCACGCCAAAAAAGCAACCGTATCTAAATTGGTTGCCAATAGTAATGTCGAGCAGCCCAACCTTGCCGAGGCTAGAGCAGCTTCGCATCCTGCGTGTCCGGCGCCTATAACTATAATGTCAAAGTTTTTCAAGTTTATTTTTCCTTATGATAATCTGTCTGTTATGTTGTGTGTTCGATTGTATATAACGGTTTAGATTTGCATTTTTACTTGTAAATAAGTTTTCACTGTTAGTTGAATACTAACTTAGCGCTTTTTAATTGAAAACTGTTGTTTTAATGTTTTTCTATTTTATTGAACAATCTGCACCCGTTATGGCGTTTTGCTTTGATAGCGGTTTGCAATTGTACAAGTAAAGCCTTTAAAATTAGTAAGGTGCGCTTTAATTCTGTGTTATTTCATCCGAATTTCAAATAAAAATACAATAGAAAATGCAGCTTTTGTATTTTGTTCGACAAGGTTATTTTTTTATATTTGAATTCAGCTGAACGATTTTATATTATTATTTCTTATTTTACGGCGCATCATGTATGATAAGTTTAGCCTTGCGCCGGTAAATTTTAATTTGCCGTCAGTTAGATTCTGGATTATTTGCCTAAGCAGAATTTGCTGTAAATTCTATCTATTATTTCCTCTTGAGCGGTAGAACCCGTTATTTGTCCAAGCGTTTCCCAAACAAGTTTTAACGCGCTTGTTACAACGTCCAAAGTAGAATTATGACAATCGTTTATCGCGGCTTCGGTTTGATTTAAAGCCGATTGCAAACAGGAAAGGTGTCTTTCGTTTGTTATGAGTAAATCGGAGTTTTCTATTTCGCCCGCGCTGAACATTTCGTATAACGTTTCTTTGATAATTTCCACGTTGCCCGACTTTGCCGAAACAGCCAGGCTATCTACACAGCACGGTTTGTTTTTAAATAAATCGCTTTTGTTATAAATTCTGATTTGCGGTCTAATCGTCGGATAAACAGACCTGTCTTGAGGGTCGTCTGTTACGTGCAGTACTACGTCGGCATTGTCGGCTGCTTTTTGCGCGCGCTTGACTCCCTCCTTTTCTACTATGTCGTTGGTATCTCGTATGCCGGCGGTATCGACGAAATTAAATTTTATATCTTTGTAGTTTACGCTTTCTCTCAACGTATCGCGCGTCGTGCCTTGAATATCGGAAACTATCGCCCTATCCGAACCTAAAAGCGCGTTTAATAAACTGGATTTCCCTACATTCGGCGAGCCTACTATGGCTACGTCTATCCCGTATTTTGCAACTTTGCCGAGAGTTGCCGTTGATAAAATAGATTTGAGTTCTGCGCGCACGTTTTCCAGTTTGGTTTTTACTGTTGCGACCGTCGGAAGTTCCAGTTCTTCTTCGGGATAATCGAGAGCCGCCTCGCAGGAAGATGACAAATCTAGTAAAACGTCTTGCAGTTCCGCCACTTTTTTGCCCAATTTATTTTCAAGCAAATTTGCTCCGGCTTTTGCTGCCGAAGCGGTTTCGGCATCAATCATTTCGATTATTCCTTCGGCGTTTGTTAAATTCTGTTTGCCGTTAATGAACGCCCGTTTACTGAATTCTCCGTTTTGCGCCGGTACCGCACCGTATTTTATACATTGTTCTATAACGGCTTGACATACCGCGGTTCCTCCGTGGCAGTGAAACTCGACGGTATTTTCTCCCGTATAAGAATGCGGCGCGTTAAAATAAACGCACATTGCGTGTTCGTCGAACACGGAAGTTTTAAGCGTTCCGACTTTGAGCATATTCGGCTGCGTCGGGAAAGGTTTGAAAAATTTTTTTGCAATGTTAATCGACTCGTCTCCGCTCATACGCACGACTGCAATGGCCGAACGTCCGCGCGCCGTCGATAACGCGACTATTGTTGTGTTCATAGTACACCCGATAAATTGAGGTTGTTTTTATTTTAACACTTTGCGATAAAAACGACAAGTTGTTTTAAGCGCCGTTTTGAATTTCGTTTTATACGTAAGATGTTGAGATGTGTTTAAGTAAATCTATATTATGTTAGTAATAGTACAAGTTTGTGCGTTTAAGTAATATATTTTGTATTTAATATAACCTAATATGTGTATTTTATATAAATTTTAGATTTGTTTGAAAATGCGGAGTCGAGACTTGCCGCTTAGAGAATAGTTAGATTTTATATAAAATAATATATATTGTTGTAAAAGTTTTTATTTTATGCTATAATAAAGCAATCAATCAAGTTTAACTGCGCTTATTTGGTTTTTTGTTACATCGTATCACGTTTCTTGGTGAAAGTTCTAAGCAAACGTTATTCATATACGATATAATGGAAGTTAACGATAGATTTTTAACGTCGTATAATTGAGGCATAAACATTGACGCCTCGATTGTATATGGCGATGTGTTTTTCATTTTGTCTTTGGAGAATTGATATGAGTAAAATTTTCGCTTTTTCCAATCAAAAAGGCGGGGTCGGTAAGACCACGACTGCAATAAATTTGGCTACGGACGTGGCTCGTCTCGGTAAAAAAGTTTTGCTTTTAGACTTTGACCCGCAAGGCAACGCTACCAGCGGTTTTGGAATCGAAAAAAATCAGCTGGAGTTTACTTGCTACGATATGCTTATGGAAACTTGTGAAGCCAAACAAATTATTTTGCCAACGATGATAGATAACCTGTCTATCATTCCCAGCAACATCGATTTGGCTGCCGCCGAAGTCGATTTGGTTAACGTGCCGTCTCGCGAAAGCGCTTTAAAGCGCGCATTGTCCGCCATTCAAAACGATTACGATTATATATTTATCGATTGCCCTCCAAGCTTGGGCTTGATAACTTTAAACGCTTTGGTTGCTTGCACCGGAGTTATAATTCCCATACAAAGTGAGTTTTTTGCTTTGGAAGGGTTAAGTCAGTTGATGAACACGATAAAAATCGTTAAACAACGGTTAAATCCGCAAATTTATATTAACGGCGTCATTTTGACGATGTACGATACGCGTACGACGATGTCGAAACAGGTTACGGCGGAAATATATAAGTATTTCGGAGACAAAATTTATACCGTGCCAGTGCCGAGAAATATTAAACTGGTAGAATCTCCGAGTTTCGGAGTGCCGGTTATATTGCACGCGCCTCATTGCAGCGGCGCTTTGGCTTACGATGCTTTAGCTAAACAATTTTTAAGCAGAGAGGAAAATTAAAAATGGCTAACAAAGGATTAGGCAGAGGCTTTGCCTCTTTGATGGGATTGAACGATATAGACGATTTTACACAGCCGTCGCAAACGGTACCTGCTGAGAATATCGAAACGCCGAACACCAACGACGGAGTGGTAAATATATCTTTGCTTGATATCGACCCCAATTATGAACAGCCGCGTAAGAATTTTGACGAAGACGCTTTGGCTGAATTGGCGGACAGTATAAAGCTTCACGGAGTTATTCAGCCTATTGTTGTAACGCCTATAGGTAAGCGTTTTATGATAATAGCCGGTGAACGTCGTTTTCGTGCAAGTAAACTTGCCGGGAAACGAGATATACCCGCTATAATTAGACATTATACTTCTCAACAAATCAAAGAAATCAGTTTGATAGAAAATTTGCAGCGCGAAGACTTGTCTCCTATAGAAGCGGCGCGCGCAATCAGAACTTTGATGACGGAATTTAATATGACGCAGGAAGTTGCCGCCGATAGAATAGGTAAAAGCCGTTCTGCAGTTGCCAATACTTTGAGACTGCTTACTTTGAGCGACGACGTTATCGCTTTGATAGAGCAAGGAAGATTGTCTGCGGGGCACGCACGTACTTTGGTTGTTATTCCTCGCGACCAGCAGTACAAGTTGGCTCTTAAGGGGTGCGATAATCAGTTGACCGTTAGAGAAATGGAAAAATTGGTTAGAGAGTTCCTTAATCCTAAACCCGAAAAACAAAAACCTGTTATGCAGGAAAGCAAAGAGCTTGTGAGTTTGGTAGGAAATATGCAACGCGCGTTCGCGACCAAGGTTTCCGCTTTGGGAAACGGCAACAAAGGTCGAATTTATATTGATTACTACACTGCCGATGATTTGGATAGAATTTGTAATTTGGTTGAAGATTGGATGAGCGATAAGTTCCGTAAAAACGCTGAATAAATATTTTAGAAACGCTTTGATTTTTCAAAGCGTTTTTTTTTGTTGAAACAGAATTTTTAAAATCGGGATTTTTCTTCTTCGATATAGTTATCAAACAAAAAATCGCGAATAATTATGTTATAAAAGGTGGCTGAAATAGACGTTTAGACAGAATTTTAGAGTGCTTGTCCGAAAAAATCCGAGCAAATTTAGGCTCATTCTGCGAGCAAAAAAGAAATAATTCTATAAAATATTCATTTTTATAATAAATAATGAATTACAATTCATTTTTAGACTTAATTTTGATACATTGTATTGTTTTAAAATATTTTAATAAACGGTTGCTAAGCATTCGTCAATAGCATAAGAAAAGTTGTATTTTGCAGCTTGAACTAATAGAAAAGTCAACCTAGGCTATTTATTTTTGACTTCTAAAATTAAGAGAAAATAGCAAACGAACTAATTTACTTACTTACTGCTGCTTTGTGTTGAATTACATTTGATGTATTAATCGTTGAAGTAAAGTAATTTTGAGACGTTTGTAAAGTACGCTTGAAATTGATTTATATAAAAAATTTGAGCAGAACAACTGATTAGTTTTGTGTGGTCTAATCAAAATTATTTATTGATTTCCTTTTAATACAATCGCGTTATTTTTATTCTTTCATTGGGCCGAGTATAAAAAGAATAGTATCAATACTCTGCTTTGACAATGTTTCATATGAAACGGAAGCATTGCTCTGTGCGTTTTTGTAGGCATAATTTGATTGTTTTGTTTGATTAACTTGTTCCACGTGAAACATTGGATTCGTTGATATGAAGCTTGATAGAAGCTCAAAACTAGGCTTGAGGAACGCATTAAATGGTTTCACGTGAAACAAAATTAAGGAAATAATCGGTTAAAACCCTTGAAATATTGGAATTTTAAAGCAAAAAGTACGGTTTTTTTAAAAAAAGTTTAGAAAAAGATAAAAGAAAATAGCCTTTGATAATGTTCAAAGACTATTTCTGTAGAAGAAGCATTCCTAATTTTATGCTATAACAGCCAAATTTAATAAATCAATATTGAAAAATTGAGCGATGTAGGAACCTATCAGATTGGTATTGTGAGCAAATTTAAATAATATCGAATCTGCAACTAATTGCATGAGCGTGCTTTGAAAATTCGGGATAAACTTTATGATAACTATTTCGCAAACCGTAAGCACCAATGAGATTACGATTAAGTACGTTATAGCAACCGACCAAACCAGACCGAATATTCTGTCAAGCGTACGCAGTACCGGTAATTTTGCAATTTTGCCAAGCAAACATTTTATTCCTAATAAAGAATACTTAAGCGCTAACAGTAAAATAATCCAAAGAAAAAAACTAACGATAAAGCTAGCCGTTAAATGCCCGAAATATGCTCCTAATGTAGTTGCGCCTACGCTTTGCATCGCATTAAACATTTTATCGGAAATACTTTGCAGTATTCTCAAAAAGCTTTGCTCCAAAACGGCGTTCAAATCTTCTGCACTGGCTATTGCCATTGTATAGTATTCTTTGCTGAACCAACCACCGGCCGCTTCTGCAAGTTGTTTAAATATATTCGTCGATTTTAGCAAAGGCATCAAAAGCACAACTAGTCCTATAGAACCGAAAAAAGCTATAAAACCGCAGAGTCCTTTAGAAAATTCTTTCGAAAACCCCTTTATAACGCCTACTATAATAGCAATCAGAAAAATAATCGCTAAGGATATATCGGCTATATTTCCCATAAAATCCTCCTAATAATGAACGTATGTTCATTATTGTCAAAACCGGTTATATTGAATACTTAAGAATAATCTGATTATATTCTTAATTGATTTTTGCCGCTGCGTTTTTCGCTTGTTTATCGGTTAAATCCCGTACGAACTGTTTTTTTTTGTAAATATTATCTTACGTATAAGCAGAAACTGTTTGCAGGAATAAACTTCTTTAAACGGCTTTATCGCTATCAATTCTTCTGCAAAAATCAAAGACAAATCTAACCGAGGTCATTGATATTCTAAGTATATCATAATTATATCCAAAAATAAAGTAATTTACAAATTTACAGCGCTTTTGATTGTATTATATTATTGTTATATTTTGGTTCCGCTGCTTTGTATTACAATAAATATATATTAAAAATTAAATCGGTATGCGATTTTGCATATGTATTTAAAGCAATATCTCGGATTATTCGCGCTTAAAAAAGCCGGGACTTGTCAAGAGAAATAACGGACATTATATTTAAATAACAGATTTTCATTTTCGGTAATACTTGCTTTATTGTTGTGTGAATTGATTTAAATAATCGATATTTCGACAAAATTCGGCGGTTTTTTGTTTCGGTGGAATTAAATTCGTAAATAATTTTTTTGTCTTACGTCAACAATTTATAAAAACCCAAAGGAGTAAGAAAAATGGTAGAGGTAAGCGTTTATAATCAGCAGGATAAGGCAAAATTAACGCAGGCAATCAAGGGCAAAATAACGAATCCCGTATTTATGTGTATAGGAACTGAAAAAGTATTTTCGGATAGTCTCGGGCCTAGAGTAGGCAGTTTGTTAAACGACGGTATGCAAAACCCCGTTTTCGTTTACGGAATGTGCGACCAAAATATAACTGCGGAAAATCTGTGTCATAGTTACAATTTTATCAAAGCTATGCATCCGGACAGTCAAATAGTCGTGGTAGACGCGGGAGTAGGAGGATACGAACAAATCGGTAAAATCCAGCTTTGCGACGGAGGCTTGATTCCCGGAGCGGCGACTAACAAAAATTTACCGTCAGTCGGAGACGTCGGAATAGTCGGTATAGTCGCAGAGCGCGGAATGAGCGATTTTTATACGTTAAATTCAACTAAAGATAAACTTGTCGGAGCCGTCGCGCAGTTCATTGCTGACGCGATATTGGACGCAACGCAATACGCGTAACGATTGTGCGGAAAGTCAACTTTACAAGTTAAAAGCAAAAGGCGGCGCAATAAATTGCTGTCGGTACGAAATTATACGAAACAGGCAACTATATTTAAAGTTTTCGGACGATATAAGAGTGCGTTAACTTTTGCAAGCCGACAATTTTTCAAAAAAGAAAAACCGCTAGCTGCGGACTCTTTCAAGCGCGGGCAATAATCAAAACGCGCGCGGGCTTTCGCAAAAAAGCAATTATTAAATCCGTTCGATTGTTTCTTATTGTTGTTCGAAGCGAATTTTTAAGCAATGTTCAAGCGAACGTATATATAATAAAGTATACTAAGGGAAAAAATTCTAAGTTTTCTATTATACTTAGCGCAAATAAAGTATCCTCAACTGCAAATACTATATAATGCTCTGCATGTGCGGTATTTGCATTTAACTTGAATTGCAGATATTTTTGAAAAGCGTTATCAGTATAATAATTAGCGGCGTTTTAGGCGGCTAAAATTTGACACTTTTTTGCCCGTATGGTAAAATATCTAAATTAACGATAATTTTAGTATTACTTTGTTAAAACGTTGTCGCTTTTTATGCGACGCAAAAGGAGAAACGATTTGAATCAAAAGCGTAGAGGAATTATATATTCGATAGTCGCCGTGGTTTGTCTTATCGCAGTGTTTTTGATAGTTTGGCAGGTTCTCGGCAATTCGGCTAAAGAAATAGACGAAAACGTATTTAAAGAAAATTTTAACAGTTACGTTAAAGTTAACCTTAATTATTATAAAGTAATTTGCGTTGACGAAAACGGACAAAAGTATTCTTTTACCATTGTAGACAGAAACGAACTTGACGACTTTATCAAGGCGGGTATTTACAATACAAGCAACGCCAATAAACCCGTTCCGGATAAGGACGCGGATGGCAACGTTATAGTTATCGTTCCGGAAGGCTACCCCAAAGCTCCGTACGCTAACGCCAAATTGTGCGAAGCAGGACAATACCGTCCCGCCGATCCCAACGCCACAAGCTGGACGGATTACATCGTCCCCGTTTTGTGGATTGGTCTGCTTATTTTGATGGGCGTACTTATGTTCCGTCAAATCGCGAAGCAAAATAACCAAAATATGGATTTCGGCCGTTCGCGCGCAAAAGCCGTACAAAATATTAAAATCCGTTTTACTGACGTGGCCGGAGCGGAAGAAGAAAAAGAAGAACTGCAGGAAATCATTGATTTCTTGAAAGACCCCAAAAAGTTCAGCGATATGGGCGCGCGCATACCCAAAGGCGTATTGCTCGTAGGTCCTCCGGGAACGGGTAAAACTTTGTTCGCTAAAGCCGTAGCCGGCGAAGCGGGCGTTCCGTTCTTTTCAATGAGCGGTTCCGACTTTGTCGAGATGTTCGTAGGCGTAGGCGCAAGCAGAGTAAGAGATTTGTTCGACCAAGCCAAGAAAAATATGCCCTGTATTATTTTTATTGACGAAATCGACGCCGTAGGACGTCAGCGTGGAGCAGGTCTGGGCGGCGGACACGACGAACGCGAACAAACTTTAAACCAGCTGCTTGTAGAAATGGACGGTTTCGAAACGAGTACCAACATAATAGTTATGGCTGCGACAAACCGCGCGGATATTCTTGACCCTGCGCTTTTACGTCCCGGCCGTTTCGACAGGCAAATTTACGTTAACCGTCCCGACGTACGCGGAAGAGAGGCTATTCTTAAAGTTCACGCGCGTAAAAAGCCTATCGGTCCGGATGTCAATTTCCGTACGGTTGCCCGTATAACGGCAGGATTTACCGGCGCGGACCTTGAAAATCTTTTAAACGAGGCTGCAATACTTGCCGTAAGAGGCGGACGCCGCGTTATTACAATGGCTGACGTAAACGAAGGTATAAACAAAGTAGTCATGGGACCGCAAAAGAAATCGCGTCTTGTAACCGAACCCGACAAGCGCATTACCGCTTATCACGAATCGGGACACGCTATTTTGGCTTGCAGTTTAAAATACTGCGACCCCGTTCACGAGGTTACGATTATACCTCGCGGAATGGCGGCGGGCTATACTATGACGCGCCCCGAAAACGACAACAACCACGTAACCAAACAACAGTTGTTGGATCAAATAACGATGACTCTCGGCGGACGCGTTGCGGAAGAACTTATTATAAAGAACATAAGCAGCGGAGCAAGCGGAGATATCAAGTCTCTTACTCAAACGGCGCATCAAATGGTTACCGAGTGGGGTATGAGCGAGCGTTTGGGACCTCTTTTCTACGGTAGCGACGGCGAAATTTTTGTGGGAAGAAGCTATCAGCAGGAAAAAGGTTACTCCGACGAGATAGCTAACATAATCGACGAGGAAGTGCGTGAAATCGTAGACGAATGTCATAAACGCGCGACCAAACTGCTTACGGAAAAAATCGACGTTCTGCACAATATGTCGCGCGTGCTTATTGAAAAGGAAACTATCCATACCGAAGAAGTAGATATGCTTATGCAAGGTAAACCGGTGGAAGAAATCATCGCCTATATGGAAAGTAAAGAAGCGGGCGCCGCCGAAACGACTTTGGCGGATAAAGAATCCGAGAATAAAGCGGAATCTGTAAAAGAAAACGAAGAACCGAAAACAGAAAAAAGCCCGAACGCCGATAAAGAATCCGAAAAAGACGACGAAAATAAAAAATAATATATAACATAATACGCTTTAGTAAAATCCGTTGTTTTACAAAGCGTATTTTAATTTTTGAAAGCAGTTTTTATCCGCCGAGGCGTTTGTCGATAAACAACAATAAAAGCAGTATCGTGCCGAAACGTATTTCAACGAAGTTTCAGCTTGCAGTAACCGTAAGAATATTTGTTGGCACAATCTAAAAAGTATGATATACTATACGCACTATATTCGTCGGAATTGACTTTCGGCGGATAAAACGGAGATTTATATGAAAAAAAAGATAGCATTGCTTATTTTAACTTTAGTTGCGTTAACCGCAATATTGACCGCTTGTAATTCCGTAGCGACGACTATAGTAGTACGTTGGAACGAATCGGAAGATTACACGTTCAATATTTCGCTTGCGGATTTTGATACTTCCGAAAACGCGACCGGTTTTTTTAAAAAATATTTATACGAAAATGCAACCTACTACAAAGATTTAGCCATATCGGCTCAAGAAGTCGCCAGTTTAACGACAGCCGACGAGCTTCGTCCGGAAAATGCCGGAGGGACGTATACTTATTCTTTAAGGCGTTCTTCGGGCACAAGCCAAGGAGAGGTAACCGCAAAGCAAACTTTGTACGTTCAATATAAAACGGAAACTTTACAATCTTTCGAATGTTGGGACGAACTTAAAAAAGATTTCGCCGTCGCCGCCGATTCGGAAGAAAATCCTTTTACGAATCACGAAGGACTGACTACGCTTAAAAGCGTTACGGAAACCAGCGCCAAATTTGCCGACGATACCAATCAGCGTCCCGTAAGTTCGTCTACGAAATTGAACGGTTTTTATTTGGGTAAACTTCATCAGGAAATTTCGAAATACGAAGTTGTTACCGAGTATGATTTCGATAAAAACGTCGCTAAAGTTACCGTTACCGAAAACGGAGTCGAAGGCGAAGTTAAAGAACAAAAACTTTCCGTCGCTAAAAGCCGCAATTTTATAGATTCCAATCAAATATTAACGTATTTGAGAAGTTTGGAAAAGTCGGCGACGTCTTTCCAAGACAATCCCACGGTTACCGTTTATAACCCTCTGACGAACGCTACCGCAATCGCGTCTTTCAATTTCAGCTACGACCAAAAAGTCGTACTTAACAACAACGGCGAAAACTTTTATACGTCTTTAAACGCGGTAGGAGTGAATATAGGCGGTATGGCTTTTATGATGCAGGAAAATTTGCCCGACAGACTTGCAAGTAAGGACAAAGACGTTTACAACACCGTGGGAGATACAAAGTATTCCAAGTATACTACGGTTCGATTCCGCGTAGGATATTGTTCGTACGAACTCGACTCTTACGACCAAGACGTTCTAACAGCGTTAAACGCCAAAGAAGAAAGCAAATAGTTTAATATATACAATTTAAAGACGTTCCGTTTTCGGAGCGTCTTTTGTATTACTTTTCAGTATCGAGCGTAAACACAATTATTGATAACGCTATTAACTCAGTCAGTATATTTCCGTTAAAATATAATGCATTTTTACGTCGTTTTTTGCCGCTTCCTTATTGCGGTAAAATTTTAAAACTGTTATAATAATCGTTATGGTAACAATTTACAAAACAAACACGATGAAAGACGCGGCAAACTACGTGCTAAACATCTTAAAACGGGTAGACAAAAGAAATCTGTCCGTTTTGCATACGGTAATAGTTCCCGACAGAGCTTCGCTCGAGGCGGAACGCGCGTTGCTTAAAACTTTGGGAGGAAGTTTTAACGTTCAGGTTAAAACGTTCCGTCGTTTTGCCAACGATATTTTACCTAAATACGATTACCTTTCTAAGCAAGCGGGCATAATGGCTCTTTCCGAAATTATACGCGATAACCGAGATAAACTGACTTGCTACACCAAGGGCGTAGAAACCGCCGGCTTTGTCGAAGAAATGTACGATACGATAAGTATGATGAAGTATTGTAAAATTTCTCCCGAGCGATTGAATTGCGGCGATTTACCTCGCAGCGTGCAGAGCAAAGCGCGCGATATAGCGTTGCTTTACCGCGCGTATTTGGATTTCAATCAAGGCCGGTTTATCGATTCGGCGGATAAACTGGATATTTTGAAAGAGAATATCTCCGATTCCGATTCGGTAAAAAACGGATGCTTCTATATCTACGATTTCGACAATTTTTCAAAGCAGGAATCGGAACTCGTCGAACGTCTTGTTTTGACCGCCAAGGACGTAGTAGTCGCCTGCTGCGCAAGCGATAAAAAATACGATAGGCATTTGTACTTAAACGATATTTACGATAGCGTAAAAGATATTTGCAAACGTAACGGTATTGAGTATAAAGACATTCCAGGCGAATCTTATTCTAACGAATACGTCGAACAAATCGGACGGAATCTGTATCGGTATTATCAAAACGCCGCTATAGAAAACGACGGTTTTGCCGAAATTTTTAACGGAGCCACACGCGTTCAGGAAGTGTACGCTTTGGCGTGCAGAGTAAAACGTTTTGTGCAAAACGGCGGCAGATACAAAGATATATACGTAGTAACAAGCGACGTAAACGCCTATTCGAACGCGATTTCAACAGTATTCGAGCAGTTCGGTATTCCTTATTTTTGCGATAAGCAGTTTGCGCTTGCGGAACACCCGTACGCCCGCTTTATTTTAGACTATTTAACTTTATGCAAAAATAACGGCAAGGCGGCAGCCGTTTTGCAGTTCGTAAAAAATTACTTGTTTTGCGGCGCTTTCGATAAAGACGATGACGTCGAAAACGTTTACCACTTCGAGAACTATTGCTTAAAATACAACGTTTCGTACAAATACGACGGCTTTACGTTAGGCGTCAACGAACCGTTTTTTGCTCGTGCGGACGCGTTTAGAGCAAAATTCAACCGTTTATATAAGCGCGCGGTTTTCCCCGCCAACGCTACCGTCAAGCAATATACGGATTTGGTACGTAATTTAATAGATATATCCGATTTGCGCGAAAGAGTAAGAACGTTCGGCAAACGACAGGAAAACGCGAATTTAGGGTACGAAAGCAAAGTATCTCTGCAGGTTTGCGAAAAGTTTGATTCCGTACTCGATAACGCCGACGCGGTTATCGGCGAAAGGTATCTTTCTCTGGATGAATTTATAAAAACTTTAACCGCGGGTATTGCGTCCTCTCGCGTGTCGGTTATTCCCGTGCGTAACGACTGTGTCGTTTTCGCAAATATGGCCAAGGCGCGTAAGCACGACGTAAAATTTTTAGCTCTTTTGGGAGCAAACTACGGCGCGATGCCTATTATCAAACGCGATTGCAAATTATTGACGGATAACAATATAAAAGATTTAATCGGCGCAGGTATAAACGTCGAGCCGCAAATTCTTACGGAAAACCGCCGCGAACGCTTTAGTTTGTTTCAGCTATTACAAGAACCGTCAAATAAATTGTACGTTTCTTACTCGTCGGCGGACGGCGGCAACGCTCTTGTTCCGTCCCCGTTCGTTGCGGAACTGTGCAAATTGTTTAAATCGGGCGGAAAGAATTTAACTCCGACAGCTGCCGCCGACGAGGAAGTTTATTCGGAAAAACAAGCCGTATCCAAAATAGTTACGAACAAACGAAAGTTAAAGGACAACAGATTCGTAAATATGCCCGCTTATCAAATTTTGAGCGATTATTTCGAAGAGCAAACCGAGGGTTATGTTTTCGATAAGGACGGAAAAAGCGTATCCGTCGAGCGCGGCGGAGAAATCTACTTAAAAAATTCATCAACAAGCGTAAGTCAGCTTACGGACTTTTTCAAGTGTCCGTACAGGTTTTACGTTCAGTATGGTTTAAACGTTAAGCCGCGTTCGGTGTCAAAACTTCAAAGCGCGGATTTAGGCAATATTCTTCACTCCGTATTGGAACACTACGTCCGCGATATGGACGAAGAGGAAAGCGAAATTGTAACCGAGCAAAAAGCGTTAAAATGGTTTGAGTTTACCTTGAACGACGATTTTTATAAAGGTATGAGAAGCGACCCGCAAATGGCCGGAACGTTAAAAATGCTGGAAGCGGAAGCTGCGCGTATGTGTAAGGTCGTAAAAAAGCAAATAGTCGATTCGAATTTTAAAAATTTGCAGACGGAAATGGCTTTCGGAGGAGAAGGACAGGCTCCGGCGGTAGAAGTTGATTTTGACGGCGGCAAATTTAAATTGGTAGGAAAAATCGACAGAGTAGACGTTAACGGCGGCAGATTCATCGTTATAGATTATAAAAGCGGGGCAAGCGCCGCGCATTTTACCGAAAAAGATTTATACATAGGACACAAAATGCAGCTTCCCGTGTACGTAAAAGCGGTCAAGGACAGTTTTAATTTGCGTCCCGCAGGTTTTTATTATTTTAATATGCATGATAATTTTACGGATTATTCCAGCGAAAACGTTTACGTTTATAACGGCAGAACGTTAGACGATGCAGACGTCGCCTGCGATATAGACGTCAATTTGAAAAACGGCAAAAGCGAAAAGCTCGGTATAAAACTGAAATCGGACGGAACTTTAAGCAGAACGGGCGACAAACTGCTTACGGACGGACAATTCGATAATCAAATAAACTACGCTTTCGAATTGATTTCAAAAGCCGGAAATTTGATGAGCAAGGGTTATGCCTCGGTAAATCCTTACAAGGGAACCTGCGATTATTGCGACTATAAGGATATTTGCGATTTCGGCGACGTTTATAATTACGACGAGCGCGAAGTAAAAGCGAAAAAAATAAAAGAAACCATAGACGAAACGGTGAAAAAATGAGCGATAATAAAACAACGCGGTACACAAAGCCGCAGCAAAACGTAATAGATTATCGCGGTAAAAATATTCTTGTTTCCGCGTCGGCGGGAACGGGTAAAACTACCGTTATGATAGAGCGCATCGCTTCGTTAATCGAAGAAGGAACGGACGTCTCGCAAATAGTGGTGGTTACTTTTACCAATCTTGCGGCTGCGGAAATGAAAAACCGTCTTGCGGTAAAGCTATCTCAAAAAACGGACGACCCGCGCGTATTCGAGCGGTTGGAAAAATTGGATACGGCAAGCATTTGCACGTTGCACGCTTTTTGCAGCGAATTGCTGCGCAACTATTTTTACGTTGCGGATATCGACCCGTCGTTTACCATATTGGACGAAGCTACCGTATCCACGTTAAAATCCAACGCGCTGGACGAGGTTTTCGAATTTTATTTTTCGCAAAACGACCCGCTGTTTTTTAAAACGTACAAAATTTTCTCTACCGCTCGTAAAGAAGAGAATTTTAGAAACACGCTTTTGAATCTTTACGATTTTTCTCGGCGTATAGTCGATTTCCCCGATTGGTACTCGGCAAAACGGCAAAATTTTTTGAAGTACGGCGACGATAACCCACTAGTAAAAACTATTTTAAACGATATCTCGCAAACCGTAACGTACTACAAAAACAACTATATTTCGCTTGCCGAAAGATGTTCGGACGAAGGGCTGCCTTTTGAAAACGTCGTAAGATATAATGCGGAATTGTTAGAAGGTATAAACGTCGGCAATTTATCCGACGCTTTAAACGACGTGTCTAAGATTTCATTGCAACCGCTGCCCCGCCGAAACTCTAAAAATTGTTCGGACGTCGAAGATAAAATACGCGAAGACTTTAAATCGCTTTCCTCCGAAATAAAAAAAATAGTCGGCAATTATTCGGCTATCTGCCGCGGAGAAAAACTTGAAACGCTGTGGAACGAAACCGCAAAATCAGTGGAAATAACAGATAAGCTGGTAGAAGCGGTTTGCAAATTCGACGAAACGTACTTCGAAATGAAAAAGCAGCGCGGCGGTTTGGACTTTAACGATTTGGAACATTTAACTTTAAAAGTGCTGGAAAGTCCCGAGGCGCTTGAGCAAATAAAAGAAAAGTATTCTTACGTATTCGTTGACGAGTATCAAGATACCAATCCCGTTCAGGAAGCGATAATTTCCGCTCTCGGCAAAGACTGTAATTTGTTTATGGTCGGCGACGTTAAGCAGTCAATTTACGGATTTAGAGGATGCGAACCGGATATTTTCGTAGATAAATACCGCTCGTATAAAAACGACAAAACCGGATACGTAGAAGAACTGAACGATAACTTTCGCAGTAACGCTCGCATTTTAAATTTCGTTAACGCTTTATTTAAAGGTATAATGACCGCCGACTTCGGCAAGGTCGACTACGCTCGCTCATCGATGCTCTGCGGTATAAAACCTCCTGCGTTAAACGCCGCTTCCGTTAAAATAGATTTGATAACTCGCGAAGAAAAACAGGACGAAACGCTTTCGGGAGTGTACGACATAACCCAAATACCCGAACGTGAAAACGGGGTAGAGCAAGGCGAACTTATTGCGCGCAGAATAAAGCAATATGTCGGTTTGAAATATAAAGACGCCGACGGCGAAATAAAAACTATAACTTACGGCGATATTGTTATACTTATGCGTTCGTTGACAGACAAGGCGGAAAATATATACGCCCGTCTTGTCGAAAACGGAATACCTGTAGCAGCGGGATTTAAATCGGACGATTTGTCATCTAAGGAAATAAAAGACTTTGTCAACTTGTTGCGGGTGCTGGATAATCCTTATAACGACGTTTACGTCGTAGGGGTTTGTTTGTCGCCTTTCGGCAAGTTTACCGAAAGCGAATTGGGCATAATCCGTTTGGATACGCAAGGACGTATTCCGTTTTATTCGAGGCTTGTCAACTACGCAAAGCAAGACGGCGATATCCGAATAAAAAACAAAATAGATTCTTTACTCGAATTTTTGGATAAAATCAGATTTTATTCCCGATGCGCTTCGGTAAGCAACGTGGCGTTGCGTGTTATTAAGGAAAGTTCGTACGATTTGTTTGTGGAAGGACTGCCTAACGGCGGTATGCGTATGCGTAAATTATACGCGTTTATCGATAAACTTAAAGACGCCGAATATGCTCGCAGCGTTGAAAAGTTTTTATCTTATTTGGACGAATCGCACGATAATCGAGCGGACGAATCACAGGGAGAAACGGACGCAGTAAGACTTATGACTATGCACGCGTCCAAAGGACTGGAATTTTCAATAGTTATCGTAGCGGGGTTAGAAACCAATTTCCGTTTCGATTATTCTGCGGTGGAAACAAATGCGGAAATGGGCGTTGCCGTTAAACACTACGATTTCGAAAAAATGAAAGTCGCAAACACGTTGGGCGCGGCAGCATGCGGCATGTTTAACAAAACGAAACAGCGCGAAGAAGAAATGAGATTATTATACGTTGCGACGACGCGCGCCAAATTCGCGCTGAACTTAGTCGGCTCGCTTACGCGTAAACAGCTGGAAGCTTTACCGAAGCTGCCCGCTCGCGCGATTTCTCATTTGGATTGGCTTTTGTACGCAATTCGTAACGAGCTGAACGACGAAGCGTTTTTGTCGGAAAACAGCGTAGAGCTAAACGTCATAGAAGAACTGCCGACCGAAAACGATTCGTCAAATAACGGTTTATTATGTAAACAGCGTACCGATTTAAACGCGGAATTGAAAAAAATAAACTACCGTTATCCGTACGAAAGTCAAACCGAAATGCCGTCCAAAATAGTCAGCTCGGCGCTCGATAAAGAATATATCGAGGGAACGGAAGAAAGTACGTTTACGCCCGCGCTTAACGATAACGCCGACAGAAACCGTATCGGGACGGCTTATCACAAAATATTACAATACGTTTCGCCGGAATCTACGCAAGAGCAAATCGAAGAAATAGTGCGCGGATTGATTGCCGAAGGAAAGATAGAAAAGCGCTTTGAAGAAAAAATAGACGCGTCGAAAATATACGCCGTTCTTCGTAACGCTGAATTCAAGAGATTGCTCGTATCTGGTAAAATATACCGTGAAATACCTTTTATGCTGCTTTCCCCGTACAACGACGTGGCAAAGGACGCCCGTTTTACGGACGAAGTTATGCTGCAGGGTGTTATCGATTTGCTTATAATCGACGGCGACAGAGCGGTCGTCGTAGATTATAAGTATACTTCTCACAGCGACACGGCGCGCGATAAATACGAAATGCAGTTAAAAAGCTACAAAACGGCGGTACAAAAAATTTGCGGTATCGATAACGTAGAGTGTTATGTGTTATCTATCGACGACAACAAATTGATAAAGATGTAGCGACTGCCAAAAAGTTTAAGTTTGCGCGGCGTATCGGATACTTGACCTCTTTGTATGCAAATTTCTTAAATAAAACGGTTTTTTAAAAGATTCGCCCGCTAATCTTCTTAACGGAAGTTCGGCGGGCGGCTTATTTTAAACGCTGTTTTCGCGGATTTAGCAAAACGAAACAGCGGCGTAATTACGGTTTAAATTCGTAAAAAATATTTTAAAAATTTTTCTTATTCGTTTATCATGGACGATAAAAGTCAATAATCTTACAAAACGGAGGTTACAATGACTTATATCAAAGCAGTGCTACAATTTATCACAGATTACGACTTTATTATTTTGCCCGTTATCTCGCTTGTATTAGTGTGTTTCGGTGTGATTAACTGGACTCGTAACGTATACCGCAAACAGAACAAAAAACTCACGGCGTGCGCTCGGAAAATAGCTTCTTATCCGCATAAAACCAATCAGTACGCAACCGCTATGCTGCCTGCGGAGTACAAGCGTCAATGGCGCGCGTACGTAAACGGTAAGGCTGAAAAACCGTCGTTAACATTCGAATTCGCTCCCGTCAAAAACTCGATTTGTCTAGTACGCCTTTTCGTGTTGGCGGCGATAGTCAGCGTGTTGTACGTTGTCGCGTTTGCTTTCGATTTGTCGCGACGCGATTATCTTGTTTTTCAAATAGTTTTTTGGCTGGGTTTTTCATTATCGATGGTGGTTAACAAATTGCTGTTTATTCGCAAGGAGCGCAAAGCAAAACAAATTTTTGCCCGTTTCGTCGCCGAACTGAACAGATATGCCGACTGCAGCAAAGACAGCGGAGCGGAAATCGAAGAAACTGTCAAAAAACTGCAGCAGCTCAAAAAATGCGAAGTGAGCGACGCGGTTTTGTGCAAAGCGTCGTCGCTGCTGCGCGACAAAGGATTAAACACCGACAGAAGCGCTGCTCAGCAGCGTAAACTCAATGCCGCACTAAACGGTTTGCTTCAATCTTATTCCCGTTCCGAAAGTTTGTAAATTCGAATTGCGTTTTGTAAATAAGTGTTGTTCGGGCGCGTATTTTGTGCTATACTTGACTTATGTTGCAGCAAGTCGATATTCAGACAAAACTTAAAAATTTGCCCGACGAACCGGGCGTTTACATTATGTACGACGCAAACGGCAACATTTTGTACGTCGGCAAAGCAAAGGTGCTTAAAAACCGCGTTCGCCAGTATTTTCACGCTTCTACAAAAAAAAGCGAAAAAGTACTGGCGATGCTTTCGCACGTTACGGACTTTAACTATATAATAACCGCCAGCGAAGCGGACGCGCTGAGTCTGGAAAATACTCTTATCAAAAAACACACTCCGCCGTACAATATTCTGTTAAAAGACGACAAACAGTATCCTTATATAAAGGTTGACTTGTCTGCGGATTTTCCCAAATTTATACCTACGCGTAAGCTTGCGCGGGATAAGTACAAATACTTCGGACCGATAACGCAAGGCGGAATAAAATCGTTTACGGATATTTTGTCGTCGGTTTTTCCGACGGTTACGTGCAATTTCAATTTCAACAAACTTCCGCGTAATTTCCGTCCCTGTTTAAATTATCATATCGGCAGATGCACGGCTCCCTGCGCGGGTAAAATCAGCAAAGAAGATTACCGTAAAATTATCAACCGCGCCGTTTCGTTTTTATCCGGCGACGATATGGAAGTTAAACGGACGCTTATCGAAAAAATGCAAGCTTGCTCCGACAAAATGCAATACGAACAAGCGCTGACTTACAAGCGTTATCTGGAATTGATAGATAAAATTTCGCAGCAGAGGATTGTCGTACTGAACAAATTTGTGGATTACGATATGTTTGCGGCGGCAAGCAACGGGCAAAATTGCGTTGTGAATCACACTATGATTCGCGGAGGCAAAGTCGTATTCTCCGAAAATAACGCCGTTTCGGACGCGGGGATAGACGAGGCGCAAACGCTTTCCAGCTTTCTTGCGGAATATTGCGATATCGTGAAACTCAGCGGAGAATTGTATACTAATCTGCCGCTGCCGGACGAATCCGAACTCGCCGCGCTTATAAGCGAAAAAACGGGACAAAAAACGCAGATAAACTGTCCTCAAAAGCAAGATAAAAAACGACTTGTAGATATGGCGTACCGAAACGCGGTGGAGTATCTTACCAAAAGCCAAACTTCAATCGACAAAAAATTCAACACGACTCACGGAGCGGTGCTTCAGCTCGGGGAATTGCTTAAACTTAAAACTTTACCCAAGCGGGTTGAATGTTACGATATTTCCAACGTGCAGGGTGTTGATAAAGTGGCGAGTATGGTGGTGTTTACAAACGGACAAAAAGACGCTTCGCAATACCGCCGATTCAGAATAAAAACCGTCGAAGGTGCAAACGACTTTGCAAGTATGAAAGAAGTTTTAACGCGCCGTTTCGAGCGTATGAAAGAAAACGACGGCGTATTCGGCAAAACTCCCGATTTGATTGTGGTAGACGGAGGTTTGGGACAACTGGATTACGCCCGTCAGGCCATGGAAGAAGCAGGCGTAAACGTGCAGCTTGTCTCTCTTGCCAAACGGGAGGAACTTGTTTACACGCTGAACGGCCGAGAACCGATATTTCTTCCCCGTAACAGCTACGCGCTGAATTTACTTATCAATATACGCGACGAATCGCATAGGTTCGCAATAACTTATTTTCGTAAACTGCATAATAAAAACAGTATAAAGTCTGTTTTGCAGGACGTCGAAGGCATAGGCGAAAAACGCCGAATAGAACTTCACAGGCATTTTAAATCGATGGATAAACTGCGCGAAGCCACAATAGAGGAAATCGCTTCGGTCAAGGGTATGAGCCGCAGCGTCGCGGAACGTCTTTATGCGTTTTTACATCCGTAACGTTTAAAAATAAATTGCGTCCGTTAAGCGAATCGGAATAAATTTTTAATCGCGGTTTCATCAAACGTTTACGCAACGTTTTCCGTTTGAAATTTTGCAAATAAAAAAGAGGCTTTTTTGCCTCTTTTATTTTTGCGGATTATCGCGCGAAGTAGACCCGAGTCCTCCGTTTCTTTCGTTCGTAACGTCGTCGTCTTCCGTAAGCAAATATTTAACGAATATTCCTTGTGCAAACGCCGTGCCTTTTGTTATTTCAAGCGTCTTGTCGCTTTCGTTTGTCATACGCACGAATATATGTCCTTCGTTTTCCGAATTGCTGTAGTCTGCGTCTATTACCCCCACCGTGTTGTTTAAACGCAGCTTGTATTTAAATCCCAATCCGCTGCGCGGAAGTATTAGCAAACACCAGTCGTCCGGCATAAGAACTCGTAATCCCGTTGCTACGGTAACCGTTTCGCGCGGTTTAAGCGTTATCGGTTCGGGCGCAAACAAATCGTATCCCGCGCTGCATTTTGTCGCGCGTTTGGGAATTTTTATGTCTTCGTAAATTTTTTCGCCGCCGTAGGGTAAAAATTGCTCTAAACTTACTTTTTCGAATTTCGCTTGTTTTCTCATATTTTTATAGTATCACATCATCGTTAATATTTCAACTTATTTATTTGATTTGCGCAAGATATTGCATTTGATTTACGGTTGAACGTCTAATCCGGTTACAGCTTCATAAACGTCGCAAATGGCTCGTCGGTAAGTTATTTGGCTTAACCTTTGTTTTGCGATACGTTTTGCAAAATATCCGCGAATTCTATTTTTTAAACTGATTTTTTGCCTTTATTGTCAGCCGCGTAATATGTCGTTTGTCCGTATACAATCAGAATGTAAACGGAGGCGTAATATGTTGTCCGCGTATAAAAAAGTATGTCGAAGTATACAATCTAACAGGTTTCATATCCTTGCCCGAAAGAAAAAAATAAACAATCGCGGTTTTTTTTCATTTATGTATTTTGATATTGACATTACCGCACGGGGGGGGGTATACTTTTAGCCGAAGTTTATAAGGCGTAATTGTTGCCTTTGTACTGCGGATAAAAACCAAAACGTTAACGTAAGGTAAGGAAAATGATTTCGGGAGCAAAAAAAGGACAGAATTTCAGATGCGGTTTTTACGATATTTCGCCCGAAAAAAGACTTTCCGCCATAAAGAACGCAGGCTTTGACGAAACGATGTTTTGGTGGGGCGACGAGTACGAGGATACCGACGGTTCCCGATATAAATTGTTCGATACGGCGGTTAAACTCGGATTGGAAGTAAATACTTGTCATTTTCCGTCCACTCACGCCGATTATTTGTGGTATAACGACGTCCGCGCCGACAGTTACGTTAAACAGTTCGACGCAGCGTGCAAAGATTGCGGCGAACGCGGAATAAAAAACTTGGTTTTGCATCTGACGCGCAGGTTGATTACTCCGGAGCCTAACGAATACGGCGTTGCCAATTTTGCAAAAATGCTGGAATCCGCCGAGAAGCACGGAGTTGTGATAGCGATAGAAAACACGCGGTTTTTAAGGTACAACGACTTTATTTTACAGCGCTTTAAAAGCGGAAGTATCGGTTTCTGTTACGATACGGGGCATAACAACGCGTATACTCCGAACGAAAGTCCGTTGGATAAATACGGCGGAATGCTTGTAACCACGCATATACACGATAACGTAGGAGCGGTCGGTTGCGAACCCGACCAACATCATCTGATGGGCGAAGGAAACGTCGATTTCGATAAGGTATTCGCTAAATTCAAACGCTTTAACGCCAAGCACTACAATTTGGAAAGTTATTGTAACGAAACAAGCGAATACTACGGCAAATTGACTTTGGATAACTATTTGCAATTATCTTACGGTAAGTTAGACGCACAGCTAAAAAAGAGCGGCTGTGAATAAATAAGGTAATCTCGCCGCAGAAGGCGACGTTATAAAAAGAAATAAAAGGAGAAAAAAATGAAAAAGAAACTTTTTAGTATGCTTCTTGTTTTTGCATTGGTAGTTGCGTCTGTTATGACAATCGTAGCTTGCACACCTAACAATGGCAACGACAGCATCGACGATATTATTGCCCAAGGGCAAAAAATGACAACGGAGCAGTTGCTTGAAAAAGCAAAGGCCGAAACGGGCGTTTTTACCGCTTACGGAACTTCTTCTCGTATTGCCGACGCTATGATAAGCTTTATCGATAAGTACGGTAAAGACCTTGGTATCGATAACGATACGTCCAAAGGCGTTAAGAAAAACGACAGCGACGCTTATACTCTTTTAGCCGCCGAATACGCGTCTAAACAGAATAAGGGCGCTTCTATGGTTATGGTGCAAGACGGCGCTCAACTTATTCTTTACAGAGAAGAAAGTGAAATGCTTAAAAACTACGTTCCTTCCACTCTTGAAGGAATACCCGACGGCGAGCTTGTTCCTTTGGTTCACCAATACATCAATAAATTGTTTATTTGGAACAAAACCGGCAGCGGAGCCGACATCAAAGTTACCAACGTATGGCAAGTAGTCGACGACGAATTTATGGGAAGCAAACAGCTGTTCTTCAAAAATCCCAAAACGGAACAAGTTAACAAAAACTTCCTGATAATGCTTACAAGCGACGCTTGGGCAAAGAAATTGGCGGATTCGTACAAAGCTCTTTACAACAAAGATATCGTACTTGACAACGATTGTCCTAACGCAGGATATCAATGGGTTAAAAAATTCTTAACTAAGGCAAACTTCTCTTACGACGGAGACAGCAAAATTGCCGCAGGACTTGAAAAACCCGAAAACGCAGGAAATATGGGATTGTTCGTTTTGTCGAAGCTTCGCGACGCTCAGGACGTTAACAACTTCCAAGTAGCCGCTTGGCAAAACGTGCCTCAAGGTAAAACGGTTGCCGTAGAGCCTTTTGCAGGATTTATGTATCCTATGTACTGCCAAATCACCACTAAAGCTCCGCGTCCTTACACAGCCATGTTGTTTATCAACTATTTGATGGAAGAAGAAGGTTTTGCAGCTTGGGGAGATTCTTGGGGCGCTTACTCCACGAACAGCAACATTCAAGTTAACGACGGAGACAAACCTTTGTCTTTCTGGAGAGATACTTTGGTAATAGAAGACGCTTCTTATATTAAGACGAGCGTCGGTACCGTAGGACAATTTATCGATACCATTATTGCCGGTAAATAATAAAGTTTAAATAGTTAAATCGAGGTTAGGGGGCGGCAATGTCGCCCCTTACCTAATAAGGAGAACATATGCTCAATACATTAGAAACAAGTAAGTGGAGGAAATTCGGAAACGGGTTAAAACGTTTCTTTTCTCAACCTGCGAATATAATACTTGTTCTTACTGTTGTTGTTTTAGGTTTTTTTACTCTCTATCCTTTAATTTTACTCGTTTTAGATACTTTCAAAGTACAAATTGCCGATAAATTATTGCCGGGATTCGCCGATATAAAAGTCGGGTCGTATACGGGTTTGCACTGGACAACGATTCTTTTTTCCAATGAAAGCACAATGTACTTTTGGAAACCGCTGGGCAACTCGCTGCTAATGTCGTTAATTGCAAGTGTTCTTGCGATTTTGTACGGCGGTATAGTGGCGTTCTTGATTACCCGTACGGATTTAAAAGGTAAAAAATTCTTGTCCGCCGTTTTTGTATTTCCGTATATAATGCCATCTTGGACTATAGCGTCGTTCTGGCAGAACTTTTGGCAGAATCCGGATATCGGAACGCGTACTGGCGGAATGTGGTATAATTTAGGCTTAGCAATAGCCAAAAATAATCCGGCGAACGTATCGAGTTTCTTTAAAGTTCCCGAAAGTTTCGTTTACGGTTTAGTTCCCAGCGCAATAGTTTTGGGTCTGCATTACGCTCCGTTCGCTTATATATTGATAGGCGGTATTCTGCGTAATATGGACGCCAACTTGGAAGAAGCGGCAACCGT
The DNA here is from genome assembly GCA_910586905.1 of uncultured Christensenellaceae bacterium. Classification (GTDB taxonomy): domain Bacteria; phylum Bacillota; class Clostridia; order Christensenellales; family CAG-314; genus Fimimonas. The sequence continues at coordinate 160,005 of CAJUIV010000001.1, forward strand.
TTTGAAAGCCGGCCGTATGAAAATCATTCGCCGTATAACGCTGCCTATAGTTATGCCAGCGTTGCTTTCCACATTTTTGTTGGTCTTTTCCAGTTCTATGAGCGCGTACGCGGTACCCAAATTTTTGGGCGGACCTTCCGGTTTTTCCGTGTTGACGACAACTATGAAAGAGTTTTTCGGAAGAGGCTGGAACGGAAGAGGCTACATAATGGCCGTCTTTATGATTATAATCGGTATGTTTATATTGGGCTTGAACCAGTATTTTACAGGCAGACGTAAATCGTTTACGACCGTTACGGGAAAGTCCGGACAGATTTCTTATATCAAACTTAAGTATTGGAAATGGATAATCGCCGTACTGTTGGTTATACTAAGCCTTTATTGTTCTATTTTACCGTTAATTTCGTTTGCATTGGAATCTATATGCGAAATTCCGGGAGATTATAGGCAATTCACTTTGAAGTATTGGATTTCAAAGGAAAAAACCAATACGAACGGAGTACGCGGAATATTCTTCGAACCTCAGGTGCGCGAAGCGTTCCTGCACAGTTTCGGGTTGGCTATATGCTGCGCTTTGATTGCCGGAACAGTAGGTATTCTGGTGGGATACGCAGTATCTAAAAAAAGAGGTACCCGTCTTTCGCGTATTGCTGATAATCTAGCGTTTCTTCCCTATCTTATGCCCTCTATGGCAATGGGCGCCGCATTTTTGGCAATCGGTATGGCAACGGGCACTTATCCGTCGTTTTTCCTGCTGGTTCTCGTCGGTTCTATAAAATATCTGCCGTTTGCTTCCCGCAGCGGAATCAACGCGATGCTGCAGTTATCGGGAGAAATTGAAGAAGCGGCTATAATGGTTAACGTTCCGTGGTGGAAACGGATGCTGCGCATAATCGTGCCTATACAAAAGTCAACGTTTATTTCGGGCTATTTATTGCCGTTTACCTCTTGTATGAGAGAATTGTCGTTATTCACTTTGCTTGCGCCTACGACTATGGTATTGATGACGACGCTGCTCGACGATTGGATGCAATGGTGGTCGCAATCTGCAAATGCGCTCAATCTGATTATAATAGTAACGATATTGGTTATTAACTTTATAGTAAACAAGATAACGGGCGCGTCTATCGACAAAGGTGTCGGCGGCTAAGAACAAGACTGTTTTAAACTGACAATTAGGAGAAAAATAAAATGCCAAAAATAACTTTAGAACACGTAACAAAAAGATTTGATAAGTTCGTAGCGGTAGAAGACTTAAATATGGTTATAGAAGACCGCGATTTCGTAACTCTATTGGGACCTTCGGGCTGTGGAAAAACGACTACTCTTCGTATGATAGCCGGATTGGAAACGCCTACGGAAGGGCGAATTACAATCGGCGATACAGTTGTTTTCGATAGTGAAAAAGGTATCAACATAACGCCCGGAAAGCGCGATATCGGTTTCTTATTCCAAAACTACGCTTTGTGGCCGCATATGACGGTTTATCAGAATATCCATTTCGGTTTGGAAAACTTGAAAGAAGAAAAACCGAAAATCGCTTTGGAAGCAAGAGCCGCGCAGCAGATAATAGATATCCTGAGCGACTATCAGCGCGTTGTGGATATTATAAAAGATAACGCCGACGAGGAAGCGGGCAAAACTAAGAAGTCGGAAGTTGATAAAACCGAATTGGCTTTGATAGACACTTACAAAATTTCGCAATATTCCGCACAGAAAATAATCGGATATAATCTGGATAAATCGGAAAATCCTCAAGAAATTATTACGAAGACTGTCGAGGAATTACAGCAAAAAATTACCGCCGCTCACGAATCCGCGGCAAAAGAAAATTGTTCGTTGAACGAAAAATTCGAATACGTTAAAGACGGCGAAATTGTAACGAGCGTACGCAGACTTTCCAAGGAAGAAATGGATTTGGAGGTTCGCAGAGTTTCGCGAATACTTAAAATCGGTATTTTTATGAAGCGTTATCCCGCGGAGCTTTCCGGCGGTCAGCAACAGCGTGTAGCGATAGCTCGTACGCTTGCAACAAGTCCGAAAGTTTTATTTATGGACGAACCGCTTTCTAATTTGGACGCTAAGTTGCGTTTGGAAATGCGTACGGAACTCAAACGTTTACATGCGGAAACGGATTCCACGTTTGTGTACGTTACTCACGACCAGTTGGAAGCTATGACGCTTGCCACGAAAGTGTGTTTGATGAGTATGGGTCATCTTCAGCAGTACGACCCGCCGCTTGTTACTTACAACAATCCGAACAATTTGTTCGTTGCCGATTTTGTCGGTAACCCCACAATGAACTTTATTCACGGAAAAGCGAAAATCAACGGCAACAAAGCGGAATTGGAAGCGCTTGGCGATAAATTTGTGTTCGATAGCGATGAAATTACAGCCGAAGGCGAATTGGAAGTAGTTGTAGGCGTTCGTCCCGAATTCCTGCGTTTAGAGCAAGGCGCGCTTGTCGGGAGAGTATACGCAACGCTGCCTGCCGGTATGGAAACTACCGTTAAACTTGCGGTTAACGACGAAGTTCTTACGGCGGTTGTATTCGGAGGAGTCGACTATCCGATAAATCACGATATCAATTACGAAATAATCGGCAAAGGCATAATTCTGTTCGATAAAGAAAGCCAAAATAAAATAGGTATCGGAAGTTTGACGCTTGCTAATTCCAAAAAAGCCGCGCCTGCAAAGGCAACGGAAGAAAAAGCGGAAAAGAAAGCCGCGCCTAAAAAAACGACGGCAAAAAAATCCGCAAAGTAATATTATAAACGGAAATTCGTATTAAAAAGAGTTCGGTAATACTGAACTCTTTTTACTTTTGTGTGTTTACTTTACGGCGATATTATGTTATACTTATTTCATCGGTATTGCGAAGGTAAAACTGTTATTAGCTTGACGCGTCGTGTCGTTTTTCGGTAAAAAGCCGTAAAACGGAAAAGCGTCCGGCATACCAAGCCGCGCAATACGTCGATTATAAAAAATACTTTGCGGCGTAAACTTGTGCAAAAGCCGGTTTATACGTTGCAAATTTAAATGTTCAAGGAGAAATTATGTCTTTACGGCAGCTTACAACGGTGTGGGGCGAAAAAATTACGGACAAGCCCCTTCAGGAATATCCACGTCCGCAATTCGTCCGCAAAAGCTATGTGAATTTAAACGGATACTGGGATTACGCAATAACTAAAAGCGACGCTATTCCGACAGTTTTCGACGGTAAAATACTGGTGCCGTTTTCCCCCGAATGCGCGTTGTCGGGAGTTAACAGACAGCTTAAACCCAAGGAATATTTATATTACCGCACGACGTTTACTTTGACTAAAAGTTTTGTAAAGGACGTAGTATTGCTCAATTTCGGAGCGGTAGACCAGATTTGCGACGTGTACGTTAACGGACAAAAAGTTTGTCATCACGAGGGCGGCTACAACGCGTTTTCCGCGGATATAACTGCGGCATTGAAGGAACGTGATAACGAACTGCTATTGCGGGTGCGCGATTTTACAGATACAAAGCACTACGCAAACGGCAAGCAGTCCTCTAACCGCAAGGGTATGTGGTATACGCCTCAAAGCGGAATTTGGCAAACGGTATGGCTCGAGAGCGTTCCGTCTCAGCATATTCAATCTTTGCGTATCACTCCCGATATAGACAATGCCTGCGTATCCGTCGATATCATATCGAATTTTGACGAACCAGTAACCGTCGTCGTTACCGACGGCGAAAAGGAAATAGTCAAAGCCGACGGTAAAAGTTCGGTTAAGTTGTATTTTCCCGACGGCGATTTCCGTTTATGGTCGCCGGAAGACCCTTACCTGTACGGATTAAAAATTATATCGCGCAGAGATTACGTCGAAAGTTATTTCGGTATGCGTAAATTTTCCTGCGAAAAAGTCGGTAAGTACCGCCGTCTGACGCTTAACAACAAACCGTATTTTCATAACGGGCTTTTGGATCAGGGGTATTATCCCGACGGATTGTACACTGCCCCGGACGACGAAGCTATGATATTCGACATACTAAAAGCTAAGGAATTAGGTTTTAATATGCTGCGTAAGCATATCAAAGTGGAACCGATGCGTTGGTATTATCATTGCGACAGGCTCGGTATGCTCGTATGGCAGGATATGCCCAGCGGAGGTACAAAACAACACAAATCGGTAACGCTCGTTTTCCCGAATATAGGTATAAACAAGCTTAAAGATAATCGCTATGGACTGTTTTCGCGTAAAAGTGAAAACAGCCGCGAAACGTTTATTGCGGAATATACCGAAATGTTGGAATTGCTTTATAATTGTACGTCTATTGCAGTGTGGGTGCCTTTTAACGAAGCTTGGGGGCAATTCGACGCAAACCGAATCGCTCGGCTTACAAAGGATATCGACGCTACTCGCGTTGTCGACCACGCCAGCGGTTGGCACGACCAAGGCGGCGGGGATATAAACAGTATGCACGTATATTTTAAAAAAGTACGCCTAAACAAAGACTGTAACCGCGTCGTTTGTCTGACGGAATTCGGCGGATATAGTTTCAAGGATACGGAACACAGTTTTAATCCCGACCATACTTACAGTTATAAAAAATTCGATACCGCACAAGCTTTTAACGACGGCGTTCGCGAATTGTACGGACGCGACGTAATCGCTCAAATAGACAAGGGACTTTCCGCCGCCGTTTACACTCAGTTAACCGATGTGGAGGACGAAGTAAACGGTTTGTATACTTACGACCGTAAGGTACAAAAGATTGACGCGGATATGATGCGCGAAATAAATAAAAAAATCAAGCTGTAGTAAACTTTAGGGGTAGCTTTATGCACGAAGAATTTATGCTCTGCGCGTTGGAACAAGCAAAGTTGTCCGCCGAAACAGACGAAGTTCCTATCGGAGCGGTCATCGTTAAAAACGGACAGATTATTGCAAAGGCGCACAATACGCGTAATCAGTCTAAAAACGCGGTAGAACACGCCGAACTTACGGCTATAAGTAACGCGTGTAAAAAACTTTCCGATTGGCGGCTTACGGGTTGCGATTTGTACGTTACTTTAGAACCGTGCGTTATGTGTCTGGGCGCGTGTTTCAACGCCCGAATACGTAACGTTTATTTCGGAGCGTACGATTTAAGCGGTAGCGGTTGTTTGCCTCTTGCCGAAAGTATAGGGCGCACTTTAAATCACGAATTGCAAATTTGCGGCGGAATACTGGAAAAAGATTGTTCCGAAATGCTTACTAAATATTTTAAGTCTAAACGAGACAAATAAAACTATGTTGACAACGTAACTTCGGTAAAACGGCGAGCGGATATACGCTATGCCGTTTTTTTTGTTAAATTCGAAACGGATATACGATTTCTAAAAATGTACGTTTTTAAAAATATTTTTTAGTAACAAACAGCGTTGATATTTTGATACGGGAGGGGGCGTATTAAGTGCGCTAGAGGTTATGCCCTAATAAATTAAAAAGGAGAAATAATAATGAAAAAATAAAACGCTATTAGCATTTGTAGCCGTTTTAGTACTTGTGCTTACAAGTGTGTTTGCTCTTGCCGCGTGTACTGGGAAGCACGATGGCGTTATATATGGAAACTATGTGTTAACCGCGCGGAAGTGAACACGGCAAGTCTCGCGTCTAGAGCGTGTCAGCTTTGTTTTGCGAGCGGTACTTTTGTACGTCTGGCTTCGCAATGATGTCTCTCACTCTAAATAACCCCGCTTAATTATGCGGTAGTTTGTCGGTTTACGAACATTTGAAAATATAATCGGCGCGCGATTGACTTTGTCCGGATTAAAGATAAACCCCTCGAAGCTTTTTTTTGAGGGGTTTACGCTTAAACGCGAATCAATTTTATATTGATTCTCGTTATACGTAGTGTTTTCGGCAAACGATTTATAACAATACGCTGTGATTACGCTTATCGTAGGTTATTCGTTTCCTTTTTCGCCGTCATCTTGTTTGTCCGTCAGACATTGTAAGTCCACGTCGTTGTTTAAAGGTTCTTCGTAAATTTCGTCGGTTATTTCCCTCTGTTCGCCAAGCTGTTGAGCCTTGTTTTCGGCTTCCGGCAGACTCGGTTCGTAACGCGTGTTCAACCTGTGTACTTCGAAGTTTATCGCGTTAAACGAAATTCCCAACGTATTTTTAAAACCGTCTGCGAGCAGACATCTAAACGTATCTATGGTTTGAGCTACGTTATCGGCGTTAACGTTAATCTTTAAAGTTAAAGCGAAGCCTTTTTTATCATCCGCTCGTATTTTGATTTTTTTGACGGTAAGACCTTGGGCTTGTCGGGCGCATTCGTTGATAATATTACGTACGACTTTCGTATTGGCTGTGGTAGCGCTTTCACTGTCGCAAAAAAGCAAAACGCGTTTTAAATTTTCTTTTTCCGAAAAGTTAACGTACAGTATATACGCCGATAGCGCCAGATAAATGACGAACAGCACAAACATAAGCGAAGCCAAAGCGCCGTTATATTCTATCGTTTCTTCTTGAGGATAAACTCTCGTTAAATTTAACGTGGTCGTTATTGCAAAAACCATTGTAATGCAAATCTGCGCAACGACGGCGATTTTTTCAGCTATTTTTCTCATAAAGCACCTCGTTTATAGTATTTACATAATGTCCGTACGAAATACCGCGTTAGATGTTATAATTAAGTGAACAGCCGTTTTAAATAAAATTTATCTTGATTTAATTGCCTCGTATCACGTTTATGCGAAATCTTTTGTGATAACTGCATTCGCGTATGATATAATTAAGTTAGCAAATAGTTTGGCTGGCTTTAATTGCATCGCAAAAGTCTATACAATTAAGCGAACGATGGATAAAAAAAACATTTTTAAACGGACTGTTTAAGAGAGTTTGTTATTTGAAACCGAATGCGCAGTTAATATAACGCGTATGTTTTGTTGCTTCAAATCAATGAAAAAAATATATCTGAATTCAAATAGAAACATTGACAAATATAGAGCAAAATATTAAAATTCTTTTATCGAAAACGGAGATTTCACCTATGGACAAATACAAAGCTAAGGGAAATTTGATAGAGTACGTTTTAAATTATTTAAACGTCGTAGACGAGAAATGCTATAATTTCGAGCAGAATGCCGATTCCGAAACCGCGCTTGAAGTAATGAGTTTTATGGATGAAATCCCGGGCGGATTTTTGATTTACCGCGCGGACGGAAAAGAAGAAATAATTTACGCGAATACGGCGCTTATAAATATTTTTAAATGTGATTCGCTGCAGGAATTCCGCGAACTAACCGATAATTCTTTCAAGGGTTTGGTGTACTATCAGGATTTGGACGTTGTAGAGGAAAGCATCTCCAATCAAATCGAGAGCAACGCAGATAATTTGGATTTTGTTGAATACCGAATAAAGCGTAAGGACGGAGCGATTCGCTGGGTAGAAGATTACGGACATTTTATAAGCAGTAAGTCCGTAGGCAATATTTTTTACGTATTTATATCCGACGTTACGGAGGAAAAGGAACGCCGTCTTGCCGAAACGGCGGCTATCGTAAACGAAAAAGAACTTAAAATAAAAAATCTGACGGAAGAATTTGACAAAGAATTAAAACTGATAAATCAGGAACATTTACGCAGACTCGAAGTGATAGAAGGACTGAGCGTTAACTACGACAGCATTTTGTATGTCGATTTATCTGCGGATAAACTGCTGCCTTATAGAGCAAGCTCGCGCATGAAAGACGAATTCGAGGAAATGTATATGCCTCGTGATTACTGTCGGTACATCAAACGTTATATAAACGCTTGGGTTATTCCCGAAGACCGAGAATTGGTAGAAAAATCAACGTCTATCGACGGTATAATCGAAGGTTTGACGGAAAATAAAACGTTTTTTATAAACTATCGCATAAAGGAAAACAATGCGATTTGTCATATGCAAATACGCGTTGTTAACGTAGGTTCGAGAGAAAAAATATCGCAAGTAGTTATCGGCGCGCGCAATATAGAAGACGATATCAAACGCGATATCAAACATATGCAGGTTTTGGAAGAAGCTCTTAGCGCGTCAAAACTCGCAAACGTTGCCAAAAATACTTTTTTGTCCAATATGTCGCACGACATGCGCACCCCGCTCAACGCTATTTTCGGTTATACGGCGCTCGCTAAAAATTGTGTAGACGAACCGACGAAAGTTTATTTGGATAAAATAGACGATTCGGCAAATCAACTGCTGGAACTTATAGACAAGGTTTTGCAGATTTCTCAAATCGAATCAAGCGATTCCGTGCTTAACGAATCGGAGTGCAACGTGTGCGAGATTTTGAACAAGGTCAATAAGGAAGTTTTGCGCGCCGCGTCCGAAAAAAATATACGAGTTACAACGGACTTTTGCGAGGTTAAGCATAAAAACGTCGTATGCGATTGCGAAAAATTGGAGCAAACTTTGCTGCATATTTTAAGTAACGCGGTAAAATATTCGCACGTCGACGGAACGGTTAAAATTTCCGTATGTGAAACGCAGGAATTGCCGAACGGGTATTCCGTTTACCGTTTCGATGTTGAAGACAACGGCATAGGTATAGACAGCGATGCTTTGACTCGCATTTTCGAGCCGTTTGAACGCGTTAAAAACACGACTTTCAGTCGAGTATACGGTACCGGTTTGGGACTTACCATATCTAAAAAGTACGTTGACGCGATGGGCGGAAATATAACCGTTAAAAGCGAATTGGGTAAAGGCAGCATTTTTAGCGTAACTCTCAATTTGCTAACGCAGCGCGACGAACAAACCATGGTCGCGACAGCCGAAGATTTGATACGCGCTTTATACGGAAAAAAGATTTTGATAGTGGACGACAACGAAATCAATTTGGAAATAGAAACCGAAATCCTTTCCGATTTGGGATTCGATATCGACACGGCTACGGACGGCGATAAAGCGGTGGAGATTATGAAGTCCGAATCTGCCCGAGATTACGCGCTTGTAATAATGGATATTCAAATGCCGGTTATGGACGGACGAACCGCAACCAAACATATCAGAAGCCTGCCGGACGCCGACGTTGCGGGCGTTCCTATAATCGCTTTGTCTGCAAACGCTTTCGAAAGCGACAAAAAACTGTCTTTGGAATGCGGTATGGACGCGCATTTAACTAAACCCTTGGACGTACCTTTGCTGCTTAAAACCGTCGCGACGATTTTTAGTTCGCGCAGTTAAATCGAAAGCGATATATAAGTTCGGCTTTGCAGTCGGACTTTTTTAATATAAACGAATAAATTATGTAACGATTTTCACAAAGAGAACGGCAAGTATTGACCGCGGCAAAGTTTTATTGTATAATCATTACAATCGGGTTTAAATAAAACGATTTCTTTTTGGCCGATTACCGTAAAGGCGGTATAAAAAACAATAAATAGGTAAAAGCAAAAGATAAGAGGTTTCTAATGTCAAGAAAGTTGAATATTCTTCAAGGCATGGATTGTTATCTTCCCGACGTGGACGGCGTTGTGAATTGTATGCACAACTACTGTACTCATTTAAGCGACGGCAACAACGTAACCGCCGCTGTGCCTAAAAACAGACGAGGGTATAAGGATAATTTTCCGTACAGGGTCGTGCGCTGTAACAGTATATTTCTTTTCGGCGATAACGTACATTACGGAATTCCCAAGCTGGACGCAAAATTCAGAAAAACAATTATGGACGGCGAATACGATATTATTCACTGTCATTCTCCTTTTGCCACTCCCAAATTTTTGCTTAAAGTTGCCAAAAAGAAAAACGTGCCAATCGTTGCGACATTTCATACCAATATGGCGACGATTTTTCAGGATATTTCCAAATCCAAATCGTTAACCGAATCTTTCAGTAAATCTCTGGGAAAATTTTACAATAAATTCGACGAAGTATTTTGCTGTTCTCCGCTTGTCGAAGAGCAAGTTCGCGCTTGCGGCTATACGGGTAAAGTTACTTATTTGCCTTTCGGTACGGACTTGGAACGGCGTACCGACATAGAAGAATTGTGCGGCAAAGCCGACGCCGAGTTAAATATACCGAAAGATAAAATGGTTTTGCTGTACGTAGGCAGAGTGATGAAACTTAAACGTATCGATTTCACTTTGCGCAGTTTGAAAATTTTAAAAGATAAAGGCTACGATTTCAAATTTTATATAGTGGGAAAAGGAGCCGAAACGCGTAAACTCAAGAGGCTTACAAAGGAGTTGGAACTGCAGGATTGCGTGGAGTTTTTAGGTTTTGTTAAACGGGAACTTTTGCCGTTGCTTTTTGCTCGCGCAAATTTGTTTGTATTTCCTTCTTTGTACGATAATTTTGCTCTTGTAAAGGTAGAAGCCGCCGCATATTCGACGCCGGGCGTGTTTATTGCGGATTCTTGCTCGGGATATGGGGTAACGGACGGAGTAAACGGTTTTTTGGCTGAAGATAACGACGAGGCTTTTGCCGCTAAAATAGAACAAGCTATAACGGACCCCGAGGTTTTAAAAACAATCGGGCAAAATGCTTCTCGGGATTTGTATATTCATTGGAAAGACTGCACGTTTAAGTTGCACGAAAGATATTGCGAAATAATTGACGAGTGGAGAAATAACAATGCAAATACGAAGTAGAGCGCCGCTGAGAATAGGTCTTGCCGGCGGAGGTACGGATTTGCTGTCTTACAGCGACGTATACGGAGGCGCAGTATTTAATACGGCTATAGAAATGTATGCCTACTGCACGATAATACCGACCGACGACGGACGAATCAAAATGATTGCTTACGACAACAACAACACTATGGATTGCGTAAGCGTTCCTCATTTCAATATAGTAGACGAAAACCTGATTTTACATAAAGGCGTCTATAACCGAATCGTTAAAGACTTTAACGGAGGGAAACCTTTGTCGTTTATAATGAGTACCAGTAACGACGCGCCTATCGGTTCAGGACTCGGGACGTCGTCTACGATGGTGGTAGCTATTTTAGAGTGTTTTGACAAATGGCTTAATCTCGGTTTAACCGATTATGAAAAAGCGTATTTGGCTTACGATATCGAGCGCAACGATTTGAAATTGTCCGGCGGAAAACAAGACCAATATTCTGCCGTGTTCGGAGGTTTTAACCTTATGGAATTTAAAACCGACGGAAATACTATTGTCAATCAACTGCGGATTGAACAGCATATCGTAGAAGAACTGGAGTGTTCTTTACTGCTGTATTACGGAGGAGTAAGCCGCAGTTCCGCAAAGATTATCGACGAGCAGATAAAAAATACGAAATCCAAAAACGAAAAAACAATGGAAGCGATGCATCAGCTCAAACAAAACGCTTACGTAATGAAGGACGAAGTGCTTATTGGTAATATGGCGGGCTTCGCCGAGCTGCTGCGTTCTACTTGGGAAAACAAAAAGAAAACATCTTCTATAATATCCAACAGAGATTTGGAAAACACAATTAACTACGCAATGGAACACGGCGCGGAAGCGGTCAAAGTTTCTGGCGCGGGCGGCGGCGGATTTTTGATGTTTTACTACAATCCCATAAACAGACAAAAATTGATTGACGCTTTAAAACTGCTGGAGGGAATGGTTTATCCGGTTAATTTTTCTAAGATGGGCGTTAAAAGCTGGGTAATCAAATAATGGTAGGCGTTATAGTTGCGGGCGGGCGCGGAACGCGTCTGACGGAAATAACGAAAGACGAAATACCCAAGCCTATGGCAAAAATGCTGGGGAAACCCGTATTGGAACGCGCAATAGAAAATTTAAAAAAGTACGGTGTAAACGAGATTTACATTACCGTCGGACATTTGCACCAAGTTATACAAAACTATTTCGGAAAAGGCTCGAAATTCGGCGTTTCTATAAAATACGTGGTGGAAAACGAAAGTATGGGTTCCGCCGGCGCTCTGTATTTTATCAAAAACGAATTGACCGACGATTTTGTGATGTGTTCGGGAGACGTCGTGTTCGACGTCGATATAGATAGGTTGGTAGCGTTTCACAAACGAAAAGGCGCTTTGATAACGTTGGTTACGCACCCTAACGCGCATCCGTACGACAGCGACTTGGTGGTCGCCGATAAAAACGCATGCGTGCGTTCGATAAATAAAAAGAATTCCGAACGGAGTGATTTTTATAAAAATAACGTAAATGCCGGGTTGTTCGTAGTAAACGCTGACGCGTTGGATTTTTTTACACGGCCGTGTAAAGTTAATATGGAACACGATTTTGTGGCGCGTTATATTCCGGACGGAAAAGTTTATTGTTACAAGACCACCGAATACATAAAAGACGTAGGCACTCCCGAACGGTTTGCCTCGACCGAAAAAGATTTGAATTTGGGACTTGTTGCGCAAAAAAATTTACGAAACAAGCAGAAAGCGGTGTTTCTAGATAGGGACGGGGTCGTTAATAAATACAAAGGTTTTATAAGTTCGTCCGAAGATATAGAACTTTTGCCGAACGTTGCGCAAGCTGTAAAAAGATTGAACGACAGCGGTTATTTAACGATTATCGTATCGAATCAGCCCGTAATTGCGCGCGGAGAAAGCAGCTTTGCCGAAGTTGACAAGATGTTCGATAAAATCGAAACGTTGCTTGGACTTAAAGGCGCGTATATAGACGGATACTACTATTGTCCGCATCATCCCGACGGCGGTTTCGACGGTGAAGTTAAAGAACTGAAATTTGACTGCGAATGCCGAAAACCCAAAATAGGTATGCTCTTAAAAGCGGCTGCAGACTATAATTTGGAATTGACCGATTGCGTTATAATCGGCGACTCCGATTCCGACGTGCAAACGGGTATGAACGCAGGCGTTAAAACGATTCGCGTACTTTCGGGCGTTGACGGGCGTCCGCGATTGCAAGCGGACCATGTCGCGGACGATTTGTTTGGGGCGGTAATTTATTTGCTTGGAGAATAAGTATAATGAAGAAAGACAGTTTTAAATTCGTGGAAGATTTGTTTTTGCGCCGCGCGGATACCGCGTACTTAAAAAACGCTATAGAAAGCGCCGTAGACGCGATATGCGGTTTGGGTGAAAATAAAAAAATTCTTTTGTGCGGTAACGGCGGAAGCGCCGCGGACTGCGAGCATTTTGCGGGAGAACTTAACAAAGGTTTTATCTTAAAGCGCAGAATAACAAACGAACTTGAAAAAAAGATAGACGGTCTTTATCCGGAAGACACGGCATTGTTCGTCAAGCATTTGCAGCAAGGCGTTCCAAGCGTTCCGCTGACTTCTTTTATCTCTACAAATACGGCGTATTTGAACGATTGCGAACCCGATTTGCTGTTTGCTCAGGGAGTAAATTCGTTGGGTAACAGAGGAGATGTTTTGGTGTGTTTCAGTACGTCCGGCAATAGCGCCAACGTGTTGTACGCGGCGAAACTTGCAAAAGCCAAAGGTCTTACGGTCGTTTCCTTCACAGGCGAAAGCGGCGGTAAACTTAAATATTTAAGCGACGTTTTGCTGAATGTGCCTTCGTCGGTTACACATTTGATACAAGAATACCATTTATCCTTATATCATACGATCTGTCTGTGCGTCGAAAACGAGCTTTTTGCTTAAATAACGTAGAGTATACGGCGTTTTTTATTATCGCGCGTGTATCGGATTGCGAAAATCAAGCGAAATCAAACGTTAAATATATGCCGTTTAATGTTTTTAAATATAGTTAGCGGCATATATTCTTTCAAGTTACTTCAAGTCGACTGCGCGTCGGTTCGGTCTACAAACAATAAAAATTAAAAATTGTTCGTAAGATGTTGCTTTTTTTTTAAATTTGTTGTATTATATGTTAGCGTCTGTTGCGGAGATTTACAGTTTGGAATAAATCGCCAAGCAAACGGATAGGTAAGTCGTTTTAATAAATATATATCTGGGTGTAGCGCAGTTTGGTAGCGCACAAGACTGGGGGTCTTGGGGTCGCTGGTTCAAGTCCAGTCACTCAGACCAAATTAACCAAAAGCACCGTAAAAACGGTGCTTTTTTGCTGTTATTTAGGGGCAAATTTAGGGGCAAAATAATGGGCTTTTTCAAAAGGGGTCAAAAGCGGAATTTTGTAGCTTCTTCCTGTTCGAATTTATCTAATATTTTAATATAGTATTTGTTGGTTGTTTCGGTCTTTGTATGTCCCATCCATTTGGCAATAACCTTTTGAGATATGCCCTGCTCCGCGCATCGCGTTCCGAACGTAGTTCGGAGATCCTTTATTTTGTAATTCGTTTTATTGTTTTCGTTTAATCTTCGGATAAAAGTTTTAAGTGCTTCATACGTAACCGTTCCTATTAGCAGGGGTTTGTTGTTGGATAAGTCGGTTTTAAGTAATTCGAGGCCTTTAACAAAGACGGGTATTATATGTTTGCAGTTTTATTAATTCGGTTTTCTCGCCGTTTTCATCAAATAGTATTCTTTTCGGCTCAACGCCTTTTATTGTAAAAGACATAATTACCTCCTACAATTTAATAGTCAACGTAGAACCGGACAAAACGAACGTGGCATCGAATTTGGCTTGGACTTCGTTTAGAACGTCCTCCTTTAAAGCGTCCATTGTCTGCTTGTTAAGCGGCGTGCCTTGCTCGGTCGGATTATCCGCAAAGGTGATATCGTAAGTAGTGCGAGATTTCGTTTGCACGTCCTCTAAAATAACTCTACCCGGATTAGTTGCTTTTCTGTCTTTGAATTCCATAATGTTTCTCCTTTTTATTTATTTTTTTTGAAATTAAAAGACGGCACAAAGGTACTTTAATACCTTTATGCCGTCTTTACTGTCCTCGTTTTCGGGATCTTTTCTTGGCGTATAAAGTCAAATTATGCATTTGATTTGAGTTGCAACAACATCATTCAATAAGTTCAAGTATAATGCCCTTAGCAACTTTACTTTTACCTTCATACAATTCAAATCCTGCATTCATTTGCATTAATTCTTGTGGCGCACTTTCTGATAAATACTTAATCTCTGCAATACTTATATGTCCTTTAATGCTTTTATTATGCACCACACAAGTCCACAAAGGGACTGTTGACACATTATTATCCCAAATGGGAACATTATACTGATTATCGAATACTATTATTGGATTATATATCCAATCGTTATATTTTTTTTTAGATACTGCTGGTATTTCTTTTCTAGAAATAAACCACTCTATCTGCACCTTTGCTATTTTCATAAAATTCTCCTAAAACCCAACATAACCTTATTTAAATATGTATAATGTGCACTATAAGCCTTTCCGATACCGTCTAATGCATAATTATAATATTGCATTCCTTTTAAACTGCTAGTTGCGACTCTAATTTCTACAACATTGAAATTTCCGCTTCCCATCATTTTGTTTCCCCATGTAACTGCATCATCAATAGACGTCGCCATAAACTTATCTTGCATTGTACCAAGCTTATGCTTAAATCTTCCATGCTTTGTAAGACTTCCATATTCGGCATCTGACATTGCACGATACAATTTGGTTTCACAATTCTTATTATGTACCAACACACCTGTTTCAACGTAGTAGGTATGGAAATCCTCTACTTCAAAGTTGTAGGTAGTTTGGGGTGTTTCGTAGTGTATAGAGCGAGTGGCTTGTATTTGGGCTAGTTGTCCGTCGCTGAGCAGTACCGTATCGCCCGCTTTTAAATCTTGTGCAGATACCCATTGTTTGGTTAGCGGTAAGTAGTACTTATGTCCAGGGGTCGAAACTATTTCTTTATCGTTGACCTTTACGCCCACCCAGTCCTTGCTTTCGTTACGAAATAAGCGTACCACTGTTTTGTAGGCTTGTTCGCCCGTTTCCTCATTGTAGGCTAATACTTTATCTCCGACTTGTACGGCTTCTATATTCTTTGTTCCGTCTTCGCAATGTACTAGTGTCCCAGCTATAAAGCAATACCCTGCACATTCCGCCAACTCTTGCGCAGGATTCGCATTGGCGCGACTGACGTACTTTATTGTGCTTACACATGTAGAGATAAAGACGAATACTCCTGTAATAAAGAGAGCATCAGCAAGAGTTTCTTCCAACTCATCCGTATTCCACTTTCCGCTTATTGCAGAACTTATTGCCCAACCCGCTACTGCAAAGCCAATTCCTATAGATACTTCTATTAACGCAACTTTTGCTGCCGCAGCCAATGCAGAGACTCCGCCCAACAACTGCGCTTCCGGTCCTATTGACGCGCCGCCTGTTGCAACCGCTATACCTATTGATGCTATAACCAGTATAGTACCTGCTAACGCTTTCTCCCACGCAGGAATACTTCGCCACCAAGAGCCTATTGTTCCTCACATTCTATCCCACCAAGTTTGCCCGGGATCATATGCAGGATCTTCGTGCCTCTCCGTTACGGGAAATGCCGTATACGGGCTGCTTTCAAGTGCAAGGGGATTATAGTATAAAGTACAACTCCTGTCAATACGCCTTGGCAAATCTGCATTCTCTATTACGGTAGATAAGGGTGCGGCGTCTAAAATTGCCGCTTGCCAACAAGAATAAAATCGTATATAATTATATTGTATAAAAAAGTCAATTTGTTCGTCGACTAAGCTTTATAGCTGCGCGAGATATGCGCGATTCGTCGGATTTTTCGGTCTGTGATATTTCGGAGGCTAAAATTTTGAATAAAAAAAATTTGCTCGTTGTGCTTTTTATAGCTCTGATAGTCGTTAGTTTGGTGTTCGTCGGCTGCGACGGACATACGCATCAATTCGATTCTGCTTGGCGTTCCGACGAAACGTATCATTGGAAAAAATGTGCTTGCGGTAAAACCGGCGAAGTACAAAAACACAAACTTGTGCAATGGGTAATAGATAAAGACGCAACTGCAACAACCGACGGCTTACGTCATTCGACTTGCGAGGTTTGCGGTAAAACTATTTCGGAAACTATCCCTAAGCAAGACGGTTCCAGCCGTTCGGTTGATTTTTATGCCATAAATGATTTTCACGGTGAGGTAGACAAAATTTCGCAATTTTGCGGATATCTTACTCAGGTATCGAACGGAAACACGCTACTGCTCAATTCGGGAGATATGTTCCAAGGCTCGATGGAATCGAATTCCAATTACGGCAAATTGTTATCCGACTGTTTGTCTCTTGCTGGGTTTGACGAATTGACTTTCGGTAATCACGAATTCGATTGGGGCCTTGACAATCTTAAAAAATTAGTAGACGAAAGCGGAGTGCCGTTTTTGGGCGCCAATATATATAATTGGAACGCAGACTCTAAAACGTGGGGCGATTTCGCGTCCGATTTGGCGCGTGAATACATTGTCAAAACGTTGGATAACGGATTGAAAGTCGGAGTAATAGGTGTTATAGGCGAAAAGCAAATAACTTCGATTTCATCTAACTTAGTACAGACGATTGGATTTAAAGACCCGCTGCCCATAATAAAAACTTTATCCGATAAACTTAAAAACGAATTGGATTGCGACATTGTGGTGGTAAGCGCGCACGCCAGTCCGCGCGGTTTGGTAGGGGAATCCGACGATTACAGCGCGCCCCCCAGCAGTTCTGCAGGTTTGTACGAGTACGTAGACGCGGTATTTTGCGCCCATACTCATCAAGAACAGCTGTACGTAGTGGACGGCATACCGTTTATACAGGGCGGTTCTAACGGAGATTTCGTTTCGCATATCAGACTATCGGTCGAAAGTAACGGCAATGTTATATGCCGCGAAAAAGAAAACGTCCGATACAGCAACAGCTGGCCCAATAAAATAGACGTAAGCGAGTTGGTAGATAACTCAAACGATAAAATAAAAGACGAAGCCAATCAGGTTTTGGGAAACGTTGCGGGCGGTTATTTAAATTCCGGCACGGCTATTCCGCGGCTGGTAAGCAGAGCTATCGCGGATTACGCCGTTTCTCAAGGATACGAAATTTCTCTCGCTATGGTCAATTCCGCAAGGAGCAGTCTTTCCGGAGAAATTACTTATTCCAATTTATACAACGCCATACCTTTCGATAACGTTGTATACGTCGCCAACGTATTGGGACGGGAAATTTTAAACGAGGTGAAATACGGCGTGAGTTTTTGGAGGGTTGACGGACAGGCTATAGAAAGTAACAAGTATTATAAAATCGCCGTTTTGGATTATTTATTGTATCATCAAAACGAAAAACGGGAATATAACTATTTCCCGTCGGCATTTGCTTCTTCCAACGCATTTAAACCCGTCGCGTTAACTAAAGAGGGCGTGGAAGCGTATAATTATCGGTTGATTACGAGGGATTATTTGCTTGCCGGTTCGGGCTATATTTCGATTGCGGATTATGTGTACGCTAACGACTATACGAATCCGGATTATATTTCGTACGACGTGGATTTGAATTTTCGCGCGTACGGTATGGAAATGTTGACTTTCGATATCTCAAAACAAAGCTGCGTCTTGCAAAGCGGTAAAAGACGTTTTGCGGCGTAATAAAAGCGATAAAATTTATCGATACGGAACCGACCCGAAAGTTAGAAAAAAATCAGGGATTTCCGTCAAATATAGTTTTAAACGGGCGTTCGCAAATTTCGGTTTCACGCGTATTTATATAAAACGAATCGCGCGTCAATTTATTGGTCTTAAATCGATTACACGGCAGCGGAAACAGCCTATTGCGGTGTAATATCGAATTTTGCGCTCTATATTGTTGCAGGCGAGCGGAATTTTTTAAATCCGGTACGATGAGGTAAAAACTTAAAGCGGCAGGAACGGTTTTTTTTAAAAAACGCGATTGTATTTTTTGACCGGCAAGCGCCAGTTTGACGATATAATTAAAAAATGATTTTTAATTTTACATAATAGCTATTGCTTTTTTGCCGAAACGGTGATATAATTCTAATGTTACGTAAAAAGCATTTTTTAGGAGTTGTAATATGCCGAATATATTTGTAACCAATCTTTATAAGACTAGTTTACAAAAAAGCGTTTTTACGACCTTTCAAGCGTTGTTTGTCTAGTTTGTTCTAGACGAACGGCGCTTTTATTTTTTTGTAACAAACATATCGCATTGCATTGATACGGAAATTTGGCGATAAAAGGAATAAATCATGATTTACGATTTACAAAAGGCTAGTATATTAAAACGAATTTCCGCGTTCTTATTGGACTTCATTTTGCTATTAATTCTTACCGCGGGATTTATAGCCTTGTTGACGTTAATCGTACGTTTTGATTTTTATTATAATCAACTTGCGGAATACGACAAGCAGTATAAAGAAATCGGTATCGAATCCATAACCATAACCAAGGAACAATACGAAGCGCTCGGCGCCGAAGCAAAGGAATATTACGATACGACGATAAACGACGTGCGCGCTTTAATGTCGCAATGCGTTAGCAGAGCGTTCATGTCTCTTTCGCTCGGATTGTTCTTCTCTCATTTGGTTTTGGAGTTTATAATTCCGTTGATTTTAAAAAACGGACAAACGGTCGGCAAAAAGATTTTCAGCGTAGGCGTGATGCAGATAAGCGGCGTAAAACTAAAACCCGTTTCACTGTTTGTCAGAGCTATGCTGGGTAAGTATGCCGTCGAAACAATGGTGCCGTTGTCGATAGTATTGATTTTCTTCTTTATCGAAGCGAACGCGTTGTTATTTATATTGTTTATAGCTTTGTACGTTTTGGAAATAGTGCTGTTTTTCGTAACTAAACGGTACGCGTTTATACACGACGTGCTTGCCAGTTCTGTTACCATAGATATGCAAAGTCAAATGATTTTCAACACTACGGAAGAAATGATTGCATATAAGGAAGAACTGCACCAAAAAGAAGTAGAACAAGCGGAATATAAATAATAAACAAAACAAATAATTCATTTCGGAGGATGTTATGAACAGAACGTTAATAAAAAATATAACGTTTTACATCGGTGTCGGCGTTGTTTTTCTCGCCGGACTTTTGTATATTTTATTGGCGGATATAGTAATAAATACTCAGTCATTGTGGTTGATGATTGCCATCTTGTTATCTTTCGGAAGCGCGATATGCGCTATGGTCGCCGATAATTTCAAGGAGAAACATAAGGTTATGTATACGCTAAAAGGCGTAGCCATAGGGTTGGCTGTAACTTTTATCGTATTTTTGCTGACTTATATGTTAATTTCCTTTTCTCCCGCAAAGGAAATGGACGGCAATGCGTCAAGTTTTGTAAATAGCTTTGCGATAAAAAGAGTTGAATTGAAATCAAGCTCGGGAAAATTCGTTAAAGAGGGCGTCAAAACTATGATGGTATACGTAGTAACGATGGTTATTACAGCTATAGGTTTGGCGGCGCAGATTTGCAATTTGATTTTAACGGTTAAAGCAAAAGACGAATAAGAAATTTTAAATTTACAGTTGTTAAATAATCCACATAAGGAAGGTATGTATTATGAAAGTTGTATTAAAGGATTTAACCAAAATTTTCCCAAGCAGGAACAAAAACGGACAAGAGGTCGTTGCCGTCAATAACTTTGATTTTGAAATTCCCGACGGCAAACTTATCGGATTGCTCGGACCTTCCGGCTGCGGAAAAAGTACGACGTTGTATATGATTTGCGGATTGCAAAAGCCGACGAGCGGAAGGATATTTTTCGGAGAAGACGACGTTACCGATTTGACTCCGGAAAACCGCGGAGTGGGACTGGTATTTCAAAACTACGCGTTATATCCTCATATGACGGTAAAACAAAATATACTTTTCCCGTTGCAGAATTTTAAAGGCAAAGATAAATTAACAAAATCGGAAATGCTGGAAAGAGCTTATAAGGTGGCGGAACTCGTACAAATCGACGAACTTATGGACCGTAAACCCAGTGAGCTTTCCGGCGGACAGCAACAGCGCGTGGCTATCGCAAGAGCGTTGGTTAAAATGCCGAGAGTATTGCTGCTGGACGAACCTTTGAGTAACCTCGACGCCCGTTTGCGTTTGCAAACCCGCGAGGAAATCAAACGTATTCAACGCGAAACGAGCATTACGACGGTTTTCGTTACGCACGACCAAGAAGAAGCGATGTCGATTTCCGATTACATAGTAGTTATGAAACTTGGCGTTGTGCAGCAAATAGGCGAACCTCAAAACGTTTACGACGACCCCGTCAATTTGTTCGTCGCGAAATTCTTGGGTACGCCGCCTATCAACGTCTTTGAAGGAAAGATTGAAAAAGGTAAACTGTATATAGGCGAAGACGCGGTATTGAACGTCGGAGACGTAGCCGACCAAGAGGTTTTCGTGGGTATTCGTCCGGAAGGATTTATATACGATAAAAACGGAGCTCTGCACTGTAAGTTACGCAATTTGGAAGTTATGGGACGCGACGTTAGCGTAGTTTCGACAAACGAAGCGGCAACGAGTCCTATCGTCCGTTCTATTATAGATGCCGATAATAAAGTAGATATAGCAAGCGAAAGCGTTACGTTCTCGTTAAAGCCCCACAAAACCTTTATTTTCAATAAAGAAACGGAAGAACGTATTTATTTTGAAATAGCTCAAAAGGCGGAGAAAGTCAATTCGGAAGAAAAACCCGCAAAAAAACCTGCCGCAAAGAAATCGACTGCGAAAAAAACGACGTCGAAGAAAAGCGCTGAATGAGGTGAGTAAATGGTAGAAAGCAAACATCAATGGAAAGCGTGGCTGTATCTTTCGCCGGCAATCATATTATTGTTGGTATTTACGGTATATCCTATAATAAACACGCTGATAATGGCTTTTAGCAACAGTTATACTCCAACGGCGACGGAATCGAAATCGCCTATAGGTATAAACAACTTTATTCACCTGTTTTCAGATGAAGGCTTGCCGATTTTTTGGAATTGTTTAAAAAATACGATATTGCTGTGCGTCATTACCGTTCCGATATCTACGTTTTTGGCTCTTTTGATAGCCGTGGCGCTTAATTCGATTAAACCGTTACAAAAGCTGCTTCAAACGATATTTTTCCTGCCTTACGTAACTAATACTATCGCTATCGGCATGGTATTTGCCGTTATGTTTAATATTACGGGCAGAATTGACGATCCGTCGTCTATCGGAGTAATAAATACCGTTATAAAAGCTTTCGGCGGAGAGCCTGTAAACTGGATAAATGCAAACTCATCGTATTGGAATAACTTTTTTGTAGTGTGTGCGTATATAGTTTGGAATGCATTGCCCTTTAAAATACTTGTCTTACTCGGCGGACTTCAAAGCGTCAATAAGCAATATTACGAAGCGGCAAAGGTGGACGGAACAAGCCGTTGGCGTACGTTCTGGCGCATTACCGTTCCTATGCTTTCTCCGATGCTTGCTTACGTTATAATTACGGGCTTTATTGGGGGATTTAAAGAGTATAACAGCGTCGTGGGTATTTTCGGAGACACTATGGGGCCTGTAGGAACCCAGGAAGGTACGAATATGAACACTATGGTGGGAATGGTTTATCAATTTTTAGGAAACGGCAACTACGGCGTTGCAAGCGCGGCGTCCCTCATACTGTTTCTCATAATATTCGCGGTTACTATGTTAAATATGTACGTTAGCAAGAAAAAGGTACACTATTAGGAGTCGACTATGTCTAAAAAAATACAGGAAAACTTGACAGTAGAAGAAACGGTATCCGCGGAAATAACCGTTGACGTTGCCGAAAGTACCGTTTCGGATAAAAATGAAAATTTAAGTTCGGTCATCACCGAAAAAGACGTAATGAAAGAACGTGATATCGAAAAAATAGAAAAACGTCAAAGAGCCGCAAAAATTACCGCGCAAGTGTTCATTTACATATTTTTAACGGTAATGGCGTTGATAGTCGTATTTCCCTTCTATTGGATGATAATTTCTTCGTTAAAATCTTACGAAGAATATACGGGACACTTGGTTCCTACGTTTTGGCCGACGGAAGGTATAGATTTTGCGAACTATCTGGAAGCGTTTGAATTGGGCAATTTGGGTACTTTGTTTTTGAATACGCTGTACGTAGGACTCGTTTCTACGGTATTGTCCCTGATTATCACCGTGCTTGCCGCGTTTGCATTTGCAAGGCTGGAATTTAAAGGTAAAAACGCATTGTTTGCGGCTTTGCTTGCCACGATGATGATACCCGGCGAATTGTTTACTATAACAAATTATAAAACTATTACCGATTTGGGTTGGAACGACTCGTTTATAGTTTTGATTGTTCCTTTCCTTGTAAGCGTATTTTACGTTTATCTTCTCCGCCAAAATTTTATGCAAATTCCAAACGAATTGTATTATGCGGCGAAAGTTGACGGGACGAGCGATCTTAAATATTTGTGGAAAGTAATGATTCCGCTTGCAATGCCTACGCTTATAACGATAACTATTTTAAAAATGATGGGTTCGTGGAACTCGTACATCTGGCCGTTGCTTGTTAACACGGATAAAACTTACTATCTCGTAACGGTAGGTATTCGTTCTATGAGCTTTACCGGCGCGGTTCCGGATTTACCGGTACAAATGGCTGCCGTAACACTCGTATCTTTCCCGCTGTTCCTTGTATTTATATTCTTGCGCAAGTACATAATGAAAGGCGTAAGCCGCAGCGGTATTAAAGGATAAACAAATATATTTGGAGGAAAAAATGAAAAAGACTATTTCAATAGTTATTTTGCTAATCTTATGTTTGGGCGTTATAATTGCTTGCTGCGCTTGCGATTTTGAAAAAGACGGCATAGAAGTAACGTTCTACAGTACTATGGGTAAGAATCTCGAAGAAGTAACAAATCGTTATACGAAAGAGTTTAACAAAATTTATCCCGATATCAAAATCAAACATGTTGTTATATCCGGCGATTATAATGTTTTATACGACAGAATCGGAAAAGAATTGGAAGCTAACAGCGGTCCGGCATTAGCCTATTGCTACGCAGACCACGTTGCGACTTACAACGAAACAAAAAAAGTAGTTGCTTTGGATAGTTTTATCAACAGCAAAGAGGTTGTTCCTGCGGGAAAATTCGGCAATGAAAAAGAATATTCAGTCGGATTCAGTCCCGAAGAAATAGCGGATTTTGTTCCCGGCTTTTATCAAGAAGGTAAAACGGCTTTCGGCGACGGTTCCACGATGTACACTTTGCCTTTTGCAAAATCTTCCGAAGTTATGTTTTATAACGTCGACGCATTTAACGAATTAAAACTTGTTCCGCCTACGCATTGGTGGTGCGACGAAAACTGTCCGAGCGATTGCACAACCAGTATGGAATACGTATGTCAAACGTTTAAGAATACCGAAAAATACAAAAACAGTATTCCTTTCGGTTACGACGCGGACGACAACTTCTTTATTACAATGTGCGAGCAGCTTCAAACGTTGCCTGAAAACGAGGGCAAAAACCTTTATACTAGCGCAACGGGCAAAAAATACCTGTTTAACAACGACGAAGTTAAAAATTGTATTTTAAAACTGAATCAGTGGTATAAAGCCGGTTATTTTATTACAAAAGCCACCAACGGTAATGCGTATACTTCCGACTTGTTTAAATTCGAAGACAGCAACATCATCAGTCAAGGCAAACAGTCGTTTATGGGTATAGGTTCGACAGGCGGCGCTACGTATAATATTCCCGCTACAGATAAGTTTAAAGTCGGTGTCGCCCCTATTCCGCAAATGAACCCGTCTAAACCCAAAGTTATTTCTCAGGGACCTAACCTTTGTATGTTGTTTAACAAAAACAACATGACTTCCGACCAACAATTAGCGGCTTGGCTTTATATGAAGTTTTTAACAACTAATTTGAAGCTTCAAGCTTCCTTCTCTATGGCTTCGGGATATACTCCTGTAATTCAATCCGTACAGAACGACCCCATTTACAGAGACGAATATTTAAACAACGATAAACTCGGCGCAACCGAAAGAATCTCCGCCGCGGCAGTGAAACAATGTTTGCAGCAAGTAAACAGTTACTACGTAAGTCCCGCTTTTTACGGTTCTTCAACAGCCAGACAGCAAGCGAAAATTTTGTTCTCCGGTTGTATGGAAATTAAACTTACCGACGAAGCGTTGATTAACGAAATTAACGAAAAATTCAAAACTGCTATAGCTGCTTGCGAATTCTTTGCAAAGTCTGACGTCTAGTAGAGGAAACGACAATGAAAAAAATATTTAGTATTTTATTGGCAGTCGTGCTATGTTTCTCCGCCGCTGCGGCGTTGGTTTCTTGTAAAGATAAGGAGCCTATCGATTACGTCGCTCAGTGGAAATTGGACTTAAATTCGTCAACCGCTAAAATGGAAGTTACCGTTAAGAACTACGTTGACGGCGATACGACGCACTTTTTCGTCCCCGGCGCAATGGCTTCCGAATTCGCTAACGGAGTGCTTAAAGCAAGATATCTTGCCGTAGACACTCCCGAATCAACGGGAGCGATAGAACCGTACGGTCAGCAGGCTTCCGATTTTACGCATGAAAAATTGGCTTCGGCGGAATCTATAATGCTGGAATCGGAAGACGAAAATTGGAACACGGACGCTAACGGCAGACACCTTGTTTGGATATGGTATCGTCCGGCTAAAGACGCCGAGTATCGTTTGCTGAATCTCGAGTTGCTGCAAACGGGCTTAGCAAAAGGTAAAAACGTTGACGGACTTAGATATACCGAGATTTGTACCTTGGCGTATAACCAAGCTATCGACTTTAAACTAAAAGTTTATTCCGACGAAGAAGATCCCAAATACTACTACGGAGACGCTATCGAAACGGATATAAAGTATTTGCGTACTCATATTGACGAAGTAAACGGCAAGCGCGTTGCGTTTACCGGAACTATCGTTAAAGAAGCTTCCGCAAATCAAGCCGTTTACGTACAAAGTTACGATGCCGAAGACGATATGTATTACGGTATGTACGTTTACTACGGCTACGCGTTAAAGTTCGGTATTTCGCAATTAAAACTTGGTAATTCGGTGCATTTTGTAGGAGTCGCTAAAGATAACGCTACATACGGTTTCCAAATTTCCGACATAAAGTACGACCCGTATCAGATAGGTACCGACGAGGAAAAAGATTTCTTTAAAGTTATTTCAACAGATAACGAAGTTATTTATAAAGAAACTTCCGTAAGCGAATTTAACGGCAAAAAAACAATCGAACTCAGTATCGACGGCGAATTGGTTAAAAAAGAATACAGTTACGCTCAGCTAGCTTTAAAAACGGCAGTGTCGTTTAAAAATTTAAAAGTTGTAGATATATTTACGACCAGTAAGGAAGATTCTTCTTCCAAGGGCGCTATGACTTTAACTTGCAAGGATGCGGCTAACAATACGTTGTATATCCGTACGGTCGTGTTATACGAAGACGATAACGCAAACAACCCCGTAGTTACGGCGGAGAAGTATTTAAATAAAACTATTGACGTTAAAGGATTCGTTGATTTTTATCAACCCGAAAGCGGCAACGGACAGTACCAAATAAAAGTTTATCAAACTGCGGATATTATAGTTAAGTAACAAATTAAAGTATTTTACGCAATCTATTTGCGAAAAATAATGTAACTATGTTTCTAAAACAAAAAAAACATTTAAGGAGAAAAAAATGAAAAAGAAACTGATTATCAGCTGTATTCTCGCGCTGGTACTGTGCGTGTCTATGTTTACGGCGTGTAACGGCACTAAATTGAGCGTTGAATCGCTTCAAGCTATGTTCGATTCGTTAGACCGCAAATATTCCAATGCAAGCGGAACTACGACGGAAAGTTACGATATGCCTGCGCTTGTAACGTATGTAAACGACGGAAGTATCGAGGAGTGTGATGTTTTGTGGACGGTGGAAGGCTCCGAGCTTGTAACCGTAAGCGAGAAAAACGAAGAAACTCAACGCGTTACCATCAACGTTCCCGCAGTTAGAGAAAGTGCTATCAACTATACTTTAAAAGGTTCTTTAGTAGATGAAAAAGGCAACGTTTACAAAGACGGCGACGGAAAAGAATTTACGCTGACTTTAACTCGCGTAGCGCCTAAAACAAACAAAACGGAAGCCGCAAACGCCGAATTTAACAGCAAAATCGTTAAAACCCCTACTGCCGGTACCGCATATAAACTGGCAACGTGGAAATTACAAGAGATGCTGTATTTCTCCGGAAAAACAGTCAGCGCTACAACGACTTACCGCTATTCTACCGTTAAGAAGTACGCGGACGCCCCCGACGTTTTCACCGAAACGACTGACGGCGGTTTCTATCTGTACTTTATGAACGGAACGACGAAAACGTATATCGATTTGTTCTCCTTTAACGCTAACAGCGGCAGCACTGCTTTTGTTACGGATAAAGCGCAGCTTAAAGGCGTTTACAGCGTACACGAAACCGGCGCTTTGGTTACTACCACGAAGCTGAACGAAACGGATACGACTTCCTCGACTTATTATCTTTCCATAAGAAATAAGTATCCCGGGCAAATAAGCGCTAACGCCGTTAAATATTTGACGGATTCTTACAACAGTTACAGAACGACCGAACACGCGATGTATTTGATAAACGGCGAACCTAATATGCCCGCTCAAGAAAATTTGACGGAAGCGCAAATTTTGGAAAAATTGGGTACTCTCGGCGAAAACGAAGAAATGTACGGACGTTATTCGCTGACGGGAGAAGTAACTACGCTTGGAACTTACAACAGTAGTTTCTTCACACAAACTATAACCATTAAGGTTAACGATACTTTAATCGAGGGTTACAATCTCTACGTCAGCAACGCCGGTAAAGACGTTGCGGTAGGTGATAAAATTAAAATTACCGGTGTCTTGACGAACTATTCAAAGGACGGCAACAGTAAATTCGAGTTCGTTGCCGGAAGCTCTTTCGAAATCGTTGAGAAAGGACCCGGTTCCGACACGCCTATAGTTCTTCCTTCTACGGAGCATGCCGGTACGTTAGCGGACCCGTATAGCGTTGCCGATGCCGGTAAAATCGCGGCGGTTTTGGGAAGCAAGCTTACCGAAGAAGCCGTATACGTAAAGGGTATCATAACGTCTATGAAAGATCCGAGTCAGGGCGAATATAATTTCGATATTGTAGACGCGAACGGAGATACAGTGAAATGTATAATCTATTGGACAACGTCTTCTCAAGCTCCTGCGGTTGGAGATACGGTTGTAGTAAAAGGTTGGTTGACGCAATATAACGGTTCTGCCGAAATTACAAAGAAAGATTTTTCTAACAAACCGGTTATAGTATCTATCAACGGACAATCTATTGCTTAGTAAGCGTTTTAATACCGTAGAATGTTCTTGGATTGAATGTTATTACGACAGCGTCGTTTTAACCACGTTAGTCGTTTCTATAACTACTGTTTAATAAAATTCATAAAAATTACTGACGCCCAAATTTTAGGATTTGGGCGTTTTTAATTTTAAATTGTTTTTTATCGGATAATGTTCGAAAAGCAAAAAATATTGCATAAATAAAAAAATAAACGTCGTTTTTTTCTGCACGGTCTTGATATCCTGGAAGCAAAGTGATATAATATAAACGTAATAGCCGTATCTAAAGCTAAACGGCGTTTAAATCTGCATTTACAGACGCAAATCGTTATTTTTCGAACGCCGACGGTAATGCCGATTAGTTCGTGATAATTTCTCGGACGTTGCCGTTTATCGTAATCAAAACCGATTTATTGAAATATTATCGTCTTTAAATTCTCTTGCCTAACCGTAGAGTTGCCGTCGAATTTGACGCCGCGTTCATTCTCATACGTTATATATTAACGAGTTTTCTCGTTTAAAATATAATAAAAACATAAGGAGTATACGCAAAATGAAAAAAAGACTTTCGCTTGTTGTTTTAGCGGTATTGGTTATTGCTGCCTGCCTAACGGTTTTTGCGGCATGCAATAATAACAACGTCGATGCTTATATGCTTTTGACGCTTAAAGAAACGCTGGACGATACTAAAATCGGTCCCGTAACCAATGCTGATTTTCAAGTTCCCGCAACGGTATCGGCAATCGATATCGACGAGAATGAAATTACGGTAGATATAGTGTGGACGGTAGAAAGCGGCGGTAGCGCGGTTACGGTCGGTGAAAAATCTCAGGACGGCAAAACGGTAACAATCAAAGTTACCCGCGGCAGCAACGAAGTCGTATATATGCTTAAAGGTAAGCTTGCAGACGCAAAGGGAAACGCTTATAAAGACGAGAATGGAGCCGAATTAGTATCGTCGTTTGGATGCAGAGTAGAAGCGTCCGGCAATCAAGGCGGTCAAACTCCTTCCGGAGACAAAGGCACTCAAAACAATCCTTATACCGTTGCGGAGGCACTCGCAATTATAAACGGTTTGACGGGCGAATTTTCCTCTCAAGCGGTATATGTAAAAGGCGTTGTAACGGGTACGGTTAAACTCAGTACTCAAACTGCTAATACGTATAACTTCGATTTGGCAGACAGCGCAAGCAGTTCCGACAAGCTTATCATATGGTGGGCTTTGAGCGAAAACAAGGCTCCCGCAGTAGGCAATAACGCCGTTATTTACGGTTATTTGCAAAAGTTCACCAACGCTTCCGGAACTAAAGCGGAAATGAACAGTAATGCCGGGGTAACGCTTACGGTTACGTCTTTGGACGATAGCGGTTCGAGCGGCGGAAACCAGGGCGGCAATCAAGGCGGTTCTGACGTTGAAGGCGCAACTGCTACGATATCCGTTATCGGTACTTCTACAATGACGGTTAAAACTGCCGCGCAAAACGTGTTCGAACAAAACGGCGTTAAAATTACTAACGATAAAGCCTCGTCTACTAATAATTGTATTGCTGTATCGAACGAGGCGTATGCTTCTCGTTTCTATGCGGGTTCTACCATCAAGATTGAATACGCAAATATGACGAAAATAGTTATCACTTTAGACGACGGAAATTATAACGGTAAAACTTACGTTGCCGGATTTGACGGCATGGATGTTTCCGGAGCGACGATAACGCGCGACGGAGCAACGGTTACCATTGTATTCGATTCTCCCGTTTCGGTATTCCAGACTACCGGTTTGGCAAGTCAAGTTCGTATTTACAGTTTTGCAATTTTTTGCTAATAAAATTTAAATCAAGAAGCGGGCGCGTAAGTGCGTCCGCTTTTTAATTTAAAGTCGCTTGATTATATAATCAGTATTACTTTGTTTTGCTTATTATTTTTATCAGTTTGTTAAAAGCCTCTCTATCGTCCCGTATTACCGACAGCGGCGTTACGCTTACGTATCCGTTCATAGTGGCGTCGGTATCCAGTTCCAAATTTGTACCGAATTCGTAAACGGAATAACCGCGTTGGTCGTAGTGCGTGTCGTCAAGCTTTACGAATTCGTCTGTAAAATACGCTCCGCCTTGGCGCGTTAACAATATTTTTCCGTTTGGTATGTCGGGAATGTTGACGTTATAAATCGTATTGTAATCGAAGAGCTTATTGCGCGTTATAAAATCGTAAACTAAATCTAAATAGCACGCGTCCGATAAAAATTTGTCGTGTTCCGTCGAAAAGGCTATTCCGCGAACGTTACGCAAACGCGCTTCGAATATGTTTGCCACAGTTCCGCTGTAAAGTATATCCTCTCCTAAATTATAACCGTTATTTATACCCGAAAGTATCAAATCGTATTCTTGTTGTAAACCGATTGTTGCGAATCTAACGCAGTCTACGGGTGTTGAGTCTACGCTGTAAGCGGTTATATTTTCGCCGAATTCGTACTTGCAAACTTCAATGGGACTGTGTATGCAAATGGCGTGGCTTTTAGCGCTTTGCTGTTTTTTAGGCGCGCATACGGTAACGTCGCCCAATTTTTTCGCCCAAACGGCAAGAGTTCTCAAACCTTCCGATTGTATTCCGTCGTCGTTGGTAACGAGTATTCTCATAGCCATCCTTTGTTGTTAGTTTTGTATTCTTCAACCATTTTGTCTGCGTCGGCAACCATAAGCGCTATCTCGTCAGGCGAAGTTAACGTGGCGCCACAGGTATATTGATGTCCGCCGCCGTTGTATTTTTCCGCAAGAGAATTTATCATCATAAAGCGGCTGCGTAACCGTACTCTTATCGTGCCGTCCGGCATATCTATAAAAGCAAGTTGCGCAATGCATCCTTTTATGCCTTTCAAAAAGGATACCGCCTCGCTCGCTTGTTCTACGGTAAGATTAAATTGCTTTTGCATTTCTTTGTTTACGTACAGGTGTACGACGCCGTTTTCCGATATTTTCATTTGTTCGAAGACGTACGCTTGAAATTTTAAAAATTCGTAATCCTCTAAGTACAGATTGGAAAATAACGTTTCGGTATCGATTCCCGTATCCATCAGCATGCCTGCAAGACGCATTGTGTCGCCGGTGGTGGCTTCGTAACGGAAACGTCCGCTGTCGGTAACCATACCGGTGTAAATATATGTCGCTGCTTGCTTGTCTATTTTCAGCTCGTCTTTAAAAGTTTGGTAGAAATAGGCGATCATTTCGCTTGCGGACGAACGCGTATCTTCTATCCAGCACAAATCGCCGTACGGTTTTATGTCGATATGATGGTCTATTTTTATTATTTCTTTTGCAAGCGCGTAGTTGTCGTTGGAAATTCTGTCGGCGGTAGCCGTGTCTACAACTATAAGTAAAGCGTTTTTGTAGAGTTCGCCGGAAATCGGTTCGTCGTCTTTTCCCAAAAACGCCAGATAGTCGGAGCTATCTTTTGTTTGCAAATAAATTTCCTTGTGCGGATACGTAAGTTTCAAAATACGGCAAAGCCCTTTTGTCGAACCTATCGCGTCGCCGTCGGGACGTATATGGCGAGTAACGATAATACGGTCGTAGCGTTTTATTTTATCAAGAATGGCTCTCATTATTTTAAGCTGTTCGGTCATATATATCTCCGTATAATTTATTTTAATAACTTTTATTTTATATTTTTTTAGTAAAGCCAGCGCGTCGGTATTTTGTTCGGCGCCGCACGTTATTCTTTCAATTCGTCCAAATCTTTTAACATATCCATTGCCGTTTCCAAATCTTTTATTGTGGCGCCGCTGGCTTTGGCGTGTCCTCCTCCGCCGTATTTGGCTGCAACGGGGTTGACGTTGTATCTCTTAGAACGTAATTCGCATAATACGCCGCTTTCGGTTTCGGTAAAATTAACCCATGTGTCAACGCCTTTTATTTCCGACATCACGCCAACCATACCGCGGGAAACGGTAAATTCGTCCGCTTTAACAGCCGCAAGTTCGTCTTTGGTAGTTATAATATACGCCACGTTATTTTTCGTGAATTTGATTTTGAGCGTATATATTGCACGCAGTTTTATTATTTCAAAATCGTCCGCATATAAATTCGCGTATAATTTGTTCGTATCGAAACCGTATTCTTTAAGAGCTGCCGCAAGACGGAAAGTCCGTGCGTTCACCGAATCGTAACGGAAACGTCCGCTGTCTGTAACCATACCCGTAAACAAAGATTTCGCTGCTAGAACGTTTAGTTTTAAACCGGTCTGCAGAGCGAAATCGGTTATAAGTCCGCAGCAGCTTTCATACGACGTATCTATAATATCTACGTCTGCAATATCTTCGCATTTGATATGATGGTCGAAACGCAGAGTTTCTTTCGCAAGCGTGTAACGGCCGTCGCTTATCATAGAGCGGACGGAAGTATCTAAAATAATCGCTAACGCGTTATCGTATACGTTGTTTGGGATATTGTCTGGCGAACAGTCTTCCATAAAAGAAAACCGTTTTGCGTCGTCGCCTACTATGTAAACGGTTTTTTGCGGGAAGTTGGTTTTGATAAGTTCCTTCATCCCAACCTGACTTCCAATCGCGTCGCCGTCCGGATTAGTATGGCGGTGGATAATTATCGTATCGTATTTTTTTATAAGTTCTAAGGCTTGTTTAAACATACTGTACCTTTTATGATTATTATTTCTAAAATCGCGTCAAACGCCGTGTTTTTGCTAAAAAGCGCCGATTTTTTAAGAATTTATAGTTTAACATATTTATAAACATTAGTCAACATTGAAAGTAAGCCGGACTTCTTCGAATCTGAAATAAACGGACAAATCTTTGTTATATAACGAGGTTATTGCACAAAATATTTTCAGATAAAATAACAATACGCATATCCGAGTATTTAAAAATGTGTTGTTTCGGAAAGACAATTTCTTAAAACTTTTGCGGGTAACGTTTGCGGTTGCCGCTATTGCGCGGCAGTTATGTAAAAGACCTTTGAAAGAGTATGCTTAAATTTAAATCATTCAAGTTAAAAGCAGATTGCTTTTTCTTAAACGCACGATTTATGCCGTTAAAATTGCTTTTTAATCGTTTCAATGTTTTCAATAGTCGAAATCGATATATTGTCGATTGTTTCCGTTTAAAAATTTTAACGATTTGGGTATTGACATTTGAAAAATAAGAATATAGAATAAGTAGTAATTTTTATTGAGTTTGAATAAAAGATTTGAGCAAGAATCTGAAAAAGCGTTTGATAATGCTGAGAAGCGATGCTGCGTTTTGACTTTTTGTGCAGTACTGCTTCGATTAAGTACTAAAAAACATAAAATAAACAAGACGGAGGAAAATATGAAGCTAACTTATCTTGGCACGGGCGCTGCGGAAGGCGTGCCGTCGCTGTTTTGTCAGTGCGACAACTGCAAACAGTCCCGCGCTTTGGGCGGCAGAAATATACGTTCGCGTTCGCAGGCTTTAATAAACGACGAACTGCTTATAGATTTTCCTGCCGATACGTTTTGGCATTTTATAAAATATAATTTCGATTGCGAAAATATATGCGGCTGTATTATAACCCATTCTCACTCCGACCATTTGTATCCCGCCGAAGCGGAAATCGCGAAACCGTCGCTTTCGCAC
The DNA here is from genome assembly GCA_910586905.1 of uncultured Christensenellaceae bacterium. Lineage (GTDB taxonomy): Bacteria > Bacillota > Clostridia > Christensenellales > CAG-314 > Fimimonas. The sequence goes on from CAJUIV010000001.1 coordinate 193,750, forward strand.
GAACATCGTGTTATCAAGTTCTATGCCGATAAAAGCGGTTACGATTTACTTTTGCGGCAGGTTTCGCAAACAAACGGAAATGCGGCAGTTCATTTAATCGAAGTAGGTAAACGTTTCGAAATTGCGGGCAGCCGCAGGTATTCCGTTATGCCGATGAGAGCAAATCATAACGCGGATTCTACGCCGGTTATATATTCTGTCGAGTGCGAAGGTAAACGGGTGCTTTACGCGCACGATTCCGGTTATTTTTTGGATGAAACGTGGGAGCTTCTTGCCCGCGAGGGACGTTTCGATTTGGTTTCTCTCGATTGCACTTACTGTAATTTGCCCAATATAGAAAAAAACGCGCGTCATATGAGTTTAAACGTCAATTTGCAAGTTATAGAAAGGCTTAAAGCGCAAGGCAACGTCGATGTCAATACTATTCTTGTCGCTAATCATTTTTCGCATAACGGCGGAACTACTTACGACGCAATGAGCAAGGCGAGCGGCGCGTACGGAATTATTACGTCCTACGACGGTATGACTGTAGAGTTTTAGTTTTGAAGTTTACAAAAATATGCGAATATCAGATGTTGAATAAGATTTTATTATAGTGATTTCAAATTAGTCCGGTATTATACCGGACTAATTGCTTTTGTTGCAAATTCTATCATTGTTAAAAAAAACGCGTTTTTACAAACGTCAGCCGAAAGCGTACGCAGTCCGATTTACTTGCCGTATACCGTGCCGTAGTTGTTTAAGTACGTTTTCAATAGTACCGCTGAAAAACGGCGTAAAATTACGCCGCTTGCGTTTTACGGAATTTACTTTTAGCAAAATGTAGTGTATAATAAAAATATGATAAACGCGGACGAAAATAGTTTTATAGAAAACGTCGAAAAAGTAACAAGTAATTTTACAACGTATACTTTTAACGCTGAAAACAGAGAGCCGTTTTATCCTGCCGTTTGGCGTGAAGACGTCTGTTTGCTGAAAGTATCTGGCGAAGTTAGCGTTTACGTTGACGGCGTGGAATATTCGGTAAAAAATGGCGACGTAATTATACTTCGCCCGTTCGCGTTGTATTCGGCGGTTGCAGTCGGGCAAAATTTACCTTCCGTTGAGGTTGTGCTATTCAACTTGCGCGGTTTGCAATACTATAATGACTTTTCTGTCGATTTAAAAAAATATCAACAGTTTTTAAACGAAGATTCTGCAGTCTGCGTCGTTTCGCCATTGGACGATTGGTACGAAGAAATATCTCGTTTGTTGCAAGATTTATCGGCTGCGCCTTCGAACTCGGCTTGCATCAAAACGATAAAATCGCTTTTGGAAACTTTATATATACACCGCAAAAAAACGCCGCAAAAAAACGTTGCTCGCGAAAAAAGGCGTTTTGCCGCTATCACTGCGCTGGATTATATAAGAACTAACTATGCTCTTAACTTTTCCGTAAAAACGCTGGCGGAAAAATGCGGATACAGCGAATTTTATTTAATGAAAGTTTTTAAAACTTACACAGGATATTCTTGTATCGACTACGCTAATAATTATCGTTTGTGGAAGTCCGAGCAGCTTTTAGCTGAAACAAATTGCGCAGTCGGAAAAATCGCGCGTGAAGTCGGATTCGATAACGCGTCTTATTTTAACAGAAAGTTTTTGGATTTATACGGCGTTACTCCGTCAAATTACAGAGCTTTATACTTTGACAATCGCAGAAAAAAATAGTATACTGAAAAAGCTTTGATATTGCGTATAAAAACAGATATTGTTTTATAACGCATTATTCGCTTCCGTAGTTAAATGGATATAACAGTCCCCTCCTAAGGGACAGTTATGGGTTCGATTCCCGTCGGGAGTACCATTATTTCAAAATCGGTATAAAGGAAATAAAAATACAAAGCGTACCGGCAGAGAACCCATAACGGGTTCGCTCAGCCGAGCAATCGCAGATTGCGAACGCCACGGAGCGTAATATTAAAAAAGTATTTTGGTCTGAAAGACTATGGTTGCCGAACGGTTGTATACGCAGTAAAATACGCGCAGTATTCCCGTCGGGAGTACCATTATTTCAAAATCGGTATAAAGGAAATAAAAATACGAAGCGTACCGGCAGAGAACCCATAACGGGTTCGCTCAGCCGAGCAATCGCAGATTGCGAACGCCACGGAGCGTAATATTAAAAAAGTATTTTTGTCTGAAAGACTATGTTTGCCGAACGGTTGTATACGCAGTGAAATACGCGCAGTATTCCCGTCGTGAGTACCATTATTTAAAAGCTGTCGCGGAATAATAACTATTAACGTTCAACGTTATCTTCGGTAGTGGGATGCGTGTTAACATTCACAAAGGAAGTAATAAATGAAAATAATACATACCGCGGATATTCATCTCGATTCTCCTTTGTCGGGAGTAAAAGATTCCAAACGCCGAAGATTCGAGCTTCTTACCGCATTAGCCAATATGTCGGAATACGCTAACAATTACGGAGTGCAAGCCATTATCGTTGCGGGAGATTTGTTCGACGATAAGTATACCTCTGCTCAAACGGTAGAAAGCGTTATATCTATTGTAAACGACAGTAAAGCCGATTGGTTTGTTTTAAAAGGAAATCACGGCGATAATGCGCCTTACGAAAAATTGCGGCAACGCTGTCCGTCGGTCAAGTTGTTCGGAGAAAATTGGACGTATTATAATTGCGGCGGCGTTACGATATGCGGACGCGAGTTGGGTTTTAACGATTTAGAATATTGGCAGAAACTAAGTTTGGATTCTTCTCGTTTTAACGTACTTGTGCTGCACGGAGATATCGACGACGATTCGTACGGTTATATAGACAAAAAAGCCATAGCGTCAAGCGCGGTTAACTATGTAGCTTTGGGGCATAGACACTCGTTGTCCGAATGCAAATTCGGCAGAATCAAAGGCTGTTATTCCGGAGTGTTGGAAGCGCGCGGATTCGACGAGACCGAACCTACAGGTTTTATCGTTATCGATACGGACAGCGGAAAAGTCAAATTTCAAAATCAAGCCGTACGCAGCGTGGTAACGGTAAAAATTGACGTTACCGACGTTATGAGCGATATTGCTCTGAAAAAAAAGATATACGACTCGGTATCTCAGGAATCGTCTAAAAATTATTTGAATGCTGTTTTTTACGGACAGCTGCAGCAAGGTTTGCAGTTGAAAATGATAGCCGAAGAAACGTTGAAAGACAGATTTTTTGCGTTGCGTATCGAAGATAATACCGTTCCATCGTACGATTTGGAAAAAATCGCTCAAGAAGTGTCTTTAAGAGGTGAGTTCGTAAAACTTACAAACGAACAAATTTCCGACGAACGTTTGCGCGGCGAAATTATCAAATTCGGTTTGAACGTTTTGGCAGGAGAATTGTAAATGAAAATTCAATCTCTTTCCGTTCAGTGTTTCGGAAAATTAAAAAACGTAAATCTAACGTTTGACGAAGGAATAAACGTTATAAGCAATGTTAACGGATTCGGCAAAACGACGCTCGCTAATTTTATACGGGCTATGCTGTACGGTTTCAGTTATCGCGTAAAAGACGGCGTAAAAGATTCCAGTCGTTTTACCCCGTGGGACGGAACGGGTAAATTCGGCGGTAGTATGGTAGTTGAACATAACGGAGAAAATTACCGAATCGAAAGGTTTTTCGGCGCTACGCTCAAAGCGGAAACAAAATCCGTTATTAACGTTAAAACCAACAAGCAAGTTGATTTCGGCGTTGAAATAGGCGAATATTTTTTAGGTTTAACCGCCGATAGTTACGACCGCTCGGCTTATTTTCCTCAGGATTCGGTTGAGTTGTCGTCAAACGATAATTTCGACAGCCGCTTGGCAAATTTAGTTGAAGACGGCGCCGAAGATTACGATAAAGTGCAGAAACGTATTCGAGATTTTAAACGCGATTTGCGTTTGGAAAAAGGTTACGGCGGTAAAATTTTCGAATTGCAAAAAAAGGAACGCGATTTGACGGCAAGTTTAAACGAAGCTGTTTCGGCGGAACGCCGTGATAAGGAAATAGAAAACAGATTGCTCGATATAAGCAAAGAACGGTGCATTATAAACGAGCGTCAATCGGAAGTTAAAACGCGGCTTGACGAAATAAACGGAAAAATAGCCCGAACGTCGCTTACCGAAGCGGAACGAAACAATTTAAAAAAACTTGCGGAATTGGAGTCTAAACTTGCCCGCGTTCCCAAGGAAATCGAAGAAGATAAAGCGCAATGCGATAGAATCGTTGAAAGAATCAAACGTTTACGCGGCGACATAAAACCGAAAATTTATCCTAACGTAGTTGTACTTACTGTTTCTGTTTTGCTGTTTGTTGCGGGAATAGTGTTGTTTTTCGTTTTGCCGAAACCTGCCGGATACGCTGTCGGCGTAATAGCCGCCGTTTTGGGCGTAGTAGGAGCTGTTGTTTCCTTTGTACGTAAAGGAGCGAAAACTTTAGTCGCGGGTGAACGCGACGCGTTTGTAACCGAGTACTATAACATAGCTAAAAAATATTTTTATGTGGACGATAAAGATTTCGACGAAGTAGTAAAAACGTTTTGGGCTGTGTACGGCGATTACGTCGCTGACGCACGCGAACTCGAAACGCTGCGTTCCGTGGTAAAAAAGCCCGCGGAGGGCGAATCGGAATTACAAATAGCAGCGCGGCAACTAGACGGCGAAATAAACGCGCTTGCGCAAAAACTGGTGGCGTTGTCCGGAGAAGAAGGGCGTTTGACGCAGGAAAAATCCTCGTTGCGTTTCGACGGCGTAATATCGATAAACGAAGAGTTGGCCGATTTGCGGGACGAAATCAAACTTGCGGAAATCCAATTTGAAATTGCCGATAAGACAAGTAAATTGCTGGCGCAGGCAAAGGATAATCTGTCGTCGAGTTATTTGCCCAAACTTTGTCGGCGAAGCGAAGAGTTGTTATCGTACGTTACCGGACGCAACTACGAAGTTCTTATAGACCGTCAGTTCGGCGTAAAATTGAGCGAAAACGGTCAAATAAAACCCATGAGCGAATTTTCTCGCGGGGTGAGAGAAATAACGCTTCTTTGTTTCCGCGTCGCGTTGTCGGAATTGTTATACGACGGTCAAATACCGTTTATTATTATAGACGACGCGTTTGTAAACTTTGACGAACAAAATTTCGTAAGGGCGACCGAACTGCTTAAAAAGATTTCTTCGCGCGGACAGGTGATTTATTTTACTTGTCATAATCGCGTAGGCAATTTGTTAAACTAAAACAATTTAAAGGAGATATATTATGGACGTAGTAGAATTCAGCAAACAAATACGGCGTGAAACGCTTAGATGTATTCACTCCCAAGGCTCCGGACACGTCGGCGGCTGTTTGTCTATCGTTGACGTGCTGGCGGTGCTTTACGACAAATATATGGACGTCGATAAAGCCAACCCCAGACGTGAAATCCGCGACAGACTGGTTCTGAGTAAAGGACATTCCGGACCGGCTTTATACGCGACGTTGGCGCTCAAAGGTTTTTTCCCTATGGAGTGGTTGGATACGTTAAACGTTTTGGGAACCCGTTTGCCTAGCCATGCAAATATAAATCTTACTCCCGGGGTAGATATGACTGCCGGCAGTCTCGGTCAAGGAATGTCGTGCGCTTGCGGACTTGCTCTCGCCAATAAAATAAAAAAACAGCCGGGTTACGTATACGTAATTTGCGGAGACGGCGAAATGCAGGAAGGACAGAATTACGAAGCTATGATGTTTGCCGCCAATAAAAAGCTGGATAATATGATAGTTTTTGTGGACAACAATAAAATGCAGATAGACGGATTTACCCGCGACGTTATGGATATAGAAGATATCGAAGCCAAATTCAAGTCTTTCGGTTTTGTAACGGACAGAGTGAACGGACACGACCACAAAGCGATAGATAGCGCGATAGCTAAAGCCCGCAGAGAGCATAACGGCGTTCCTCACTGTATTGTCTTAGATACGATAAAAGGAAAAGGCGTAAGTATTTACGAGAATATGGGCGTCGGAGTTCACAGCACAACGGTTAACGACGAGCAATATAAAATCGCTATGGACGAATTGAAGTAGGAGGCAATAACTATGGAACTTAGAAAAGCGTACGTACAAGAATTGGCGCGTCTTATGCGCGAAAACGATAAAATAGTTATACTTGACGCCGACCTTGCCAGCGCGGGCGGAACAAAGCCTTTGTACTCTGAATTTCCCGACAGGTGCGTCGACTGCGGCATTGCCGAAGCTAATATGGCTTGTATAGCCGCGGGACTTTCCGCCAGCGGATTTATACCGTTTATTCACAGCTTTGTACCTTTCGGAACCAGAAGAGTTTTCGACCAAATAGCGGTTTCTATAAGCTATTCCGAGCAAAACGTAAAAATCGTAGGTTTCGACCCAGGAGTAACGATGACCGTGAACGGCGGTACTCACATGTGCTTCGAGGATATGGCGGCTTTGCGCGCTTTATGCAACGTTGCCGTACTCGACATCGTCGACGGCGTTCAGCTTGTAAAAGCCCTGCCATTTATCGTAGATTACAAAGGAACGGTCTATTTAAGATTCGAGCGTAAACAAACCGAGGAACTGTTTGGCGATAAATACGTTTTCCGTTTCGGTAAGGCGGATAAGCTTGCCGACGGTAAAGATTTGACGATAATCGCCAGCGGAACTTCCGTTCTCGACGCGAAAAAAGCGGCGGACGTTTTGACCGCTCAAGGAATAAGCGTAGATTTGCTTGCGGTTCATACCGTAAAACCGATAGACGAAGAAGCGATAATCGCTTCGGCGAAAAAAACGGGCAAAGTATTGACGGTGGAGAACCACAGCATACACGGCGGATTGTACGGAGCCGTAACGGAAGTTCTTTCCGCAAAATTACCTACTTTATGCGACGCCGTAGCGGTGCGCGATAAGTTGACGCAGGTTGGTAATCTTGCCGACTTAAAGCGCGACTACGGTTTGGACGCGGACAGTATCGTTCTCCGCGCAAAAAATCTTTTAAAAGCATAGCAAATATAATACGGATTTGAAAAGGACGCTGCGTTATGCGAACTTTTAAAGTCAGGCATACGATTATAAAAAGCTCTTGAACAATTTGTTCGAGAGCTTTTAAATACATATTATTTATAAACTTAAATTGAAATTAATCATTATGTTTTAATTCGATTTTTTAGCCGAACCTATTTCTCCATAACCGTTCCAAGCAAATACGGGGTTTTCTTCTTTGTTTGCGTAAACGCTTTCAACGTCGCAGATATAAAGACAATGGTCTCCGACATCGATAAATTCTTTCAGATTGCACACAATCGCCAAACAGCTATGCGTGGGTACTTCGATTTCACTGTCGGGTAATTTTTGTAATTCTATATTAAACTTTTCCGCTTTATTCGTATCTTTACCCTGGTTTTAGTTATACGTTCTCGCTTATCAGCGGAAAGTACAAAATGACGATACTGTATACTTTAATGGAATTTTCTGTCGCCCGTTATAATGAATTACAGCGATACATCAAAAGAATTTCATATAAACTTTAAGTTTATCGTTAAAGGAGTTGGAAAACGACGGACTTGTTATTCGCAAGGAATATCCGCAAATACCACCGAAAGTAGAGTACAGCCTATCCGAACGCGGTAAATCGCTTATGCCTATTTTAGACGGTATGTGCGAGTGGGGGCGATAAAAACAGAATATAATCGATAAACCTATTAAAAAGAAGTAAGGCAATTAAATAATCGTCTTACTTCTTTTTTTTCTCCGTATATGAAAGAACTCAATAAAAACCTATCTATAACTCACTGGGTTACGAGAAGCCCTGTTCGTCTACGAAAAAAAAAGTACGGAAAAGGCATAGCCTAACTCCATGCCTAAATCTTTTTGTTGCGTTTTATTAAATTTTCTATGTGAACTACGGTAAATACGGCGTCCTTTTTTGCGTAAAACGCAGTTTGCGTTCGACATGGTATCGAACCGTTTGGTAATTGCGGCGGAAAAATTTTAAAAACGCAAATAATGACAATAAAAAGTTTGAACGTTAAGGTTGATTTTTATTTGTGCAAAGGTTATAATTTAAATATATTCTTCGTATTTGGCAAGGACAAATCCTGCCGTTTTTAGTTTAGGAGTGCGTTATGGGCAAAATCGGCGTTATCAGCGACGTTCACGGTAATTTACAGGCTTTGGAAGCTATTCTCGGATTGTTTGCCAAAGAAAACTGCAACGAGATAATTCATACCGGCGATGCGGTGGATATCGGACCGAATTCGCGCGAGTGTTTGGAAAAACTGCTTTCTTTGCCTAACGTTACAATGCTTCTCGGAAATCACGACAGAGATTTTTTGTTAAACGAATTCGAAGCGCGTAAATTTTCGCACGTTCCTACCGAACATAAACGTCAAGTATTTGCAACAATGACCGACGAACTGCGCGCAGCCGTAAGCAGGTTTCCGTTATACGTTTTTCGCCGTTGCGGTTCGAGTAAAATTATGTTTACTCACTACGCGTTTAAAAACGAGCCTTTCGATATAAGAAAATTCCCGTTTTTACCTCTTGTCAATCCGTCTGTAGATTCGTTTGACGAAATGTTTGAAGGAGTAGAGTGCGACGCGGTGTTTTTCGGACATAAGCATGAACCCTGCGACGTACAGGGTAAAAAACTGTACGTGGACGTAGGAAGCGTAGGATGCTATCCCGAACCGTTTGCCAGGGGCATAATAATAGAATACGACGAAACGTCTTGGAAATATACTCGCGTAACCGCGCCTTACGAAATGGAAAAGACACGCAAGCTGATGACCGACGAAACGTCGTACGGAAAACAGCTGTACGATTTTTATTTTCTTTTAAAGAAATAGCGCGCGTGTGGAGAACTGTATGAAGAAAGCTTTTGATAACGAAAAATATTTGAAATTACAATCTCAAAAAATCGCCGAACGCGTGAGCGAATTCGGCGGAAAACTTTATTTGGAATTCGGCGGAAAACTTTTCGACGATTATCACGCTTCCCGCGTATTGCCGGGTTTCTTGCCGGACAGTAAGGTTACTATGCTTTCCACAATGAAAGACAAAGTAGAAATCGTGATAGTAATAAACGCCGTAGATATAGCGCAAAACAAATTGCGTTCGGATTTGGGCATTACTTACGACGAAGACGTTATGCGTCTTTACGATTTGCTGCAAACTCGGGGACTTTACGTGGGAAGTATAGTCATTTCACAATTTACGGAGGATAATAATCCCGCTGTTAATTTTCAGCGAAAACTTGAAAGTTACGGAATAAAAGTGTACCGTCATTATTGGATAGAAGGTTATCCGTCTAACGTTTCGCACATTGCTTCCAAAGACGGTTTCGGCAAAAACGATTACGTAGAAACGACGCGTAATATAGTCGTAGTAACCGCGCCCGGACCGGGGAGCGGAAAAATGGCCACGTGTCTTTCGCAGATGTATCACGATTCCGTACGCGGTATTAAAAGCGGATACGCCAAATACGAAACGTTCCCTATTTGGAATTTGCCGCTTACGCATCCCGTCAATATCGCTTACGAAGCCGCAACCGCCGATTTAAACGATATCAATATGATAGACCCTTGGCATTTGCAAGCGTACGGTAAATCCGCCGTGAACTACAATCGCGACGTAGAAGTCTTCCCCGTTTTAAACGCTATATTCGCCAGAGTATTGGGCGAATCGCCCTACAAATCTCCTACAGATATGGGAGTCAACATGGTAGGCTTTTGTATTTCGGACGACGAAGAGTGTACGAAAGCATGCAAACAGGAAATTATCCGACGTTATCTTTCGGCTAAAGTAGCGGTTCGCAAGGGGCAAGCTTCAAGTTCATTGGTCGATAAATTGCAAATTACAATGTCTAAGCTCGATTTGAAAGAGGAAGACCGAGAAGTTTTGATAAAAGCCCGCGGTTATGCCGAAAGCAAGCACACGATTTCGGCGGCGATGGAATTGCCCGACGGAAGAATAGTTTGCGGCAGAAGTTCGGACTTATTAAGTCCCGCTTCGGCTACGCTTTTAAACGCTTTAAAGACGTTGGCGAATTTACCCGACGTAAATCTCATAGCCCCGTCTGCGCTCGAACCTATTCAAAAACTTAAAACTACAAGCTTGGGAGATATAACGTCCGATTTACGTTGCAACGAAGCGCTTATCGCTTTGTCCGTATCGGCGGCAGTAAATCCTATGGCAGCGCTTGCGTTGGAGAATTTGGATAAACTGCGCGGATGTCAAATGCATTTGACTGCGATACCGTCTCACTCCGACGCTAAAATTTTGCGAAGACTCGGCGTTCAGTATACGTGCGACGCAGCGTATTCTTGTAAGCGGATTTATTTTAACTGAAATTATGTTTAGACTCGCAAAGGAATATTTGTTTAAAATAAAACGCGCCTCGTAAGAACTGGCTTACGTAGGCGCGTTTCTTATGCTTTATACGTTTTAGTTTATTTGGATTATGCTACGTGCGGTAAAACGCCGAATACAATAAACGATAACGCCATAGAAACAACCGGAACCAACGCCCCCAGAGCCATTTCCGCGATACTGTGCCGTTTTATGTTGGTAGAAGCCCAAATAAGCGGTATGATCAGTATTTCGGCAAATAATATCCAAACGTTTACGAAACATCCTAAAAACGCTATCGGTCCGCAAAGACCGCTTGCGTGTCCGCTGCATTTTATGCCGAAACATTTACCGTACAAAAAAATTGCGGTAGCCGATAACAGATAGGTTAAATAAAATATTTTAAGTTTATCCGTAGACGGAGTGAACCAAGCGACTAAGTTGCAAATCAAATAACCCGCTACCGAGAATATAACGGCGAGTTTTCTTTGTCCTTCGCGTTTGTTTCGCCGCAGAGATTTTACTAACGGCTGCACGGCGTAAGCGAGCGACGGCAAAACCGTCAAGCAAACTATACCTACTATTAGTTCCCAGCTTGTGTTAAAAAATCCCTTTACAAACCATAGAGTCAGCAATGCCGCAAGCGCAATAACAGGCGGCAAAGTAATTATTCTTATAATTTTAGATAACCCGTTTTTCATATTAAGCGGCGCGTTCGTCGCCCATAAAGTATACGGCTACGGTTCCTTGTCCGCAGTGAGAACCGATAATAGGTCCTATTTCAAATAGTTGAACGTCGGCTTTGGGGTATTCTTCTTGAAGTTTTTTCAAAACTATTTGCGCCGTATCTATACAGTCGGAATGGGCTATCCACAGTTTTCCGTCGTAGTCCTTGCCGTTTTGAATATGCTCCGCAGTTTCTTCGAGCGTTTTGTTTATCGCTTTCGTAACGCTCATAACTTTCGAATACGCAATGATTTTTCCCTCTTTGTTTAAACGTAAAATTGGACAAATTTTAAACAGATTGCCTATAAGCATTGCCGGACCGGATACGCGTCCGCTTCTGCGGTAGTACGTTAAAGTGGTGGAAAAAAACTGATGCTGAACTTTTGTTCTGTTTGCGCGCGCCCAGTCGTAAATTATGTCGAAAGATTTTCCTTCGTCGCGCATATCCGCCAAAATGTCGACAAATATACCGTATCCCAAACATCCGCTTGTGGAATCGATAACTACGATTCGCCTTTTGGGAAATTCTTTTTTTAGCTTTTCCGCCGCGGAATACGCGTTGTATACGGATTGCGACAAACCAGAATCGAACGCTACGTGTAGCAAATCTCCTTTTTGAAGCTGCTCTCTGAAAAAGTTGACGTAGCGCTCCTCGCATATAAGAGAAGTTTGAGGACGTTTTCCGTCCGATAGAAATTTGTAAAATTGTTTTCTTCCGTCAAATTTTCCCATATCGTCAACGTATTCTACTCCGTCTACGGAATAGGTATACGGAATGGCGGAAATATTGCGTTCTTCAAGATAGGAAAGAGGCAAATCCGCCGTCGATTCGCACGTTAAAATAAACATTTTGTAATCTCCTTTCTAAAACGGTGTTAAACCGATTTCATCGTTTCGGCTTTGACGTTTTTATTATAGACCGGATTTGAAAAAAAGTATCCCTACTGTCGAATGCGCCGAGTCTACGACTGAAAACATCAAAAATAGAGCAAAAAAGTCAACTCTACTGAGAGTAGAGTCGTTGAAAACGGCGTTTTTTAGTTGCAAAATACGTTGCATAATGTTAAAATAACGCTATGGAAGAACTGAAAGACGTTATAGCCGCAAATTTAGCGGCGTATCGTAAGCAATCGGGCTTTACTCAGCAGGAAATAGCCGATAAGATAAATTATTCGGATAAAGCGGTTAGCAAATGGGAACGCGGAGACGGTATCCCTGACGTTACCGTGCTGAAAACGCTTGCGGACGTGTACGGGATAACCGTTAACGATTTTTTGGTTGTGCATATAGAAAAACAGCCGAAATTACCGGCAAAAAACCGCAAGGCAAAGCATTGGCTTGTTTCGCTGTTATCTTTTGGCTTGGTTTGGTTTGTGGCGACGATAGTTATGGTTATAGGGTTGCTTATTCGTCCCGACCTGCCAATAGCGGAATACGCTTATATCGTCGCTTTACCTGCGTCAATGATAGTTGCCGTGGTATTTTGCTGTATTTGGGGCCGGCTATGGATGAAAGCGCTTTCGGTGTCCGCGCTGGTGTGGTCGTTTTGCGTTATGATTGACGTCGTACTGTCGGGATTATCTGGAATTTCGCTTACCAATTCCTGGCTGATATATGTTGTGGGCGCCGCGCTTCAGCTGCTTGTAATACTTTGGTATTTACTTAGATTTTTTATGAAGCGAAGTAAAAATTCCGCAAAGTAGATTTTATCGTATCGTAAAATATTGACGTGTGTTTCAATAAAATGCCGTTAAAACCGGTTGGTCGCTTAGTAAAAAAATTTAACGTCGGATATCCGGCGTTTTTTTGTTTAATTTCATACCGTTTTTAGAATGTCTGATTTTTTCCGATTATTATTCGTATAAAACATATTTGGGAATTTATAAATATAAACTAATATTTAAAACGGGCTAAAAACTTGACATTTGCTTGCGGGGGGGGGTATCATATTCTTATGAAATCTTATGGAGGAAACTTTAATGTACGTATCTTGTAAAGAACTGAGAAAGCGCGCTTGGAACAGATTATCGCAGGGTTGTTACGCTACGTCTTTGGGAGTATCGTTCTTGGGCGGTTTGATAAACGGCGCGGCAGGCATTTTTACTTACGGTTCTATCCAGTACGGCGCAAGTAAATTCTATATAGAACAACAGCGCGGCAAAAAATCCGAACTGGAAACTTTGTTTTCCGGTTTCAATTTGTACGGTCGTACTTTAGTAACGGGATTGCTGCAATCTTTGTTCACGTTTTTGTGGTCGCTGCTGTTCGTTATTCCGGGAATTATCAAATCGTTTGCTTACAGCGTAACGCCTTACGTAATGGTGGATTTTGACCTCAGCGGCGAAGAAGCGATAACCAAAAGCCGCGAACTGATGAACGGATACAAATGGAAGTTGTTTTGCTTGAAACTGTCGTTTATCGGATGGATAATTTTGAGCGGATTCACTTTCGGAATAGGAAGCATTTTCCTCGCTCCTTATATGGACGCGACGTTTGCGGAGTTTTACGCCGAACTGCTAAACTGCCACGGTATCGTTATAAGCGACGGCGCGCAGGACGCAGAGATTACTTCTGAGCAAGCGTTTTAATTTAAGTTAAATATAGTTAATAAAGAAAACGACTTTGAATATTCAAAGTCGTTTTCTTTATTAAATCACGTTTTTTTATTCTTCAGCGAGCTTGCCAACCTTTATAAGGTTGGTGCCGGCTTTTTTTCCGAGAGGTACGCCTGCGGTAATAACTATGTTGTCGCCCTCTTTTGCAAGTCCCAATTTTTTTACCGTTTCTTCGGCGTTTATAAACATATCGTCCGTGTTGTCAAACGTTTGGCATATTGTGGGAATAACTCCCCAACTGGGCGAAAGCTGATGGTAAACTCTGTCGCTGTTAGTCATAGCAACGATAGGCGCTTCCGGGCGGAAGCGCGAAACCATCCTCGCGGAAATTCCGCTTGCGGTATAAACTACTATCGCTTTGGCGTTTATATCGAAAGCCGTGTTTACCGTCGCGTGCGATATCGCGTCAGTGTTGTTCATAAGGTTAAAAGGAGAATGCGAGTACATATTTTTGTAGTCGATGTTGCGTTCGGCTTCTTCTGCGATACGCGCCATGGTTGCGATAGTGTTGGGCGGGTTTATTCCGACCGCGCTTTCTGCGGATAGCATCACGCAGCTGGAACCGTCGTAAACTGCGTTTGCGACGTCGACTATTTCGGCTCTTGTCGGGCGCAGTTTCGTTATCATACTTTCCAGCATTTCGGTTGCCGTAATAACGAATTTTCCCTGCATGCGGCTTTTCGTTATAAGCATTTTTTGTATGGCCGGCAGTTTTTCGTAAGGCAGTTCTACGCCTAAATCTCCGCGCGCTACCATTATTCCGTCGGATTCTTTTATTATTTCCTCTATGTTGTCAACGCCGCTTTGGCTTTCTATTTTACTTACGATGCACGCGTCTTTCGCTCCGTGCGAAAGCAGATAGTCGCGTATATCTTTTACGCTCTGTCCGTCTTGAACGAAACTCGCGGCGTACATTTCCGCCCCGTTTTTGATACCGAAATCCAAGTCGCGTTTGTCCTGCTCGGACAGAAACGGCATATTAAGTTTTACGTTAGGCACAAAAAGACCTTTGCGGTCGGAGAGCGTTCCCGCATTTTGAGCTTCGGCGCTTATAACGCCGTTTTTGCTTATGGAAAGCACTTTGAATACCAGCAAACCGTCGTTAAGCAAAATTCTGTCGTCGGGTTTGATGTCTTTGTATAATTCTTTGTAAGTAATGCTGACGCGCGTTTCGTCTCCGATGACGTCCTCGTTTACGAAATCGAACTTCATCCCTTCGGTAACGTCGATTTTTCCGTTTTTAAAAGTTCCTATACGTATTTCGGGACCTTTGGTATCAATCATAATTGGAATAGGCGCGCCCAAACTTCTGCGTACCTTTTTTACGTTATCGATTTTTATCTGATGTTCCTCGTACAAACCGTGGCTCATATTTATACGCGCTACGTTCATTCCCGCTAAAGCCATTTTCTTTATTTGGTCGTAGGTTCCGCTGGCGGGACCGAGAGTACAAATGATTTTGGTCTTTCTCATTTTTTGCCTCCGTATTGCAATTTGCGGTTTCGCTCCGATTTTATACTATGCGTAAATCAACTTTTTCACCACGCAAAGCCTTTATGTCGAAAAAACAACCATATTTCGCAGTATATAAATTATAAACCATTTTGCAATAAAAGTAAATAACCTTTCTTAAAAGTTTTTACTCAAAGTATAGCGCGGAAACGGATTTGACCGCGTAGTATTCTGCATATTGCAAAATCGTACCGCGCTTATGTCGGTTAAACGTAAATGCGGAGTTTAGTTTGGAAGTTCTGCATCTGAAAATTTAACCGACCGTACGGTTAGGGAATTTGCGGCGGAGGTTATTTTATACCAGTATACGATTGTTGACAAATTCGTTAAAAGATACAATAATATAAAAGTAGACTTTAACAAGGAGTTAAAAGAGCAAATGTCGCAAGTATTTAAAATATCCGAACAGGTGGCGGAGGCTTTAAAAGACGGGAAACCCGTTGTGGCGTTGGAATCGACGATAATATCCCACGGTATGCCGTATCCGCAAAACGTCGAAACGGCAAACGCCGTCGAACGTATAGTAAAAGAAAACGGCTGTGTGCCGGCAACGGTCGCGGTTATAAACGGCGTGCTTACGGTGGGGTGCGATAGCGGCGAAATAGAACTGCTAGGTAAGCTCGGAACGTCCGTCGCCAAAGTTTCGCGCAGAGATTTGCCCGTGATTGTTGCGAAAAAACAGAACGGAGCAACTACCGTTGCCGGAACTATGTACGCGTGTACTCTTGCCGGTATCGACGTATTTGCAACAGGCGGAATAGGCGGCGCGCATCGCAACGCCGATAAAACGATGGATATTTCCGCCGACTTGGACGAACTTCGGCAATCGAACGTAGCGGTAGTGTGCGCCGGAGTAAAATCGATATTGGATATAGGACTTACTTTGGAGTGTTTGGAAACTCGCGGCGTTCCCGTAATCGGGTATCAAACGGAGGATATGCCGGCGTTTTATACTCAAAAAAGCGGTTTTAAAACGGATTACCGTTTGGATTCTCCCTTGGAAATCGCTTCCGTTTACGAAGCAAAACGCGGTTTGGGTTTAAACGGCGGTATGCTTGTTGTTAATCCTATTCCTTCGCAGTACTCTATGGACGAAGAGTATATCGAAGAAAAAATCGGCAAAGCTCTTTCCGAAGCGGATAACTTAGGTATAACGGGGAAAAATATAACGCCGTTTCTGCTTGATAAAATTCAAAAGTTAACCGGCGGAAACAGTTTGAAAGCCAATATTCAGCTTGTGTATAACAATGTAAGATTGGCTTGCGAGATTTCAAAATCGTTGGCGGAAATCCGCCGAAAAGGCGGCGTAAAATGAAAATCGGCGGATTGATGAATTTGACTCTGCTTGATTATCCCGATAAAGTTGCGTGTACGGTATTTACCGTAGGATGTAACTTTCGCTGTCCGTTTTGTCATAATAATTCGTTGGTTTTGGGAAACGGCGGGCGCCGGCTTGCCGTTAACGAAGTACTTGGATTTTTGGAAAAACGCAAAAACGTTTTGGACGGCGTGTGTTTGACGGGCGGCGAACCGCTTATTCAGCAGGGAGTAGAGGAGTTTTTATTAGACGTGAAACGTTTGGGATATTCCGTCAAATTGGATACTAACGGAGCGTTTCCCGACAGACTTCGGGAACTTGCGGAAAAAGGGCTTGTCGATTACGTCGCCATGGACGTTAAAAACAGTAAAGAACGTTACGAGGAAACCGTCGGCTGTAAAACGGATATTCAAGCGATATGCCGTTCCGTAGAGTTTTTAAAAAGCGGAAAAGTCGAATACGAATTCCGCACTACGGTTACTGGCAATCACCACGATGAAATCAGTATCGGCAATATGTCGCGCTGGCTTGCGGGCGCAAGCAAATTGTATTTGCAAAAATTTGTAAACAGCGGCGATTTGATAGACCCAAATACGGTAGGCTGCTCGGACGAAACGATGCGGCGTTATCTTGAAATTGCAAAAAAGTATTTGCCTAACGCCGAGCTGCGCGGAATTTAAAACTTTATCAAATTCTGATTCGAACCTTATATTTCCGTCTTTTATACAAAAGTATATTCAAGTGTATTTTATAACGGACAATTTAAATTCGGTCGAATACGATTTGAAATACAATTTTTTCTTTGACGTAAAAAAAATGCGCCTCCAAAATCGTCCGGCTTTGGGGTGCATTTTATTGTAGTTTTATTTCACGTTTATTTTTTTAACAGGAGTTTGGTTATTTCTTTGAAATTTCCGTTGTCGATAGTGTATTTGGGCGAATATTTGGGTTTCGTATTTAAATCGGTTAAATTCGTCTTTATCCACAAACAGTCGATTTTTGCGTTTCGAGCTCCGTCCACGTCCGTTTGAGGGTCGTTGCCGACATATACGGTTTCTTTTTTGTCTAATTTGTATTTGTCGCAAAGCGCGTTAAAAAGCGTTGCGTCGGGTTTTGCGCATTTGTATTCGGATGAGTAAACCGCTCCCGTAAAATATTTAAGCAATCCAAGTTTTATCAACTCGGTTTTCGTAAAACATTTTTGCGCGTTGGAAAGAATAAACAATTTTTTTCTTGAGCGTTTTAGTTTCGCGAGGGTATCCAAAACTCCGTCGTAAAGTTTTAAATATTCCGTACTGAACGCTCTGAATTCCTGAGCCAAATGCGTTGAGAGAGTTTTTGTCGTTTTGACGCCTTTGTTTTCGAAAATATGGCTAAAGACCTCTACAACGTCAACTTCGGGGTGATTGAAATTCGCTCTGCCTTGGCGCATTTGCAATTCGCAGCTGGAAAAGTACGCCTCTTTCAGTTCTTGCGGAGAATAATAAACGCCGTAAAAATTCAGCGTTTCGGCAAGCTTTGCCCAAGTAGAATCAAGATATTCGTTCGTATGTATATCTACCAAAGTTCCGTAAACGTCAAAAACGTAATTTTTGTACATTATTCGACCTCCTCTGTTTTCGTACAAATTATAAATCTTTTAAATCATTTTGTTAAGTGTTTTTGTTGTCAATATCCTAAATATTCTACGCCTACCAAAAGTATTTCGTTAATTTTCGGATTTGATATTTTGTATTTTAAAATTTTCCCCTGTCTGTCGCACTTTACCACCTCGGTGTCCCGTAAAAGCCTTAGTTGGTGCGATACCGTCGTTTGATTCATATTCAGTATTTTTGATAAATCCGTAACGCAAAGCGGTGCGATGGCGAGCGCGGACAAAAGTTTTACGCGCGACGGGTCGGATAGTAAAGCGAAAAAACGGGCTATTTTGTCCGTCGCCTCGTTATCTGGCAAATAGCAGTCTAAATCGTCCAAAATCTGCGGAGTAGCCGTTAGCATAATTTACCTCCCTGTAAATAAAATATAACGATGCCGTACGCGTTGAAAAAGTCGCGTTGAGTTAGAAAAACAAACGCCGTCGGATATTATAAGGCTTGTACTTTATTTCAAAGATAATGGTATATTATACACAATATTGTAAAATGTCGCATATTGTAGTAAAAAAACAAGATTTGTAAAAACTAGGGGGATTTTTATGAATATCACGTCGAGTTTACTTTATTTGCTTCTTTTGTACGCGGTGCTGGATAAAGACAATAAACTGTCGCTTACCACGGGACTTATAATTGCCTTTATTATTTTGCTTATAAATTGTTATTTAAATAACCGCTGCTGTTGCGGAAACAACAATTTAAACGGTAACACGACCACGACGACTACTACGACGAACACCGGAAGCAGTTTTTTTAACACGGCTAACGGTTTCGCGTTTTAACGGCAGTTTGTACTTTAAAAAAATTCCGCTTGGTGAAAGCGGAATTTTTTGTTGCGCTAACCGTTCGGTAAAACTTTCGTCGGCAAATTATAGAAAATAAAACTTAAAAAGCCGTCGTATATTTTGTCGCTTGCATTTACGGTTACGCGCATTATTTTGTTTTCGGTAATAATTTCTCCTTCGATTTTATTGTATAATTTGAACTCAAAACTGACGGTACGGCTGTAAGTAAATTCTTTTTGACCGTCTTTTTGTTTCCTTAACGGATAATTGTTCCCCGTAAGTTTATATTCGTAGCAGTAATAATCCTAAGAGTTTTCGAATTCGTACGCGTAAAGTGTTAAACGTTTTTTTTGCCGTAAGTAATTTCGTAAACGACGTCGTTTGCCGGAGCGATACCGTTTAACTGTCGCCGCGAAGTTTTTTTGTTCCGTTACGTACTTTTACAAAAATGAAAAATCGTCGAAATCGTTGAAAATTTTACAACTTGAAATCGGTCGCTGCTTCCGAAAGGTAAATTTACCGCAAATTCCGCAGCGACTACTATAAAAACGAACAGACACGCTGCCAGTATGATTTTTTTTTGCGTTTTGTCATATGTTAAATTCCGGAGGTTTTTCCTCGCAAACTCCGCCGTCTATCGTAAAATATTTACAGTCTGTTTTGACGAGATTCGAATCTATTTCGGTGGCGGAAGTAAGCAGTATCTGCAAGTCCTTATCGAAATTCAACAAACGCCTCTGTCTGTCGCAGTCTAATTCGGACAATACGTCGTCCAGTATTAGCACGGGATATTCGCCAATCAGGTCTTTAAAAATACTAAGCTCGGCCAGTTTTAAGGATAAAGCGGCAGTGCGGAGCTGTCCTTGACTGCCGAAACTTCTTACGTCGATTCCGTTTGTTTTCAAAGCAATATCGTCGCGTTGGCAGCCGACGGTGGTGTGTCTTAACTGAAAGTCTTTTTCGACGTTATCCGCAAGCAGCGTTAAATAGTTTCCCGAAAGTTCTTTTACGCTTTCTCCCTTTATCTGAGTAACGTATTCCAAAGTCAGTTCTTCTTTGCCGTCCGTTAAATTTAAATGGCATTTTTTTGCGTGAGTTTTCAGCTTTTCACAAAACGAACTGCGTTTAAAAACGACTTTCGCGCCTTCTTCGGCAATTTGTTTGTCCCAAACGAACAGCAATTCTCTCGCTTCGTCTAAAGTCGCCGCCTGCTTAAGCAGATTGTTTCGCTGAATCATCGACTTGTTGAAGCGGGATAAACTGTAAAAGTAGTTTTTGTCCGTTTGACACAAATCGATATCCAAAAAACGTCTGCGTTCCGCCGGCGATTGACTTATAATTCTGATTTCGTTCGGCGAAAAGTAAACACAGTTTAAATATCCCATCAATTCGCCTATTTTAGTTAAAGGTACGGCGTTTACCGAAATTTGTTTCTTTACGCCGTTTTTGATCGCCACGTATATTTCTCCGTCGCCGAAACGGCCGGCGTATTTAACTTTAACGTAAGCGTAGTCTTTATTCCAGGCAATCAAATCCTTATCTTTATCCGTTCGGGGACTTTTGCCTATGCAACACAAATAAACGCTTTCTACAAGATTTGTTTTTCCTTGCGCGTTATCGCCGGTAAAAATATTAAGTTTTGCCCCCGGCGTTACCGTTTGTTTCGTTAAATTTCGAAAATTGCAAACGGTTATTTCGTTTACTTTCATTTATCGTTCTTTCCGTTAGGTTAATTACTTTGTCAGTATACCACAATTCGTATTCTATTACAACATATTTTAATCTGTACCGAACCAAGCAATTTGCAAGGGGACGCCGAGTGGAACGTCAGGATAAGCGTACGAAAAGGATTTGGGAACTTCAAGTTATTAAAGCATAAAAATATCGGCTAGTTTCTTGTTCGTTTACAAAAACGAACGTATCGGAATTAACGTACGTCTCGCTTTCGCCGACGCATAGCGTTTCCGTGTTGACTGTGCAATCCCGATAGAAAACGAACGTTTAGCGCGCCGCCTCTTACAGATTCTCGGTTTGTGAGAACAAACGAGCCGATTTCTGTTTTAGGCACTGTGGCTTTGTTACGGCGGTTTTAAATGCGTTCCGCATTCCTCTTACAAGTTTTGTTCAATCAGCCGAACAAATGCCGCTAGACGCCCTTAAACGACAAATTCTTGTAAAAAACCGTTGCAAATATATGTACAAAACAGATATTTTATGATATAATATATTTAATTGTAATAAAGCGTGTTTCAGCGTTTTTATTTCGAAATTATTTTTTTAAAAGGAGTAAATTATGGCGGGAAAAAACGTCGGTTATTCTGAAGAGCAAATTCAGGTTTTGGAAGGATTGGAACCGGTTCGCAAAAGACCCGGTATGTACATCGGCTCTACTGACGTCAAGGGATTGCATCACTTGGCTGTCGAAATAGTAGATAACTCTATAGACGAGGCGCTTGCAGGCTACTGCAGCAACGTATACATCACCGTTAACGAGGACGGTTCTCTTACCGTCGAAGACGACGGGCGCGGTATCCCTTGCGGCATACATAAAAAGGAAGGCATATCGGCTGTTGAATTGTGTTTGACGAAATTGCATGCAGGCGGCAAGTTCGGCGGCGGCGGATATAAAATCAGCGGCGGTCTTCACGGCGTAGGTATGTCCTGCGTAAACGCGTTGTCCGAGTGGCTTGTCGTCGAGGTAGACCAGGACGGCAAACATCATTATCAAAAGTATCACAGGGGCGTACCGGAAGAACGGCTTAAAGTTACCGGTTCGGCGGACAGAACGGGAACAAAAATAACTTTTATGCCCGATTCGGAAATATTTGAAACTACCGATTGGGAATACGAACGTTTGAAAAACAGACTGCGCGAAGTGGCGTATTTAAATAAAGGTATAACTATTTCTCTCAAAGACGAACGCGACAGCCGTAAACGCAACGAAACGTTTTGCTACGAGGGCGGACTCGCCGAATTCGTCGAGAACTACAACCGTTCCAGAAATACCATTTTCGATCAACCTTTGTACGTGGATAAATCCGTAAAAGAGGGCGAAATCGAAGTCGCGCTTCAATTTAACGACAGTTATACCGAAGTGGTACACGCGTACGCCAACAACATAAACACCGAGGAAGGCGGGGCGCACCTCGACGGATTTAAAGCCGCGCTTACCAAAGCTATCAACGACTACGGACACAAATACAATCTTTTAAAAGATTCGGAAAAACTTTCCGGAGAAGACGTGCGAGAAGGTCTTGTTGCGATTATTTCCGTCAAGCTCGAAAACCCCCAATTCGAAGGTCAGACTAAAACCAAACTCGGCAACAGCGAAATGCGTACTGCCGTAGCGCGCGTGGTAGGAGAAGAACTTGCCACGTTTTTGGAGGAGAACCCCAAAGAAGCGAAGGAACTGGTTCTGAAATCCGTAACCGCTCAGCGCGCACGCGACGCTGCAAGGCGCGCAAGAGAACTTACTCGTAAAGGCGTTTTGGAAAGCGCGTCGCTCCCCGGAAAACTTGCCGATTGTTCGGATAAAGACCCCAAGCATTGCGAAATTTACATAGTCGAGGGCGATTCGGCAGGCGGCACGGCAAAACAAGGACGCGACAGACGTTTCCAAGCTATTCTTCCTTTAAGAGGTAAGATTTTAAACGTTGAAAAAGCGCGCCTAGCCAGGGCTCTTGAAAACGAAGAGATAAAATCGATGATTACAGCTTTCGGCTGCGGTATCTCGGACGATTTCGACGAAAGCAAACTCAGATACGACCGTATCATATGTATGACCGATGCCGACGTCGACGGAAGTCATATAAGAATTTTGCTTATAACTTTCTTTTTCCGTTTTATGCGTCCTTTAATCGAAAACGGACACGTTTATATCGCGCAGCCGCCTCTTTATAAGATAACCAAGAACAAACAGGAATACTACGCGTTTACCGACGAGGAGCGCGACAGAAAACTTGCTCAAATAGGTACCAAAGGCGCGGAAGTATCCCGCTATAAAGGTCTCGGCGAAATGAACGCCGAACAGCTTTGGACTACGACGATGAACCCCGAAAGCCGTACGATGCTTCAGGTAACGATGGAAGACGCTTACGAAGCTGACGAAATCGTATCTCTTTTGATGGGAGATCAGCCTGAACTGAGACGCGAATTTATCGTCGAAAACGCCAAACTTGTTGAAGAACTCGATATTTAAGGAGGCATACGATGGCTAAAGTTGAAGAACATCACGTTGATTACGTAGAGGCGTTATCCAAAACGAACGTCAAAGTAATCAAAATGGAAGAAGAAATGAAAAAATCGTTTATCGCCTACGCAATGGCGGTAAACGTTTCGCGCGCTATCCCCGACGTACGCGACGGATTAAAGCCCGTACACAGACGTATTTTATACGCAATGGGCGAACTTAATTTGTTTAACGACAAACCGTACCGTAAATGCGCTCGTATCGTAGGCGACGTTTTGGGTAAATACCATCCTCACGGAGATTCCGCCGTGTACGAAGCCTTGGTGCGTTTGGCGCAGGACTTTTCAATTCGCTGTCCTCTCGTAGACGGTCAGGGAAACTTCGGCAGCGTAGACGGCGACCCTCCGGCGGCTCAGCGTTATACGGAAGCGAGACTGTCTAAAATAGCGTATGAAATGTTGCGCGAAATCGATAAAAACACTGTGGATTTTTATCCGAACTTTGACAACACTCTAATGCAGCCGACGGTTTTACCCAGCCGTTTTCCCAATTTGCTCGTAAACGGCGCGGACGGTATAGCCGTAGGTATGGCGACCAATATACCTCCTCACAATCTCGGCGAAGTTATCAACGGCGCAATCGCCGTTTTGCAGAATCCCGATATCACCGTCGAGGAATTGATGAAAATAATTCCCGCTCCCGATTTCCCCACAGGCGGTATTATGATGGGACGCGTAGGCGTACGCAATGCGTACAAAACGGGTAAAGGCAGCATTTTGGTCAGAGCCAAAACCGATATCGAGGAACATAACGGACGTCAAAGAATTATCGTTACGGAACTGCCGTACCAAGTTAACAAAGCCAAGCTGGTTGAAAATATTGCCGCTATGGTTAAAGACAAGCGTATCGAGGGTATTTCTGATATCCGCGAGGAAAGCGACCGCCACGGTATGCGTATCGTATTCGAACTTAAACGCGACGCCAACGCGCAAGTGGTGCTTAACACTTTGTTTAAACATACTCAGCTTCAGGTCTCCGACGGTATAACCCTGCTTGCTCTTGCCGACGGCGAACCGCGCATTATGTCGCTTAAAGAAATTCTGTCGCATTATATCGAACATCAAAGAGAAGTTATCGTCCGCCGTACGAAGTTCGATTTGGAAAAGGCGGAGGACAGATATCATATCATAGAGGGTTTGGTTATAGCTCTCGATAACATCGACAGAGTTATCGCTATAATCAAAGGCAGCGACGACAAGCAATCCGCCGCAGCGGCATTGATGAAAGAATTTAAACTCTCCGAACGCCAGACCAACGCGATACTCGAAATGAAACTGTCTCGTCTGACGCATTTGGAAGTTGAAAGTTTAAAACGCGAACTTGCCGAACTCGACGCGCTAATCAAAGACCTTAAAGATATTTTGGCCAAGCCGGCAAGAGTATCCAACATCATCGTCGACGAAATGAGCGAAATCCGTGATAAGTACGGCGAACCTCGCAAAACGGAAATTTGTACCGACTATTCTGAAATCGATATAGGCGACCTTATCGAAAAGGAAGACGTAGTTATTTCTATGACGCACTTAGGTTACGTTAAACGTCTGCCTATAACGGAATATCATACTCAAAAACGCGGAGGAAAAGGAGTTACGGCTCATAAGCCGCGCGAAGAAGATTTTGTTGAAAATATGTTTATCACCAATACGCACGACGATTTACTGTTCTTTACGAACCGCGGCAAGGTGTATTGCATCAAAGGATACGAAGTCCCCGAAGCCGAGCGTACCGCGCGAGGCAGAGCTATAGTTAATATTTTGCAGCTCGATAACGGCGAAAAAGTTACGGCGGTAATTCCCCGTAAGGAGGATAGCCGAGGCAATCTTATCATGGCTACCCGTAACGGTCTTATCAAAAAGACTAATTTAACCGAATTCGAGTCGATTCGTAAAACGGGAAAAATCGCGATTTCGTTGGTTGACGACGACGAGCTTATCGGCGTTGATATGACAACCGGTTACGACGAAATTCTGATGGCAAGCCACGAAGGTAAATGTATACGTTTTGCCGAAGAAGAAGTCCGTCCTATGGGCAGAGAAGCGCAGGGCGTGCGTTCTATAAAGCTGGATAAAGGCGACTACGTAGTCGATATGGCGATAGCCCGCAACGGTTTGGAAGTTTTGACTATATCCGAAAACGGTTACGGTAAACGCAGCGATTTGATAGATTACCGTTTGCAGTCGCGTGCAGGTAAGGGTATTAAAGCGGGCGTATTTAACAAAAAGACGGGCAAACTCGTCAATTTGAAGCTTATCAACCCCGAAAACGACGTAATGCTTATTGCAAATAACGGCATCGTTATACGTATTCGCGCCAAAGACGTTTCGAAAATCGGTCGCGATACAATGGGAGTACGCGTTATGAAATTTAAGGGCGAAGCTCAGGTTGTCTGCGTTTCGGAAAGTCCCGTTGCCGACGAATTGGATTCAGACGAGGGCGAAAGCGAATAATTTTAACAAATAGCGCGTAATGCTTTACGATGGCGGCATAATTTGAATTTTCAATTCGAGTTATGTTGCCATTGTAATAAATAAACGTTTTTATCAGCTTGTCGGAAGAAATATATAAAATAAAAAATTGCAATATTATTAAATATTTTAACAATCGGATTTTTGTTGAATTTATGCGTAGTATCGATAGACGATGCGGAAGCATAAAGCCGGCGTTTTTATAATCTTTAAAAAGTCGGAACGAAAAAAACGATGCGTGTTATAATAAAAATTTCGCGACTTAAAAAATTTAAAGTCCGCAGAGGCTATGAAGACGTCAAAAACGATTGCTAACTTACCGTAATAAATGTTATAGTAAGTATTAGAGTTAAATATTGGTGCTCTTAATATCGCAAACGCGTTTTATTTCGTTTAAAACCGCGGTTCGTTTAAAAGGAGAAAGTTTTGAAAGATTACAAACGGATAATTGCAAATAAAATAAACGCTCCGCTCGATAAAGCGGAGTTGCTTTCGTATATAACCGAAACTGCCGACGACGCTTTCGGCGATTACGCTTTTCCTTGTTTTAAGCTTGCAAAGGTTATGCGTATGCCTCCCGTTCAAATAGCTCTAAAGCTGGCGGAAGAAGTAGAACTCGACGACGACGTAGTTAAAGTCGAAGCCGTGAACGGTTATCTCAACTTTTTTATTAACCGTATTGAATTTGTAAACGACGCTTTGTCCGAAGTTTTGTTAAAAGGCGAAAACTTCGGCGACGATACCGTGGGCAGCGGCAAAACTATCTGTATAGACTACAGTTCCGTAAATATATGCAAATCGTTTCACATTGGGCATTTGTCCACGACGGCTATAGGCAGCAGTTTATACAAGATTTATACGGCGTTGGGGTACAACGTAGTTGGTATCAATCACTTGGGCGACTACGGTACGCAATTCGGGAAAATGATTGTCGCATATAAGCTATGGGGAAACGCGGAAAAAGTAAAAAAAGACGGTGTGCAAGAACTCCAGCGTTTATACGTAAAGTTTCACCAAGAAGAAGCCGAACGTCCCGAACTTACGGACGAGGCGCGTAAATGGTTCGTCAAAATCGAACAGGGCGACAAAGAAGCGTCAGAGTTGTTCGAAATGTTTAAGCAAATCACTCTTGCCGACGTAAAAGAGATTTACGAACGTCTGAACGTCAAATTCGACAGCTGGAACGGCGAAAGTTTTTACAACGACAAAATGCGCGAACCGCTGGATATGCTGCGCGGCAAAGGTTTGATAGTAGAAAGTCAGGGCGCGCAGATTGTAGATTTGAAAGATTACGATATGCCGCCGTGCCTCCTTGTAAAAGCCGACGGTAGCAGTTTGTACGCTACGCGCGATATTGCTGCGGCGATTTGGCGTAAAAAAGAATACGATTTCGATAAATGCCTGTACGTTGTCGCTTATCAGCAAAATTTACATTTTAAACAATTTTTCAAAGTATTGGAATTGGCGGGACTGTCTTGGGCTAAAGATTTGGTTCACGTCGCTTACGGAATGGTAAGCCTCGAAGACGGTGCGATGTCTACGCGTAAAGGCAATGTGGTGTTGCTTCGCGACGTTTTAAACAAAGCCGTGGAAAAATCGCTGGAAACTATAGTCGCAAAAAATCCCAATCTCGAAAACCGCGAAAAAGTCGCGGAACAAGTAGGCGTAGGCGCAGTTTTGTTTTCCGCGCTCGAAAACGGTAAAATCAAAGACATAACTTTTACTTTTGATAGGGTACTCAATTTCGACGGAGAAACCGCGCCGTACTTGCAGTATACCTGCGCGCGTTGCAATTCTATAATAGAAAAAGCGGGTATGTCCCGTTTTGCAAAAATAGCTCACGATATGCGCGCTCTCGATAACGGCGAAACGTTACGTCTTTGTAAATTGCTTGCGGCGTTTCCTCAAGCGGTCAAGGATGCTGCTTATAAGTACGAACCGAGTATACTTTCCGGTTTACTTATCGATATAGCTCAGGCCTTTAACCGGTTTTATATTGCTTGCCGCGTTTTAAGCGACAATCTGTCCGAGCAGAATGCGCGTTTATCCGTTGTTGAAGCGACGGGAATAGCTCTTAAAAAAGGATTGGCTCTTTTGGGTATCGAAGCGCCTGAAAAAATGTAAAGTCGCTCGTGGGTTCGTACGAAAACTGTTTGGCTTTGAAAAGCGGAGTTTTATCCCCGAGAAATGGTTTCGACAAACGCTGTGTGTTATATGTTATTGGGTTGGGGTAAAACGCTTGGTTTAGTTCGTTAACGTAAAATAATTTTACTTTAGAGGTGAAATAATAAACAATGCCGACTCATGCAAATTGTGGGGTTGAAAAAACGCGGTAATTCGGAGTGCAATGTTGACAATTTTTAAATATTGGATATAATAAAGTTATGAACGTTTTAGATTATATCATATTAGCCACCGTAGCAGCGGGACTTATATTCGGAATTATAAAGGGCTTTTTAAAGCTTTTATTTTCCGTTATAGGCGTGCTTGTCGTTACCGTCGGCTCGGGAGCGCTGTCTCCTGTCGTACAAGGATGGTTTGAAAAAGCGATAGAAAACGTCAATACCCGCGCTCTTGTATCGATGATAATATCGGCGGTGGTAATTTTGCTGGTATACGTTATCGTTGCGCATATAATAATTAAGCTTATAACCAAAAACAAAGCCATAAACGTGGTAAACCGCTTATTCGGAGGTTTGATTGGCGTGGTTATTGTGTACCTTATTTGGTCGGTAGTCGTAGCGTTGTTTATGAGTACGTCGCAAGAATTTATGCCTAAAATAAAAGTTACTATAGGCGCCGAATTTTACGATAGCTGGATTGTGGCGCATATTTATAAAAACAACTTTTTCGGCAATTGGGTTATACGCGATTTGGCTTTAAAACTTCTGCCTGCCGTTCCGCCCGAAGCTTTGATAAAAAAATAATTTTTAACGGCAATTCGCTTGACGGGTTGCCGTTTTGCGTGATAGTATAATGGCATAAACTCGACAGCCGATTTCGTCGTCGGCTGAAAAACAAAAAAATACGATGGGGGGGGGTGAGCATAATGACGAAACTTTATTTGTTACTTAACAGTTACGATATAACTTTGAGGAAGTCGCTTTGCTTGCCTGTCTTTTTGCGTATTTTACAAAAATAGACTGCAGTTTTTCAACGCGCTTCCCAGGTTTCCGACGGGAAGCGCTATTTTTTTACATAAGTTAACATCAAGAGCTAATTTAGTAGTTATAGGTTGATTCAACGGCTCGTTGATTGATTTTTACACTGTATTGATTTAGACTTTCCGTATGGAGCGGCAAAATTTTAAAATAAGCTCTTTTCTATGCAGAGCCAAGGATAATTTCGATGAAACATCTTCTTAAATTTATAAAACCGTTTTGGGGCGAACTTGTAATCCTTATGTGTTTGTACGCGGCGGCTACGTTGTGTGCGCTGTTTATGCCTTACGTTATGAGTAATATAGTTGAAATCGGTATAAAAAACCGGGATATGCCGTTTATCTTACGCGAAGGCGCGATAATGATAGCTCTCGCGTTAGCGGCATTTATTTGTGCGCTGATAACCAACAGAGTTGCAAGCAATTTTTCCTCTAAAATTGCGGTTACAATGCGTAAAACGGTATTTAACAAAGTAAACACGCTTTCTTTCGAACAGTTTTCTGAAATAGGCACCGGCAGCTTGATAACGCGTACGACAGAAGATATCGGTTGGATGGAAGAAACGATTTCTCAAGTTCCGTACGTTATGATAACCTGCCCAATAATGTTTATAGGAGGTATTGCGCTGTCGTTTAAAGGCGATTGGGTTCTGCCTTTGATTTTGTTGGGAGCTTCGGTTGTAGTGTTGGCGATAACTACGCTTATAACGAGCAGTTTGGAAAAACACTGGCAGCGTGGAGACGAATTCACCGACGTCCAAAACCGTATCGTGAGAGAAAGGCTTTCCGGAGTAAGAGTAGTGCGCGCGTTTGATAAAGACTCTTACGAGCACAAGCGTTCGGCAAAAGCAATAAGCGAAATGAACAACAGTTTTGTAAAAGCCAATACCATCAGCGGAATCGTAAGTCCCGTTGCTTCGCTGTTTCTTAACATGGCTACCGTCGCAATAATTTACGTGGGCGCTATGCGCGCTCAAAACGTCGATACGCTCAAAACGGGCGATATTCTTGCGACTATTCAATACATAGCGCTTATAGCTAACGCCGTATTGGTGCTTTCGTGGACAATATCTTTTATCCCTCACATCAAAGTCAGTATGAGACGTATCGTCGCTATTTTAAACGTTGACAACGGTACTGCCGACGAGTCGAGCGGAGAAGTTTTAAACGGCGACATAAAATTCGATAAAGTTAACTTCGCTTACGATAACGCCGCAAACAACGTTTTGTCGGACGTTTCGTTGGATATCTCAAACGGCGAAATTGTCGGGATAATAGGCGGCACGGGCAGCGGTAAAAGTACTTTGGTCAAGATATTGCTTGATTTTTATTCCGTTAAAGGCGGCGATAGATATTTCGGCAACGTTAACTATAAAGATTTGACTCCCGCGACGGTACGCGATAACGTCGCCGTAGCGCTTCAAAAAAGTATGATTTTCGAGGGAACGATAGCCGATAACGTAAAAATGGGTAACAAAGACGCTACGGACGAGCAAATAGCAGAAGTACTCGAAATAGCCCAAATGAGCCGATTTATAGAAAGCAAGGAAGAAAAACTAGACTACAAACTTACGCAGGCGGGAGCAAATATTTCCGGAGGACAAAAACAGCGCATCAACATAGCGCGGACTATTTTAAAGCCAGCATCCGTTTATGTGTTTGACGACAGTTTTTCTGCTTTGGACTATCTTACAGAAGCGAATTTGCGTAAATCTTTAAACAAATATTTAGAAGGCAAAACGCAGATAATCGTAACTCAGCGCGCCGCTACGGCTATGCGCTGCGACAAAGTGTACGTTCTTGACGAAGGCAAAGTGGTAGGATGCGGCACGCACAAGGAATTGCTTGATAATTGTACTACCTATAAAGAAATATACGACAGTCAAATGGGAGGCGGCGTCAATGAGTAGAAAGAAACCTTCCGTAAAAAAGGATTATTCGGCTTGGAAGACGGTAAAACGTCTGGTTCGCGATTTAAAACCGATAGCTTGGGCTATTTGCATAGCGGCGGTAATATGCTGCCTTTCCGTGTGGCTTGCCGTATTGGTTGCGCCGGAAATTGTCAATTCCCTTACTCAAATGATTTACGACTACGGCGCGGAAGGCAAACCTATCGATATGAAGTTTGCGGCGGATTTGTCTGTCAATCTCGCTTTGGCGTACGCGGGCTCGGCATTGTTGCAAATTGCCATGACCGTGCTTATGACAAATATTTCTTCCCGCTTTTATACCAAAGGTTTGCGTATACGTATAAGCGACAAACTTCAGCGATTGCCCGTAAGTTTTATAGACGCTACTCCTAACGGAGAATTGCTGTCGCGTATGATGAACGACGTATCCAATATGTCTAATACCGTGTACGTAATTATCGAAACGCTTTTGAACGGTTTTGTACGGATAGTCGTTATAACGTACACTATGTACGCAATCAACTGGATACTGGCAACAGCCGTCGTAGTGCTTGTGCCTTTGTCTATCGCGCTGTCGGCGTTTATCTCGTCTAAAAGCGAAAAAAGCTGGCACGATTTCCGAAAAGTCAACGGCAATATGTACGCGTTTATCGAGGAAGATTATACCGGATTCGACACTGTTAAAGCTTTCAACTTGGAAGAAAGACAGCGTAAAATCTGCGACGATATTTCCGCGCGGTATCGCGAGAAGGTTCGCCGCGGATACTACCTTTCGGGACTGATTCAGCCTATTATCGCGCTGACTAACAATATAGCCTACGTAGCCGTGTGCATTGCCGGCGGTTTACTTGCCAATAACAACGTTATAGGCGTAGGGGATATTATGCAGGTCATACTGCTGGCAAAGATGTTTGCGGGTCCGCTCGAGAGTATTGCAAACGGTATGGGTTCGATTCAGCATACGCTCGCATGCGCCAATCGCGTTTACGCGCTTTTAGACCGCGAAGAAATGTCTGAGGCTGATTCCGACGACGAACCGAAGGGAGCGGGCAACGTAGAGTTCAATCACGTTTATTTCGCTTACGACAAAGATAAACCCCTTATAAAAGATTTGAATCTAAAAGTTAAAGCGGGTCAAAAGGTCGCGCTTGTCGGACCTACCGGCGGAGGAAAAACTACTATAGTCAATTTGCTTATGCGTTTTTACGATATTGACGGAGGTTCCATAGTTATTGACGGCGTGGACACGTCCGTAATGGACAGAGCCAAACTGCGCAAACAATTCGGCATGGTGCTTCAGGATACGTGGCTGTTTAACGGTACTATTTACGATAATATCGCTTACGGCAAAGATGACGCTACTCGCGACGAGGTGATGCAAGCAGCGAAAAAGGCGCACGCCGATACGTTTATTCAAACTCTTCCGCAGGGTTACGATACCGTAATAAACGAAGAAAGCACAAATATCAGCAGCGGACAAAAACAGCTTTTAACAATCGCCAGAAGTTATCTGTCAAACCGCAAAATGCTTATACTGGACGAGGCGACAAGCAACGTCGATACCCGTACGGAAATACTTATTCAAAAAGCTATGGACGAACTTTTGAAAGGACGTACGAGCTTCGTTATAGCTCACCGTCTTTCCACAATCGTAAATTCCGACGTAATTCTTGTTATCAATAACGGCGAAGTTGTCGAACAAGGCACGCACAAGGAACTGATAGCAAAGAACGGCTTTTATACTAAAATTTATAACAGTCAATACGAATTACTTAAATGATTTTCGTGTGAGAGCGTATTAAAAACGTTGCCGCCGAATTCGATTTGTTTAAAGCGAAATAAGATATACGGTTTTGCGTTTTGTTGAAATTGGGTTACGATATAGGAACGAATTTTATGAACGCCGAAGACAACGTATACGCAAAATCGGACTGGACGTTCTATTTGAGCGACGAGGAGTATAAAGAATTTTAGGAAGAACTTAAATAATATTTGAAATAAATTGATAAAGTCAAAAAAGTGCAGTCCGCTATTTCCTTTAAATCGAAGATAGCGGACTGTTTGTCGTTAGTTAAAATATTTTTTTAATTCGTCAGACGGAATAGCGTATTTCATAACGTCGGCGGGAATCTCCGCGTGAGGTATTCTTTCAAGTACGTTTACTCCTATAACGTTGCCGTTTTCGTCAAGCAAAAAGTCCGAGAATTTCCGGGATTTATAGCGCAATCGGTCATTATGTAAGTTTTTTTCGCACAATACTCTCGACTTGTCGCGTACTATGCCGCTTGTTATACACGTGCCGTTGCCTTGCGCGTTGCTTATGATCGTGTAAACGCTCTCGCCGTTTTTTACTTGTTGCGTATGTTTGAACTTTGGACAAGCGAATATTCGCAGCCGCAGTAGTGCTGGCGGTACAATCCGTATTTGTTTGACAGACGTATGCTGTCAAGATATCCGCCGCGTTTTTTGAAGTCGGCGGAAAGCCATTTTACGTCGTCGGCTTGCAGGGAAAGCCCTATTTCGTTTAGTAGTTTGCTGTTTTTATACGGCGATACGCTAAGCGTTGTGCCGAACAGCTCGAAGCCGTTTGCTTGCGCGTAAGCGCAAGTATCCGCAAGCCTCAAATTGAAACACGTTGTACATCTTGCTCCGCCTTCGCGCTCGTTTTCCTGTCCGCGTACTGCATTGTAGAATTTGTCGGCGTTAAACGTACAAGTTACGAGCTTTAACGGGCGTAACGGCTGCGTTTCAAATTGACCGCCGTTTACAATATCTACAAGTTTACGGAGTTCGTCCAAACGCTTTTGCCACTCGGCGTTGTCTGTTATGTTATCGTTAGCGTAGTATAGCGTTACGTCGAAATACGGCAATACGCGCGTTAAGCAGTACGTCGAGCAGGGCGCGCAGCATGCATGCAACAATAGCCTGGGCGGATTGCCCGAATCGACGGTTTTTATATATTGTTCAAACATCAAATCGTAATTAACGTTCATAATAATATTTTACAGTAATTTATCCGTCAATGCAATAGGTTTTAATAAATATGATTTCGCTATACCGTAAGACGTACGATAAGATTGATGAAATAATGTTGCACGGCTTAGACTTGTATGCTAAAATACAATCGGTTGCAAAGGAGTAAGAAATGTTGTGGGAAATCTTATTGATTTTGGTAGCGCTTCCGATTTTAGAAGGGATAGGCTGGCTTATCGCCGATGCGATAGAAGCGCGCGTTACTTGGAAACCGTTTAAAAAGCTATACGAACAAGCGGCAGAAAATTCCACGCCGGATAATTTTATCGTATTAGTAAATAGAGATGAAAAAAGCGTCATACTATTTGGAATTGTCTGTTGCGCGATAGTTGCCGTATTGGGCGTTGTCGGTTCGCTTGTTTGTTATTTTGCGCAAAACAATCATCGGGACGCTTCGATAATAGGACTTGTATTCGAAAGCATAACTTTACCTGCGCTTACGGTTCTTATACATTACTATTCCCGTAAAATATTTGTTTCGCAAGACGTTTTTTTTGATAAAGTCGGCAATCGTTAAAAAGAAAATAAATACCGACAGTATACGCTCTGTAGACGAAATAAAAGTGGAATTTCGTAAACAGTTGAGGATATACTGTAAAAACACAAAAATAATATTGAAAGACACCGCGCTGAATTATGATTATTTAAGAAACTATTTCGAGAAAAAAGGATTATTGAAAGAAGACGACGAAGAAATAAAATAAGGCTCGATACGAGCCTTATTTTTTTATTCGTATTCTAAGCGGTATGCCAAGTTTATCCGCAAGTTTTTGACATTCGGCAACGTCCGATTCGCCTATGCTGTCTACTACGGAAAATACGACGTTTCCGCCGCGCTGTTTGCACAATTTGGCAAATTCTATCAGTGCGTCGTAAGCTTTTTCTCCGAATTTACTTCGGCAATGCCGTTGATATTTTTGCGCGTTACATTCGTTAAGCGAAACGTTTATAACGTCGCAGCTTGTTACAATAACGTCGGTAACGTCTTGTCCGTGTATAAGGTTTGCTTGACCGTTTGTGTTTATGCGCGTGGTTTTGTCTATGCAGTGCAGATAACTGGCTACTTCGTCCAGCGTTTCGAGGTTATAAGTCGGTTCGCCGTATCCGCAAAATACGATTTCGGAGTCAAAGTCGTCCAAGTTTTGCGGCAGCTGCTCGATAACGTCTTCCGCCGTAGGCTCTTCCTTTATCCACAGCACCTGTCCGTCCATATCTTTGTGGTCGCGGCGGATGCAAAAGTCGCAGTTATTCGTGCAGCGGTTCGTCAGATTGATATATATTTTATTTTCGAGTATGTAAACGTAAGTGTCCATAATTTTATCTTTTAATTCTGTTAAATAATTTAAGCGTATTTTCTCTTATTTGTCTTTCCGTTTGTAATAAATCTTTGCCGTAAATTTCCGCAATCTTGCCGACAATCAACGCGATGTTATAAGGTGTGTTGATTGTTCCGCGCAAAGGGACTGGCGCCATATACGGACTGTCCGTTTCCGACAGAATACGGTCGAACGGAATTGCGTTCAGCACTTCCGCTTTATTGGCGTTTTTGAAAGTAATAGCTCCGCCGAAAGCGAAGTAATGCCCCTGTCTTGCGGCTTGCTTTGCAAATTCCGCGCTGCCCGAATAGCAGTGCCACAAAACGCCGCTGTTCAAATATTTTTTTTGCGCGGATAAAATATCCCACGCATCGCCGTACGCGTCGCGTATATGCAAAGTTATAGGTAATTCCAACTTGTCGGCGATTTCTATTTGTTCGGCAAAAACGTCTTTTTGCGTTTGTCTGTCTGATAAATCGTAGTAGTAATCGAGTCCTATTTCGCCGACCGCTACAACCTTGGGATTTTGCGCAAGTTCGCTCACCGAACGGCGGAACTTGTCGTCGAAATCTTTGCTTTCGTGCGGGTGCATTCCAACAGTTGCGTATACGTTTTCGTACTTGTCCGCAAGCGCGACGGAATCGAGCATGGACTGATAATTGCAGCTGTTGTTTATTACGAATTCTATATTATGCGCCGATAGCCCGTTTATTATTTCGTCCGCTTTTTCACGCAGTTTTTCATCGTCAAGGTGCAAATGGCTGTCAATCATCAGCGTACTACCTTTCCGCTTTCAACGTCTTTTTCGGGCGTAACGAATACGACTTTTCCGTCGTCGTCGCAGCACAAAATCATACCGTTGCTTTCTACACCGCGTATTTTTGCGGGTTTAAGGTTTTTAACCAGTACTACTGATTTTCCTATCATATATTCGGGTGCATAGTGCTGCGCTATTCCGCTGACGACCTGACGTACTTCGTTTCCCACTTGCAGCTTAAACATGAGTAACTTGTCGCTTTTAGCAACTTTTTCGCAGGAAATGACTTTTGCCGTAACCAGTTTAACTTTGGCAAAGTCGTTTATGTCTATTAAATCGTCGGAGGGTTTTTCGTCCGCTTTGTTTTCGCTTTGTTCTGCGGCTATTTCGTCCAGCGCTTTAAGTTCTTTGTCGACATCCAAGCGGTTAAACAGATTTTCGCCTTTTATTACGGTAGTTCCATCTTTGATTCCGCCGAATTTAACTACGCCGTCGAAGTTATCCGGACTTGAAATGCCGATTTTTTCAAAAATCGTATTTGATGTTTTAGTAATAAAAGGTTTAAGCAGCGTGGCAGCAAAACGTATACACTCGCAAAGAACGTACATCACGGTTGCAAGGCGGTCTTTCTCTCCTTGTTTGTTCAGAGTCCAAGGGGCGGTTTCATCGATATACTTGTTTGCGCGCTGTACTATTTTGAATATATCGCACAACGCGTCAGGCGCGGATAGAGCGTCCATATCTTTACGAACTTTAACAAGAGCGCCTTCGCATAATGCAATCAGTTCCTTGTCTAATTCGTCGTATTCGTTAGGTTTAGGTATCGTACCGCCGAAATATTGCGTAACCATTGCGGTGGTTCGGCTTACGAGATTCCCCAGGTCGTTTACCAAATCGGCGTTTGTACGCGTTAAAAGCGCTTCGTTAGTGTACGTGCCGTCGCTGCCGAAGGGTATTTCGCGTAGTAAGAAATAACGTATCGGATCCACTCCGTAACGTTTAACAAGGAAGAACGGATCGACAACGTTTCCCTTAGACTTGCTCATTTTGTCGTCTCCGAACAACAGCCAACCGTGTCCGTAGACTTTTTTAGGCAGAGGTAAATTCAACGCCATAAGCAATGCGGGCCATATGATGGTGTGAAAGCGTACTATTTCTTTCCCTACCATATGCAAGTCTGCCGGCCAATATTTCTCGAAGTTTTCGTGGTTTGGTTGAAGGTATCCCAGCGCGGTAACGTAGTTTGTCAGCGCGTCAACCCAAACGTATGCGACGTGTTTAGGGTCGAACGGCAATTTGACTCCCCAGTCGAAAGTGGTGCGCGATATGCAGAGGTCTTTTAGCCCCGGTTTGATAAAATTGTTTATCATCTCGTTCATACGCGATTTCGGACTTATAAAGTCAGGGTTTTCTTCGTAAAATTTGATGAGTCTGTCTTGATATTTGGAAAGACGGAAAAAGTAACTTTCTTCTTTCTGTTTTACTACTTTGCGTCCGCAATCGGGACATTTTCCGTCAACGAGTTGACTCTCCGTCCAAAAAGCTTCGCAAGGCGTACAGTACAGTCCTTCGTATTCCGACTTATATATATCGCCGCTTTCAAGCAGTTTTTCGTATATTTTTTGTACGGTTTTTTCGTGATAGCCGTCGGTGGTGCGAATAAATTTGTCGTAACTTATATCTAAAGTTTTCCACAAATCTACGATTTGAGCGTAAAGTCCGTCTACAAATTGTTTGGGAGTAACGCCCGCTTTTTCGGCGCGCTGCTGAACTTTTTGCCCGTGTTCGTCCGTTCCCGTCAAATAAAAAACGTCGAATCCGTCCATGCGTTTGAAACGCGCTATCGCGTCGCAAATAACGGTCGTGTAACAATGTCCCAAATGGAAGTTTCCGCTGGAGTAGTATATCGGCGTTGTGATATAGTATTTTTTTTCGTTCATATTTTCTCCTTTCACAGAGCTAATGAAACTCTGTAATTGTTTTAAACTTGTTTTTTATTTTAACATTCTTACACGGTTTTGTAAACAACTTACGGTATGACAGAGTTTAAAACGATTGAAAAAATCGTTTTCGTTGGACTAGAAAAGGAGCTAGAATAATGTCGGCGTTTACAAGTTTGACTAGGACGGCAATATTACCGGCAGAGAAGAAATACAAGGTATGGAAAGCGTATTGCAAAACAAACGGGTAACGTTGATTTTCACCGAATTCAAGGACGACTTAGAATTGTTGCCTAAAATATCAACGTCTGCCGAGACTGTTCGGCAGTCGTTTTACTTTAGAGTAAGATTATTTTAATTACTAAACGTCTTTGCAGCTAAGCGGCGTAACGAACGTCGTTATTATTTTAGTTGCGTACGGAAAAAGTCGGCGTTAATTATCGAATAGTTAAAGCTCGCGTTCAATACAATAAAATATGAATATCGTTTGGACAACCGTTACCGTCGCGGCAATAATCGCGTTAATATTCAAAGACCCGTCGAGCGTTTTGACCGTTTGCGTGGACAGCTCGGCGCAGGCGCTTACCACCGCGTTGGGTTTATGCGGAGTATATTGTTTGTGGCTTGGGATATTCCGCGTTGCGGAAGAGTGCAAACTCGTTGAAAAACTTTCCAAGTGTTTCAATAAACTCAACAAACTTTTGTACGGTAATATAAGCGAGGCAGCCTGCGCTTACGTGTCGCTCAATCTTGCCTCGAATCTTCTCGGCATAGGTAACGCCGCTACTCCGTCGGCGATTTCGGCTATAAAGGAAATGGAACACGACGAAAAACTTTCCCGCGCGGGAGCGATGCTGTTCGTAGTAAACGCGACGAGCGTACAGCTGCTGCCGACAACGGTTATCGGCTTGCGCGCTTCGTTAGGCTCGGTTAATCCCAGCGACATAATATTGCCTAACTTTATTGCGACAGTTATAACGTCCGTCATAGGCGTCGCTTTGGTTTTTGTAGCGTACGGAAGACCGAAAAAATGAATTACGTCGTTCCTGTCGCTTTAATATTGGTTTTTATATACGGACTTATCAAAAAAGTCAACGTTTACGACAGCTTCGTATTGGGAGCTAAAAAATCTTTCGATTTGTCTCTGTCTGTTTTTCCGTACCTTGCCGCAATGTTTATTATGGTAAATTGCCTGAGAGCGAGCGGTTTGGATTTTTATATTATCCGTTTTCTTTCTCCGCCGTTTAAGCTGCTGGGCGTTCCAAGCGAAGTTGTGGAACTTATGTTGCTGCGCCCTTTTTCCGGCAGCGGCAGTTTGGCGATATTAACCGACGTATACAAGCAATACGGAGTAGACAGTTACGTTGGGCGATGCGCTTCTGTAATCATGGGCAGCAGCGAAACGGTTTTTTACGTGGCGAGCGTTTATTTTGCGGGAACGCGCGTTAAGCGTACGGGATTCGCCGTACCGATAGCGCTTTTTTGTAATTTGGTAGGAGGAGTGGCCGCTTGTTTGTTATGTAAAGTTATTTGATTCGATTTTCGGGATATTTCAGTGCTTGACGCGTCAGTTAACCTCGGTTAAAGCATTGCGTATTATATCGGTCGGATTATTAAAAAAGCTTCCGCGCTTCCGAATGAGAATTCAGCAGTCGAACAACGTTTGATTGGCAGTTGTTTTTTGCGGGTATTACAACTTTACAAAAACATACAAAATATTGCTTTTCATTACAAAAGAATCAGTAGTATTGGTTGTACTATTGCATATACACCAATAATCGGAGATTGAACTATGAAACGCAAACTTTCCGCTAAAACAATTTTGCTTTACGTAACCTACGTCGCTCTGTCCGTCGCGTCCGGCGGTGTTTTCGACGGCGCTTTGTCATTCGGTTTGTTCGTAGGCGCGTTGTATTCCGCAAATCCGTTGATTGCGTCTTTTATTTACGTCGTAAGTTCTATAGCGTACGGATGGGGCAGTTTGCTGCAAGCCGGCGTGAG
The DNA here is from genome assembly GCA_910586905.1 of uncultured Christensenellaceae bacterium. Classification (GTDB taxonomy): domain Bacteria; phylum Bacillota; class Clostridia; order Christensenellales; family CAG-314; genus Fimimonas. The sequence continues at coordinate 233,540 of CAJUIV010000001.1, forward strand.
AGCAGCCGTTATGCTTATGTTTTGGGGTATACACAAACTAGCCAAGCGTAAAATAGGCAAACTCAATTTATTGCTTTATCTGGTATCGGCAAACGTTTTTTACTGCGCGTTTAGGTTTAAAGATTATTTCGATTTGTTCGACAGATTGCTTTACGTTGCTTGCGGAATAGCTTTTTCATACGTAGCTATTTACGTTTTCCGAGCCGTATTCGTACGAGGTCTTGCGTACCGTCCCGCGCTTGACGAAACGATATGCATAGCGCTTTTTACAATCGCGACGTCTTACTGTTTTTCGCAGCTTTCGTTTTGGGGTTTGCAGCTTATTTATTTTTTCGCTCCTTTTGCGATTTTGTTTTGCGTAGTATGTTTCGGCGCGGAAACCGCGCTCATAACGTCGATACTATTGGGAGCGGGCAATATATTATCGACGGGAAGTTACGAGTGCTGCGTATTTTGCGTTATAGCGGCGCTTGCAGCGGTAACTACGTCGAAACTCAATAGGTTTCTTGCCGCGTTGTCCGTTGTAGTGGTGGACGTTTTGATGTCGTTCTTTCTTAATTTACACGGAGAAATAGATACCGTCGCTTTTGTTCCCACTTTGGTTTCGACTTTGGTTTTCGTTGTTATTCCCACTTCCGTATATAACTACGTTAGAGATTATAGCTGCGGCAGCGCCGACAGATATCTGGGTAAAAGCGTGGCGAAAAAGATAGGCGATAACGTGTCTCGGCGTTTGTACAGATTATCCGATATATTTTTATCTATGAAAAACGCGTTTTTTACAATGTCCGCAGGGCACGTAACCAACGAGGAAGCGGAAATTTCCATAGTTAAGCAGTGCAGCGAATCTGTGTGCAGAGACTGTGAACAGCGCGCAAAGTGTTGGAGGCAGAACATAAATCAAACGGAGCAAAGTTTACTTAAATTATCGGGCTGTGCTGTTAAAAGAGGTAAATGCACGATTTTGGACGTTCCGCAAACGCTGTCAGTAAAATGCGATAGAGTATCGGCAATGCTGGCGGAGGTTAACGCTCAGGCAAAGGTTTTCCGAGAATACGTCGACCGCGCCGAACAGGCGGATAACGGCAAAACGCTTCTCGGAGAACAAATGGGCGGCGTGTCCGATTTGCTTATGCAGCTTGCTACGGATTGCAAAAACCGCACTTACTACGACCACGACAAAGAAAAAGAACTTGTAGAGCGATTGGTTTTTCACAATATAATGTGCGTCGGAGCGACTATTTTGCAGCAGTCTAACAAACTTATAGTAGTTGCGACGATATCTAAAAAGGACGTGGACAACGCTTTAATCGAAAAGGTTGTGTCGTCGCTCGTTAAACAAACAATGGTTATCGACAAAATAGAAAATACCGACAGCGTATCGTGGGTAAACGTTTATTTATCAGTGAAACCGCGTTTCGAAGTTACGTTCGGCGTTAGTTCCGTAGCGAAAGACGGAAACGAAATTTCCGGCGATACCCATTCCGTAATACGTACCGACAACGGCAAATGTATCGTGGCTTTATGCGACGGTATGGGCAGCGGCGACAAAGCCGAGCAGATGTCTGCGACTTCCATAAATCTCGTGGAAAGTTTTTACCGCGCCGGATTTGACAGCGACGTTATTTTGTCCTGCGTTAACAAACTACTCAGCAGCAGCGGCAACGAAATATTTTGCGCGGTAGATATAGCAGTATTGGATATGTTCGACGGAACCGCGGATTTTATAAAATTGGGCGCCTCGGTTGGGTTTGTCAAATGCGGCGACAAGGTGGAAATAATCACAAGCAGCAGTTTACCACTCGGCGTATTGGAGGAAATGAAACCGTCGGTAACGAAAAAAGCGCTGTCAAGCGGCGACGTTATAGTTTTGCTCAGCGACGGCGTTGCGGACTGTTTTAAAGATCCTAACGCGTTGGCGTCCGTATTTTCCAACGTATCGCTTAACGTTCCGCAAAGCATAGCCGAAGTTATTTTAAATAAAGCGGTTAAACTCAGCAATAACAAACATAACGACGACATGACGGTTTTAGTAGCAAAACTGTCGTAGGCGCGCATACAATGTATCGTCTGTAAAGGAGATACGCGTGCAACAGTATTTTATCGACGATACGGTTATTGTGGGCGACAACGTTAAAATCGAACCGTTTGCCGTCATCAAAGGCAAAACGGTTTTGGGCGACGGCTGCGTTGTGGGAAGCTTCAGTTATTTGAAAAACGCCGTGATAGGCGCGAACACGGTCGTTAAATCCTCTCGGATATGCGACAGCATCGTAGGAAGCGATTGTTCTGTCGGTCCGAACGCTCATTTGCGAGATAACGCGCGCGTGGGTGATTGCTGCCGAGTCGGCAATTTTGTGGAAATTAAAAAAAGTACGTTGCAAAACGGCGTGAAGGCAAGTCATTTGGCGTATATCGGGGATGCGTTCGTGGGTAGAAATACGAATATAGGCTGCGGGGTTATTTTCGTCAACTACGACGGTAAGGAAAAACACAAAACGACGGTAGGCGAAAATTGTTTTATAGGATGTAACGCTAATTTGGTCGCGCCGCTTTATATAGGCGACGGTTGCTTCGTCGCTTGCGGTACCACGGTGGATAAGGACGTTCCCGACGGAGCGTTTAGTATAGGGCGCAGCTATTTGACAGTAAAAGAGGGCAAGGCTAAAAAATATCTTAAAAAATAATTTTTAAAAATATATATACCTTTAATGATACGTCGGCGTTAACTCAATGCGCGGCGTATTTTAAATTTTAACGAAATAACCCATAAATTATCATTTTTGATAATAACTAAAACAATGGTATAACATTTAAAAGAAAAACGCGATTATAGCGGCTTTTTTATATAAGGCTGAAAAATATAGTACTTTCATTTTCTTGTCAAACAACCTATAAAGTGTTAAAATTATTTAGCATATTGTAGAATGGGCGTTTAGTTAATTTTTATCGGAAAAACGCAAACTGTCTGAGTTTTTGTCGAAAACGTTTCGTTTTAAATATAGGTTAGCCATAGGAAATAAATAATAATGAAAAAAAGATTTTTAAGCGTATTTATTTTAATTGTTGCTTTGTTTGCCATGACTGGCGGTTATTGTCTGTCAGCGTTCGCTGCGGCTTTCATAAATGCCGACGTTAATATAAACAATCAACAGCAAATTTCGTCTTCTTTTGATTTTGATAAAAATGAAATCATAAAAAATTTAAAGTCCGATTTAATTTCCAATATCAATAAAGATTTAATCAAAAATATAAAAGATTATAAATTAAGCGGTCCCGTAAACGCCGTTATAACGTTTTCCGACGGGTCGTTGGTTTCTTATTATAATTCTCTGAAATCGAAGCAATCTCTTTCAGACTTTTTGGCGGGCGGAGAAAGCGGCAATATAGCCGACAAATTGACGAAACGGCAAAACGATTTCGCCGCAAAGCTAAAAGAAAAAGGTTTGATTTCTTCCGTTAAATTTAACTATACTACGATTTTAGACGGTATTTACGTAAGCACTACTTTTGAAAACTTACGGGAAATCTGCAACATAGAGGGCGTTGCGAGGGTTACGGTATCGAATACTTACAAACCTGCCGTAGCGGTTAACAACCCCGTTAACGTTTATGATACGGGAATATTCAACAGCAGCGACGTAGACTACACGGGTAAGGGTACTGTGGTTGCTATTCTCGATACGGGTTGCGATTATACTCACTCGGCGTTTACTACTCATCAAGTGGTAAATCCTCTGTATACGCGCGAAGATATCGCGCGTCTGCTTCCCAATACTTTGGCTTACGGTTACGACAATACTTTGGAAGACAGAGAAGTCTACTACGGAAATATAACCAAAGATAAAATAGTGTACGGCTACGATTACGCCGACCGCGACCCTGACGTTATGCCGTTTTCCAGCGAACACGGTACTCACGTCGCCGGTATTATTGGCGGCAGCGACAGTACTATAACCGGCGTTGCGGTAGATACGCAGCTTGCTATAATGAAAGTTTTTTCGGACTATAAAGACGGCGCGGACGACGGCGATATACTCGCGGCGTTGGACGACAGCGTACGTTTGGGCGTAGATGCGATAAATTTGAGTTTGGGAACTTCCTGCGGTTTTACACGCGAAGTGGACGAGAAATATAAAAATGAAATTTACAATAGCATACAAGATGCGGGCATATCTTTAATCGTCGCCGCTTCAAACGATTACAGCAGCGCTTACGGTTCGGAGTTCGGTAATACCAACAAAGTGGAAAATCCCGATTCCGCAACTGTAGGAGCTCCCTCTACGTACGAAGCCGCTCTTTCTGTAGCGTCGATAAACGGCAACAAAGACAAGTATCTGCTCGCCAACGGCGAAAAAGAAATATTCTTCCTCGAAGCATTTAACCAAAACGCAAAGGAACTGGATTTCTTCGAAATGATGGGCATAAACGATAATGTCGAAAGTTACGAGTACGTAACCGTACCCGGATACGGCTTAAACGCAAGTTACGTAGGACTAGACGTTAAAGGAAAAATCGCTCTTGTTAAACGCGGCGACATCTCATTCGAGGATAAAGTTATGTACGCGCAAAATGCAGGCGCCAAAGCGATAATAATTTACAATAACGTATTCGGCGATATCGTTATGACGGTAGGTAATCACGTGGAAATCCCCGTTATTTCTATCGGTAAGGACGACGGCGATTATCTCGCGTCTCACGAAACGGGTACGTTAGTCCTCGACAAAAACAATCAAGCGGGACCGTTTATGAGCGACTTCTCCAGTTGGGGTCCCACTCCCGACTTGAAATTGAAACCGGAAATAACCGCTCACGGCGGAAATATTTTATCCGCGATTCCCGGCGGCGGATACGATAAACTCAGCGGAACCAGTATGGCGGCGCCTAATATGTGCGGGATAGCTATACTTGTCCGTCAGTACGTAAAATACAACTTCCCCGAATTGACTAATGCGACCGAAGTAAGAGATTTGGTAAATCGGCTTTGTATGTCTACGGCGACAATCGCAATGGATAAAAACGGCAATCCGTATTCTCCGCGAAAACAAGGCGCGGGCATTGCAGATATCGCAAAGGCTACGAGTACGAATGCGTTTTTATTCGTAGACGGAACGGATAAAACCAAAATGGAGCTCGGCGACGACCCGAAGCGCAGCGGCGTTTACGAAATGACGTTAAAACTCAAAAACCTGTCCGATTCTCCCGTGAGTTACAAAATAGGCAATTACGTTATGACGGAATCGCTTTCCGCAGATAAAAAATACGTTGCAGAAAAGGCGTATATGTTAGACGCCGGCGCGGAGTACTCCGTTAAAAACGGTTCGCTTTCGGGCGGAGTAGTAACGGTTAACGGCAAGGAAACGGCGGAAATAACGGTTAAGATAACCTTGTCCGGTGCCGATAAAGCGTATTTAAACGCAAGTTTTGCAAACGGTATGTACGTTGAAGGTTTTGTAACTTTCGATAATACCGACGCAAACGGAGTAGATTTGAACGCGCCTTTCTTGGCGTTTTACGGAGATTGGAGCGACGCTCCCATTTTCGATAAGGATTTTTACCTCGTCGAAACCGAAGCTCATAACAACGCGATAGACGACGAAGACAAAATAAAAGCCGACTACTACGCGACTACCCCCCTCGGCAAGTATTTCTACGACTATATTATTCCGATGGGCAGTTACCTTTACGAAATGGACGGCGATTACGACCCCATTCCCGCAACTGCGGAACACGCGGCGTTATCGTACTACCCCGATACTATAAACGGTATTTATTCCGTATTTACCGGATTGCTGCGCGGAGCCAAAGAGCTTAAAATAGAAATAACGGATACCGCAACGGGTAAAGTAGTGTGGGATAAAACGGAATATAACTGTTATAAAGCGCACTACAGCGGAATTATGTATCCGTATATTTGTTCTATGGAACTCGATATGGCTAACTACGAAACGGGCGAGGTGTTCGGCGATAACAACGCTAACTACAAAGTTACGATGTCCGCCAAGCTCGACTGGGACGAAGGCGACCGCAACGTAAACGATACTTATAACTTTTCTTTCTATATAGACTACGAAGCACCTACGGTTACCGACGCGTCTTTCCGTACTAAGTATAACAATACGACCAAAAAGAACGAATATTACGTGGACGTTACGGTATACGATAATCACTACGCTATGTCGCTCCGTCCGATAATTCTTTACAGACAAACCAAAGACGACGGTACCACGTCGCTGACGTATTCGCCTTTAAAAGAAAACGCTATCCCCGTTTATCAGGAAGAACGCGGCAAAGCAAGCGTTGTTACGGTAGAAATCACCGACTTTTTCGATAACATTAAAAAATCCGATTCTCCCGAAGGAATCATATTCTACGTGGACGATTACGCGATGAACAGTAATATTTGCTACGTGCCTTTCCCCGAAACGAATTCTTCCGATTTGGATTTCGATTCCGAACACAAAACGTTAAATTTGGATATCGGCGACACAGTTGATTTGACTCGGTTTATAGTAGGCGCGAACGGACGCGAAGTGGTAAAAGATTATCTTTCCATGCTGACTTGGCGTTCGGACGACGACAGCGTTTCCGTTAACGGAGGAAAAATCGAAGCGTTAAAACAAGGAAGCGCGCGGGTTTACTTTACTTGCAGCGGGATGTCTTACAAAGTAAAAAATCCGCAAACCGGCGAAACTGAAACTAAGTACAACGAAAAATACGTAGACGTTAACGTAAGCGCCAACGTTTCGACTGACGACGACTCGTCGAAGGACAACGCGCTTTTGGAAAGCATAGCGTTTTCTCAGTACGATACGCTGTTTGCGTTTAACGGAGATATCGACCCTTCCGAAATCGGCAGCACGGGATCTACTCACTATTTCGACGGCGCGGGTAGTTTATCCTTTTATCCTTCCGAAAAAGTTAAACTGCATTATTTGCTCAAACCTTGGAATATCGACCCCTCTCGTTATACTTTGAGTTGGATTTCGAGCAATCCCACTGTAGCTACCGTAGATTCTGACGGAGTGGTTACCGGAATAGCGGAAGGCAGCAGTGTAATTTCCCTGCGTATAACCGTAGACGGCAGACCGTCCTCGATGTACGCTCGATGCGCGATAAAAATCAAAAGCGAATTTATAATCGAAAACCGCGAATTGGTTGCTTACAAAGGTAACGGCGGACACGTAGTTATTCCCGACGATAAGGGTATTTTGTATATAGGTGGTTTTGCTTTCTGCCACTACAATTTGGATAACTCAAAAGACGTAGGCGACGGAAAATACGATATAGACCTTAAAAAAGAACCTATCGGCAACAATAACGTAGTAACGGTAGAAATTCCCGAAGGCGTGGAAGAAATACGTAAATTCGCATTTTATAACAGCAAACTGTTGGAAAGAGTAATACTTCCCTCGACGTTAAAGACTATCGAAGAACGCGCGTTTTACGACTGTAAAATTTTAACCAATATAAATTTAGATAACGTTAAAATAATTTCGGACTACACGTTCTACAACAATAAACTGTTGAATTGTAACGATTTGGGCGGAATCAATCTCGAAGGTGTAAACGTCATAGGCAGACACGCGTTCGACGGCTGCGAAAGTTTAACCAATATCAATCTTGCTGATTTACGCCGCAGCGGTATGGCTGCTTTTGCGAACTGCACGCGTTTGACCGACGTGGTTCTGGGTAGATACGCGCGTATTTCAGACAGTATGTTTGAAAATTCCGCTATATCCAGCAGCACGAGCAAACCTCTTGAAATTTACAGCGACGTTATTCCCGACAAAGCGTTTTATCATTGCGAAAGGCTGCAAGCCGTAACGTTACGCAGCGACGTAACGTATCTCGGCAACGAAGCTTTCCGCGGCTGTATCAATTTAACGCGCGTGTTATTCGAAGGCGATTGCGAACAGTTCGGTTCTTACGCATTTGCCGATTGTACGGGACTGAAAAATATGACTCTGCCTTCGTGCCGTATAGTTTTCGGCGACGGAGTATACGCCAATTCGGGGCTTAACAGACTGATTTTCCGCTCGAATACCGTAATAACCGAAACCGGAGTGGGAGTATTTTTCGGACTTACGAATTTAACTTTCGCACAAGGACAGTCCAACCTCGATTACAGTAACGGCATACTTTACGGCGACGCCGAACATACGAGTATCGTATTCGTATCTCCGTCGGCGGTTTTGGGCGATTTCGTTCTTCCCGACAGCGTAAAGACCATAGCCGACAGCGCGTTCTCGGGCAATTCGACTTTAACGTCTTTTACCGTAACCGCAAATTCACAGCTTAAAAAAATCGGATACGGTGCGTTTTCGTATTGTGCTAATCTCGTAAAAGTTACTTTACCCGTAGGAAACGATATCGTTATCGACAGTTGCGCGTTTATAAACAGCGCGAAACTGGCGGAAATCAACTTGGAAGGCGTTAAAGCCGTTGGCGAGTACGCGTTTTATAAAACGGCGCTGCGCAATACTTTGACTAATCCTATTTCTCTGACTTGCGACGGCGTAATCATCGGAGCTTACGCGTTTGCGGAACTCTCGACTTTACAAGGCGTGCGTATAGGCGATAACGCGATAATCTGCGAATTCGCGTTTGCCGGTTCGGCGTTACGCAGTGTGGTCATGGGCAGTAACGGCGGTATTACGATAGGTGAATCCGCATTCGAAAAGTGTACCAAACTTGTAGATATCGATTTGAGTAAAGCTACGGGAAAACTGGGCGACTATGCGTTTTATCAATGTTCATCTCTTGTATCCGTAAGTCTTGATAATATAACGGAACTCGGCGAAGGCTGTTTCCAAGCTTGCTCCAAACTGACTGCGGCTCGCAATACGAATAACGTAGTAACAGTAGGTCAAGGCGCTTTTATGGCGGACGGTATCATAGTGGAAGGCGTTTTGCAAATTTTGGCGCCGGTTCCGCTTGCCGGATTCGATTTCGACAGCGTAACGGAAATCGGCGATTTCGCATTCTTCTCTACAAACCTTACTTCCGTAAACCTTTCCAACGTAACGGCTTTGGGCGGTTCGGCGTTTGCGGATTGCGAACAGCTTGAAACCGTAACGTTCGGCGAAAAGCTTACGGTACTAAACGATTCGGCGTTCTTCGGATGTAAAAATCTGCAAATCGGCGAAAACGATTTGAAAAACTTTGTTAAAATAGGTTCGGCCGTATTCTATCAGGCTAAGCTTCCTAAAACGTTGAATTTAGACAACGTTGAGGAACTGGGCGAACAAGCCTTTATCGAAGATACCAAAACTTGCAATAATCTCGAAAACGTAATCGCCCCCAAATTGACGTTTATCGGCAACCAAGCTTTCGGCGATTGTACAAAACTCAAAAGCATACAGGCTCCCAACTTAAAAACGGTAGAGTTCGGCGCGTTTTACAATACTGCTTTAACCGAATTGGAATTGAGCGACAAGTTCGAATCGGCAGGTTACGGTATGCTGGAAGGAGCCAAAAATTTCCGACGTTTTTACGTAACCGTAAACGATTCCAAACAAACCGAGTATAAGAGCGATAAATTTGTTTTGGACGGCGGCGTTTTGTATCTGATGATGGACAACGGATACTACGTGCTTTCCGCATATCCCGCGGCCAAAGAGAACACGGAGTATACGGTATTAGAGAATACTGCAAGGATAGAATACCGCGCCGTATACGGAAACAAATATATTTCTACCGTAACTCTTCCCATTACGCTTAGATATATCGGAAACTACGCGTTTGCGGCTTGCGATAATTTATCTACGGTTATCTTCAAGTCTTACTACGCGCCCGTTCTCGAAGGAACGTTAAACAGCGATTTGGAAATTACGCCGGATAATAAGGACGATTTCGCTAAATTCGACGTGCTGTACAAGTACGATTATTACTTTACCGCCGCGGGAGAAATTTCCATTTATTATCGAAACGCGTTTGTGTACTCTAACTTTATCGACGTTATAGGAAGCACCAAAGCTTCGAATATAACGTACGTAATCCCTTCGAACAACGAAGGATACGACAGCTTGCCGTATAAAGCGTTCTTCAACAAGTCCGAGACGAATTCCGGCGAAACGATGGGTAAATACGCTGTAGCGTTTGTCGACGCCGTTAATGCGTTATCGGATAATATAACGAGATTCGACAAAGAACTTATCGGCGAAGCGATAACGGCTTACAATTTCTTGATGGCTAATAGCGGCGAATTAAAATACGTAGAGCAGAGTTTGCTTAACAAATTTGCCGTTGCAAGACAAAATTATAACGTCGATTGCGTCAGATATTCAATAGACAAACTGTATGCAATGGACGCTACGGAATATTCTTATAACGCTTTGCGTAACGCAACCCGCGCTTACGAAGAACTGACGGCGGAAGAAAAAGCTTTGGTAAGCAATTCTCAAATTCTATCCCAAAAGCTCGCGGAACTTAAAGCCGCAATGAACGTAAGCGACATAGACTTCGGCAAAGATTTCGGCGAATATCAAATAACTCCCGACCACGAAAGTAATCCCAATTTGGCTTTGATTATTTCGCTGTCGTGCGTTGGCGGGGCTTTGGTTATTGCCGGCGCCGTCGTAACGACTATTTTGGTTCTTAGAAAAAAGAGGAACAACAATGAAAAATAAATTATTGCTCATTCTGGCGATAACGTTTGTCGCTGCGGCTGCGCTTTTGGCGTTTACCGCCTGCAACACAAACGAACAATCGCTCGACGGTTTGTATATCGTAACGTTCGAGTTTAACGGCGGTATACTCGATACTGGAGCTACTAACGTTGAAGGGAGCATTTTTCACGCTTACGAACCCAATCAGTACGCCATCGATATAAACGCCAAATTTCAGTTTAGGCGTACCGGTTACAAATTCGACGGTTGGTTTAAGGATGAAAATCTGACGGAAGAGTGGAACTTCGAGACCGACAGAGTTACGCAGAATTTAACGTTATATGCAAAGTGGAGTTCGGAAATCGTTTATAGTTATACGCTGTATTTGGTTGACGGAACCGAAACCACTAAACTGGGCAGTTACAACGTGGAAGCGAACGCCAAGTTAGACGATAACCGCGGATACGGTACGTCTTTGAGTATTTACGACAAAACGTTTTTGGGATATTATTCCGACAAAGAATTGACGAAGGAGTGGAACGGCGATTTTACTCATCCCGGAGGAAAAACGAGTTTGGATATTCCCGTGTACGTAAAAGCTATGGACGGTGTGTGGAGTTTCGTATCTAACTACGACGAACTCAAAAAAGCGTTAGGCTCGAATATCTGGCTTACGGATAACGTCGATTGCGGAGGATCGGAATTGTTTTTCGGCGATTCGCAAAGAATTTTCGGCGGCAAGATTAACGGAAACGGATTCGTAATAAGCAATTTCGTAATTCAAAAAAACGGCTCGCTAAGAAATCCGGAATACACTTTATTCGGAAACTTGAGTTCGACGGCTAAAATCGAAAACGTCGGATTTACCGAAGTTCAAATAAAAATCGACGCTTCTAACGTTCCGGGACTTGTTATAAAAACGGCTGCGCTTGCCGTTTCGGCGGAGGAAGGCTGCGTTATAAACAAAGTATCAGTCAGCGGCACGTACGAAAATAATAGCGCTATAGACGTTTCGTCGGTTATAAATAATGCGTTTTATCAAAATTCGACCGTTCAGCCCAATGAATTTACGGCGAATTTCGTTGCAAAAGTAAGTTAGCTATAAGGAGAAAATAAAATGAAAAAATTTAGCAGAATTGCGATTTTTGTTTTAGCGGTTATGATGGTCGTTTTGGCGAGCGGACTGATGAGCTGCAAAAAACAGATTATCGACAACGAAAATACTCGTTTGGTTCTTGCCATAGGCGAATTGGACGGAGTATTCAATCCGTTTTACAGCTCGTCCGCAACCGACGGTGAAATCGTAGGAATGACGCAGCTTTCTATGTTTACCACCGATATAAACGGCAAAGTGGCGTTCGGCGAAGACGAAGCGTGCGCGGTGTTGGATTACGAGTCCGTTCCCCAAGGTTCGGGCGACGACCAAACTACGACTTACAGATTCGTTCTTAAAAACAATCTTAAGTTCAGCGACGGCAAACCTCTTACGATGAGAGACGTTTTGTTTAACATTTACGTCTATCTCGACCCCGTTTATACAGGCAGTTCCACAATGTATTCTACGGAAATTGTAGGACTTGCGGAATACCGTACTCAATCTAGAAATCCCAACGAACAGGATTCGTTTGAAAACGACTACGAAACGTTGGCTTGGGAAAGACTGGAAAGACTTGCCGAAGAATTACAAAACGTGTACGATAACAACAGCGGCAAAGTTTTGACGGACGCAGAAGTTAAAGCCGGCTTGCAGGAAACGATAGATTTGTTTAAAGGATTGGCGGAAGCGGAGACCAATCCCGAACAAAAGAAGGAACTGTTAAAATACGGTACTTTGATTGAAGACTACGAATCTACCAAAAAGACGTTTTTGAACGAATTGAAAAGAGATTATCAGCTTGCCAAAGGCACCGCCGAAGATATCAACTTCCTTGACGGTAAAGCAAAACTTACAACCGATACCGAAGCGTTTTTATATAACGAGGGATTTATCACTTGGAATAAGAAAGACGAAGTATTCGAATACGCTTTCGGAGAAAAAAGTAAAGACTGGACCGAAGAACAAGCTATAAACGCCGTTTACGAAAGCTACGTTCCTAACGACGTTCCGAGCGTGGTTTTTGGTTCTCAAACTACAAACGAATTGCTAGACGCGTTCACTGCGGCGGAAAAGAAAGCGTATTTCGATAGTCTCGGAGAACAGGATAAAATCACCAACGTAAGCGGTATAACGTTTGCAAACCGTACCGAATCGGTAACTGTAAACAACAAAAATTATGCTGCGCCTACTTATAACGCCGACGGAAGCGTTGCAACGGGAAACGAAGTTTTACAAATCGTCATCAAAAAAGTAGACCCGAAAGCTATTTGGAATTTCGCGTTTGCTATCGCTCCTATGCATTACTATTCTAACGCAACGGAAATGGAAAAATTCGATTATGTCGACCATTTCGGAGTATCTTTCGGCGACCCCGATTTTATGAATAACTCTATAAAAAACACCGATAAAATCGGTGTTCCGGTAGGAGCGGGTCCTTACAAAGCTACCACGAGAACGGGTGGCGGAACTGTAAACGCGGGTTCGTTTAAAGAAAATAACGTCGTGTATTTTGAGCGAAACGAAAACTTTTTGTTCCCTGCAAAAATAAAATACGTCAACTATCAGGTAGTAGATACTAAAATGATGCTCGACAGCTTATTCGCAGGAGATATACATTTTGTCGAACCCGCTTGCAGACAGGAAAACATAGATATAATAAACGCGAATAAGGGTAAAGGTTTCGACCGTTCGTACGTTATGACCAACGGTTACGGTTATATCGGCATCAACGCCGAAAAAGTACCCAGTCTTGCAGTACGTCAAGCAATAATGCACGCTATCAACACCAAACTTTGCACCGACTATTACGCCGGATACTCTTACAATATCTATAGACCTATGACGCGCGCCTCTTGGGCGTATCCTAAGGAAACCGACGAACTCGGACAATACTACAAGTATGACGACACGGGCACAACAAGCGAAAATTTGGTAAAAGCTGCCGGTTACGTTAAAAACAGCGACGGTATTTACCAAAAAGGCGACGACGTTTTGTCGTATATCTTTACCGTTGCGGGCGATTCTAACGACCACCCCGCGTACAGCGCTCTTCAAAACGCTATGATTATTTTGAACGCTCACGGATTCGATATCCGCGTACAAAAAGATATCAACGCTTTAAAGAAACTCAACAGCGGCGATTTGACCGTATGGGCTGCCGCTTGGGGCAGCGGCGTAGACCCCGATATGTATCAAGTTTATCACATTGATTCTCTTGCCGGTTCTACTTCCAACTGGGGTTACCGCGCAATCCGCAGAAACGCCAACCACAAGTATGATACCGAACTCGGAATCGTAGAAAATCTGTCGAAGTCTATCGACCTTGCAAGACAAACTCTCGACGAAGACGCAAGAAAAGCCGAGTACGCAACGGCGTTGAATTTGGTAATGAGTCTTGCGGTTGAACTTCCTACGTATCAAAGAAGCGACTTGTACGCTTATAACACTAAAATAATCGACGTAACGACCCTTACTCCCGAAAACGAACTTACTCCGTTTAACGGACCTATCGGAAAACTTTGGGAATTGAGCCTTAAGGAAAACGTATAGATTTTTTAAAGGAAAAACAATGGTAAAATATATTGTAAAAAGAATATTGCTGTCGATATTGATTTTGTTGGGCGTATCTCTTATAATCTACGTTTTGGTGCGTTTGATGCCGGCGGACTTTTTGGAAACCAAGTACGCCGAGCAGCTTAAAATGAAAACCATTACGCAGGAACAAATCGACCAAATGAAAAAAGACGCGGGCGTTTGGATGCCCGACGCGTTTTTGACGATTGAGTTGGGCGACGGCGGCGAACATGCGGGCGAAAAACTTACCAAAGACACAAAGTCCGCAAACTACGATCGCGTTCAAAACGGTTTGATGAATTTCAGCGAATTGTGTTTCGGTAACTACTATAACGAAAAACGCACCGTACGTTTGGAAATCAAAGAAAATAAAGAAGCGATATTATACGAAATCAACGAAGAAGGAGTCGCCGAATCTATAGCGAGCGGCAACGCCGTATTCGACGAAGATGTGTACGACGCAGTCGTTTTGAAGCTTGACGGCGCGGACGTAAACTCTATTGTGGATTACAGAGTTGCGACCGGCGGTGAAAAGGCCGGAGCGGTATTCGTGTACTACTTTAAATGGCTTGGCAATATGTTTCAAGGTAATTTGGGCGAATCGTTTATTCATCATAAGCCCGTTGCCCAAGTTATTTCGGAACATATGTGGGTATCGTTTATCATTTCTCTTATAGCTACGGTACTGCAGCTTATAATCGCGATACCTATGGGTATAACGAGCGCAACTCATCAGTATTCGGTGCGCGATTATACTGTTACCGTTATAACGATGATAGGTATTTCGTTGCCATCTTTCTTCTTTGCGGCGATATTGGTTAAAATCTTTTCCAGTTGGTTAGGATGGTTCCCCGCCTCGGGACTTGTAAGCGGAGGCTCCAACGCCGGCGGATTTATGGGATTTTTGGATATGGCTTGGCACTTGGTATTACCTATGACCGTGCTTGTGGTTTTGTCCATTGGCGGACTTATGCGTTACACGCGCACGAATATGCTGGAAGTTTTGAACAGCGACTATATCCGTACCGCGCGCGCAAAGGGTTTGTCCGAAAAGAAAGTAATTTACGTTCACGCTTTCCGCAACACTATGATTCCTCTTATGACTCTTGTTGCGGGTATTCTGCCTTCGCTGTTCGGCGGAGCGATGATAACGGAAGAAGTATTTAGTATAGACGGTATAGGAAGACTTGCTTATAAAGCTTTAAGTCAAGGCGATTTACCTTTTATAATGGGTTATAATATGTTTTTGGCGGTGCTTACCGTCATAGGTACATTGCTGTCTGATATTATGTACGCGGTTGTAGACCCGCGGGTAAAAATTACTAAATAACGGTGATATTATGGCAAAAAAAGATATAGAAAAACTTAATAATATTACCGACGAATACAGCGAACTTATAACTCCGTCCGACAAACCGAAAAGCGTGGAAGAAATGATTTCCGCTTTGGAAAAATCCGCTGACGCTTTGGAAAAACAATCTAAGAAGCTGGAAACGGCAAGCGAAACCGTCAAAAAACAAACCTCGGTAAAAAGAGAAAGAAAAAATCCTCTTGCCGATTTGGATATGTCTCTCTTCGATAAAGACGCGGTCGTTTCCGATAATTCTTTGCCGGAAAGCGGAATGTCTTTCAGTGAAGAAGTTTTGGCGGCTGCCGAGAATAACGCTTCGTCGTCTGCCGAAAGCACCGCTACGGCAGTGGCGGATACGACCGAACCCGACCAGCAAGTTCACTACAAGGAAATGACACCGGGGCAGATGGTAGCGCGCAGATTTTTCCGCTCGCGCCTGTCTCTTGTAGGATTGATAATGATAGTTGCTTTGTTTTTCTTCGCTTTTGCAGGTCCTCCGATTTTAAAAATTTTCGGATATAACTGGGGTGAAATAGAACCGGATAATTCCGGGGCGGTAAAACGTTCGGGCGACTGGATTGAAGCGGAAGTAAACGGAGAAAAAGTTTCGGCGTATCAGTTCGTTTATCATAACGTAGAAATCAATTCGTTCGCCGGCGTATCGTCCAAGCACTTTCTCGGTACGGACGACAAAGGTATGGACGTTTTCGTACGTTTGATGTACGGCGGACGCGTATCTCTTACGCTCGGATTCGTAGTCGTTATTTTGGAAACGCTCATAGGCATTATTTTGGGCGGTATATCCGGATATTTCGGCGGATGGGTAGACCAAATTATAATGCGTATTGTAGATATCCTTAACTGCGTGCCTACATTGCCGTTGCTGCTTATTGCTTCGATGGTTATCGAATCTTGGCAAATAGACCCTCAGATGCAGATTTATTATCTTATGATGATAATGACTCTGTTCGGTTGGGCGGGAACTGCGCGCATGGTTCGCGGACAGATATTGTATTTAAGAGAACAAGAGTACATAGTCGCCTGCGAAGTGATGGGAATTCCCGTTTGGCGCAGAATATTAAAACATCTTATTCCCAACATTATGCCGCAGCTGATAGTTTCTATGACTCTCGGTCTCGGCAGCATCATTTTGTACGAATCTACTTTAAGCTATCTCGGATTAGGCATACCGATGCCGTATGCGGCGTGGGGAACGATGATTTCGGCATCTACCGACCCCGTAACTATGGCGTTTTATCCCAATTTGTGGATACCCGCAGGTTTGCTTATCGTAATTGCCGTTTTGGGTTTCAACTTTGTCGGCGACGGGTTGCGCGACGCAATGGACCCCAAAGCAAAGAGGTAATACCGTGAAAAAAGTAAAAGAAAAAAATCCCAATACGCTCACTTTAAAGGAAAGCCGCGCGATAATAAAAAGCAATTTAAAGGAGATGAAACGTTTGGAAAAAGCCAAGCGCGTCAAAGTTTCCTCCGATAGCTTTACTACGCAAATGCACAATCCCGATAACGTGTTGGAAGTCGAAAATTTGCAGACGTATTTTTATACCGACAACGGCGTTGTAAAATCGGTAAACGGAATATCTTTCGACGTACCAAAAAATTCCATAGTAGGTTTAGTCGGCGAAAGCGGCTGCGGCAAATCCGTTACGAGTTTATCGATAATGCAGCTGGTTCAAGCTCCTCAAGGACAGGTTGTGGGCGGCTCGATTCGTTTCGATACGCAGGACTTCGTTTTGGACGAACGCGGCAAAAAAATTCCCGTGTACGAAAAAAACGTTAACGGCGAAATCGTATATCGTGAAAAAACCGATAAAAAGGGCGAAAAGATTTTGGATAAAAACGGCTCGCCAGTTACCGAACCAGTGCAAGCGACTACCGAAGACGGAGTTCCTTTATTCGAAACGGAAGACAGAGTTTACGATATAGTTAAAATGCCCACGCACGATATGTGCCGTATTCGCGGAAAAGATATATCTATGATTTTCCAAGAACCGATGACGAGTCTCAATCCGGTATTTACGGTCGGATATCAAATAGAGGAAGTCGTTTATTTGATAAATCCGTTGGCGACGAAAGAGCAAGCTCGAAAAAAAGCAGTAGAAATGCTGACGTTGGTAGGTATACCGATGCCGGAAACCATTATAAACTACTATCCTCACCAACTTTCCGGCGGTATGCGCCAACGCGTTATGATTGCCATCGCGCTTGTAGGAAACCCCAAACTGATAATTGCGGACGAACCTACTACGGCGTTGGACGTTACAATTCAAAGTCAAATTTTACAGCTTATAAAAAAGGTTCAAAAACAGTGCGAAGCCTCGGTGGTTTTGATTACTCACGATTTGGGCGTCGTTGCGGAAACGGCGGATTACGTAGTGGTTATGTATGCCGGTAAAATTGTGGAAAAGGGAACCGTATTTGAAATTTTCGACAATCCTCTGCATCCGTATACGAAAGGTATACAAAAAGCTAAACCCACTTTTGAAACAGGCGCGGATGCCGAATTGTACAGTATCCCCGGGGTTGTACCCAATCCTATAAATATGCCGAACGAGTGTTTGTTTAAAGACCGTTGCGGCGAGCGCTGCGGTCAATGCGAGGGAGAGTATCCCGAAGAAATAAAAATTACGGATACGCACAGCGTTTTCTGTCATTTATATAAAAATAAGAGTAAAAAATGAGTAAAAAAACATCGAAACAAAATATCCCGACTGAATCCGTTGCCGAAGAAACGTCTGTGGCTCCCGAGCAGGAAGCCGTTACGACGGAAGCGCCCTTGACGAATTTGTCCGAATTGGATTTCGACCCGAATAAGGATTACATTTTGCGCGTACGCGATTTAAAACAGTATTTTCCCGTGGCTAAAAATCTTGCGGGTAAGGTTACGTCTTGGCTGCGCGCGGTCGACGGGGTTTCTTTTAACCTCGAACGGGGAAAAACAATCGGTATAGTTGGCGAAAGCGGCTGCGGAAAAACCACTCTCGGACGAACGATTTTGAGATTGTACGATATTACCGAAGGTTCGGCGGTTTACGTTGACGAACAAGGAAAAGAGTTTGAACTTGCGGCTTTAAAAAAGAAAGATATACAGTCTCTGCGCACCGAATTGCAGCTTGTTTTTCAGGACCCGTATTCCTCTCTGCCGCCAAGAATGACTGTAGGAGAAATAATCGGCGAAGCGGTAAAAGTTCACAAAATCGTACCAAAAGAAGAAGTACACGAATACGTTTTAAACGTTATGCAGCGCTGCGGTTTACAGCGTCATTACTACGACAGATATCCTCACGAATTTTCCGGCGGGCAGCGTCAGCGTATTTGTATAGCGCGCGCATTGGCAGTTAAACCGAAATTGGTTGTTTGCGACGAACCGGTATCCGCGTTGGATGTATCTATACAGGCTCAGGTTATAAATTTGCTTAAAAAACTGCAACGCGAAGAAGGCATTTCGTATATGTTTATTTCTCACGATTTGTCAGTTGTAAAGTACATAAGCGATACTATTGCCGTTATGTATTTGGGAAATATCGTGGAAACGGGTACCACTCAAGATATTTGTTCGAACGCATTACATCCGTATACTCAGGCTTTGTTTTCGGCAGTGCCTGTTGCAAACCCTCACAAAAAGGCGGTTCCCGAATCGCTAGACGGCGAATTGCCCAGTCCGGCAAATCCCCCGAAAGGGTGCAAATTCCATACTCGATGCAAATACTGTATGGATAAGTGCGGCGAAGAACTTCCGGCTATGAAAGAAGTATCTAAAGGCCACTTTGTGGCTTGCCACTTGTTTGACGATGAAAAATAAGAAACAAAACAAACCGAAAACCGTCTATAAGGAAGATACGGGCGAAACGATATATTCGATGGCGGGTCTGGAAGGAAAAACTCCCGAAGAGCTAGACCGTCTTGCGGAAGAAAAGAAAAAACGCGTTGCCGTAACCCGTAAAGAACGCCGCGCTATGATACGGGCGGCTTTCGAAGTGTACGGTCCCAAATTTCTTATTATCATAATGTCGTTTTCGCTTGTGGCGGTTTTGCTGTATTTGTGGTTGAGTTGAGTTCATTACAAAGCGCGTTCCAGCTTTAGCTTATAACGCGTTAATAGTTGAGATTTATGTAAGAAGGAGAAAAAATGAAGAAGAGGTTTATACTCGTTTTGGCGCTTGTCGCGTTGGTGTCGCTGCTTTTTGCAGCTTGTGAAAAAATCGACGAAGTCGCTATAAGCGTGCCAGAAACGGTCGAACTGCAAGTCGGAAAAAAAGTCGATTGGAAAGACTACGTAACCGTTAAAATCAACGGCGAAAAAGTCGAAAATCCCGAAATAACTTGGAAATTGACGAGCGGCAACGAAAACGCCGGAGGGATATGCAGATACACGATTGAGTTCGTACATCATGGACAAACGTATTCTCGCGACGGCGTGGTAAGATATACCGACGTGTCGATTGTAGTGGCGGAGCAGACTTTAAAAGTCGGAAGTCCGGTGGATTTCGCGGGTAAAGTAACCGTTAAAATCAACGGCGAAACTCGTAATCCCGTTATATCGAGCGTTTTAAAGAGCGGAAATCCCAACGAAGTCGGAGATTGCGTTTATACGATTTCCTTTACGGAAAACGGACAGACTTATACCGCCGAAGGCGTGGTTCACTTCAGAAAAGCCGTTGTCAACGTTGTAGTGTTAAGTCAAAACGTTGAGTACGGCGACGACGAAACGGACGTGGAATATATTTCTTCGAAAGTTCAGCTCGCTATAACGGTCGAGGGGGAAACCGTCGATTCCGAAATTACGTGGAAATTAGGCGATAATCAGGTTTCTGAACCCGACGTAAATTGCAAATACATAATTTCTTTCGAACATAATGGAGAAAAATACGAAGCCGAAGTTTCGGTTTTGTTTCAATCTCCCGACGTTAGATTCGACGTTGAAATTCAACACTTAAACGTAGGCGACGACTTGGACTGGAACGGACACGTTAAAGTCAGCGTTAACGGACAGGAAATCGAAAATCCCGAAATAACTTGGGTTAAAATTCGCGGAGACGAAAATCAAAACGGTTCTTGCGTTTACCTTATTTCTTACGAGTATAAAGGGGAAACTTATACGTGCGAAGGTACGGTGCGTTTCGCCGAACCGCAGGTTACAATCAACGCAATCGACCAATATCTGCTGGTAGGCGGAACTATTGAATGGAACGAATACGTTACGGTACGTATAGACGGGGTAGTTCAAAAGAATCCTCAACTGCAAGTTACTCTTAAAAGCGGAACCGAAAACGCCGTCGGCACTTGCGTTTACACGTTAACGTTTACCTACAGAGATAAGCCTTATTCAACCGAAGCGAAAGTTGTTTTCGTCGACAGCGGTATGGACCCCGGCGACGTAGACGCTCTCGACGCGATTCTTGCCAAAGGCGTGGACGATTATACCGGCTATACAATGAGATATCATTTTTACGAAGTCGGTAAAGAACAATATTATATAAGCGAAACGGATAAAGTTACGTTGGGTGCGATTTCTAATTACTATATCGATTATACCGACGTTAACTTTAACGATAACGTACAGCAGGTCGTAACGAACGAAATGAAATATTATCTTTCCGTAAACGGCGCGGCCAACGAGCTTTGTTATTATCGCGATATGGGTAAGGAAACTCCCGAGTGGAAATACACCAAGTTTACGATTCCTAACGACGAAGCAAGTTACACCAGATTGCTGCCTATGGCGTTTTTGTTCGGCGACCTTGAAAGCGGCATCACAAAAGCCTATTTTATCAAACTGGATACCAACGTTTACGAAGTAAAAGAAGCGTTGCTCGGCGAAGTAGCTGAAAAGCTGTTCGGATACGATGAGGAATCGGATACCTACACCAGAATTTTGCTGGAAACGGACGGCTATAACATTACAAAAATTACCGGTTACTATACGACCGATTACGATACGGCTGATTCTCAAGGCAACGCGGTTACCGTTAGCGTCGATTCCGTAGTGGAATTGTCGTGGAGCGATTTTAACGATACCGCCGTCGAAATTCCCGAAGCTACCGAATACGTACCTCCGAGAGAAGATTTGCCCGAATACGTCAATCCCGAAAACGGCGCGGATTTGACTTCTGAACAGCAAAACTCTCTTACGGAAGCGCTGAACAAAGTATATCAAAGCATAACGTCCGGTTATACCAACGATAAAGGCGAAATGTACTACTTTTACAGCGGATTGCTTAAGCTTACCGGAAATTTAAGCTATACCGAAGAACGCGAACTCGCCCGTTATAAAGATTGGATAATTAGCGATATAACGACTTCTTACTATTGTTTGAAACAAACCGATACTACGTGCGACGTATGGATGATGATAAGCGATAAAGGCGATTTTATCAAATATCCGGGTTATGAAGCGACTCTAACGGATTTTGCAACGTATTTCGCTATAACGGAGTTCGGTTTTACCGCCGATATGTTCGGTTTTGCTGACGGAAAATACGTCGTTAAACCCGATAAACTAGACGCTGTTAAAGAGAAAATATCTCAAGTTATACCGCTTTCGAACTTTACCAATTTCGAATTGTTAACGTTTACATTAAAGCTCGATTCGAGCAATAACGTTACAGAGTGGTATATGCTTGCCGATTGTACGACCGTCGACAAAGACGTGTTCTATTGGCAGCTTACGTTTAACTATTCCGATTTCGACGTAACGGAAATCAATTTGCCCGACGAAATCGTAGGCGATTTAACCGATTTGGACGAAGCTCGTAAAGAGCAAGTTACGGAAGCGTTTAACGCGGACTATTCCAACGCAACGGTTACCGACTGCGTAAACGGTTCGGTGATGTACTACGTCGGAGATAAAATAACCGTTAAAGGAAGTGTTTTAAACGACGCGGGTTATATCGAAAAATTCACCGACGAATACGTTATAAAAGACGGTAATTATTTCGAAATTCTCGGCGGCAACGAAACCGCTATAACTAAAGCTAAATTCGAAGAATTTGTCGTTTGTTTTAATTTCGGCATTATTGACGTAACCAAAGTTAAGTACGATGCGGTTCGCGATACCTATTATATCGCGGCAGGCGATACCGACGCGGACGCTTTCGCATTGTATTATAAAGGATTTTTCGGCGACGACGCAAACGTAAACGGATTTGCGTTTAAAATTCAGGACGGACGCGTCGTATCCGTAACGGTTTGTTTCGATAACGCAACGGCCACGGCGACTCTTGGTGATTTCGGTACGACGGTTGTCCCCGTCGATAAAGATAACGGGACTACGGAGGAATAATGAAAAGAAAGATAATAATAGCCGTATTGCTTGCGGTACTGTGTGTATCTCTGGCGTTAACGGCTTGTAAAAGCGAATTTACCGTTACTTTCGAAACGAACGGCGGAACCGCTGTGGCAAGTATCAAAGCGGGAGCGGTAACGTCTTCTCCCGTAACGACTAAGGACGGATTTTATTTCATAGGTTGGTTCGAATCTTCCGATTTTGCCGGAGAGGCGGTAACTTTCCCTTATAAGTTGAAAAACGACGTTACGCTGTATGCAAAATGGGGCGAGGACACGTCCGTAAAATATTTGGTCAACTTCGTAACCAACGGCGGCTCGCAGATTCTTGCCGATAACTATTCGATTTTGGAAAATTCTCCTCAAACCGAAAGACCGGGTTACGTATTCGTAGGTTGGTATGATAATATCGACTGCAGCGGAACTCCGATAGCTTTTCCCTATAAAGTAAGTAAGAACGTTATTTTATACGCCAAGTGGACGGAACAAAAGTTTAGAGTGGAATTCAATTCCAACGGCGGAAGTTATATTAAATCGGACGAATTTGCAGTAATAGAAACCGAACCCGTAACGACTCGCGACGAATATTCTTTTGCCGGTTGGTTCGATAACGAAGAGCTGAGCGGCAACCCTGTGCAATTTCCTTTCGTTGTAACCGAGGAAATAACGTTGCACGCAAAATGGCAGTCTAATTCTCAACAAAAATTTACGGCTACTTTCCAAACCAACGGCGGTACGCCGCTTGCCGCGCAGGAAGTCAACGTTGTTAATCAGCCCGTAACGACTCGCGACGGATACGAATTGGAGGGTTGGTATTTAACTTCCGATTGTTCTGGAAATAAAGTTGCGTTCCCTTACACATTGACGGAGGATACGACGTTTTATGCAAAATGGGTTAAAAAAGTTTCCGAATATCTGGTACGTTTTGAAACTAACGGAGGCTCCTCTGTCAATTCTGTAACCGCGTCCGTAATACATAATGCGCCCGCAACAAGTAAGCCGGGTTATACGTTTGCCGGATGGTTCGATAACCAGTCGTTTAACGGCAATCCGATAACTTTCCCTTACAGAGTAACCAAAGCGACCACTCTTTACGCAAAATGGGTTGCGGTAGATTCGGGCTTTACGCTTACGTTCAATCCCAAAGACGGTTCTAGAGTTCCCGCGTTAACGAACGTTACGGTCGTTAATTTCAGTGATTTACCTACCACTACGCGTACCGATTACGAGTTCGAAGGTTGGTACTTGGACGACCAATGTACGGTTCCGGTCCGTTATCCATATACATTAACGGAAGACACGTTGTTTTACGCAAAATGGAAACTGATAGTAGTGCGTACTTATAACGTTTATTTGTACGATGCAGACGCAAGTACTTTCAGCGTAACGGTCGGAGGCAAACCCGTAACGTTGCAAAAGGATTCCGAAGGCTTATTATACGCCGAAGTAGACGACAGAGCGCAAATAACTATAACCGACCCCACTAAAGTTAACGCCACTTTCGAGGGATGGTACTCTTCTCCCGCTTATGCCGGCGACCGTAAAGCGTTTCCTATGGAAATTGTCGGCAGCATCCGATTGTATGCAAAATGGAAAATAAATGTAGAGCCCAATCCCGATGACAGCGCGGAATTACAAGGATATTTAAACAAAACGGACTATACTAATTTCAGTTCCGGATACGGTTTGATTGTTCGCAATACCATCGGCGTACTCGACCAGTCGTTCAGCTACTACTTCTACAACGAAAACGTGTTTAACGAAGTTTACTGCGAATACGACGGTTACGAATCCGAATGGAAACCCGCTATTTCGAATTACGTTTTCGAGCGTAACGATAACGGCGAAAAAGAGTATATGGTATATTCCAGCAATTTCAGTGCGGCAGGTGAATATCAGTATAACGGTCATTGGTACGACGCCGAGGCTGTAGACAATTTGGAAAAAGAATTCAGATTGGTTTATCTTGCTAAAACTCAAAGGTTGGATTCCACTAAATTTTACAAATACGACGGATTCTGGTACGCAACGGAAGACTACGTAAACGAAGCAGGACATTTGCTTCTCGGTAATTCCTCCGGAGACCCTGCGTCGTTCGATTCGCGTTACAGCGAAATCGCGTTGAAATTCGACTCGAACGGAGTTATAACGTATATAAAAGCCAAAGCCAGCGTGGTGGATACTTACGACTACGGCACGGGCATAGGCGCGACTCATTATTATTACGAGTACGATATTCCTATTTACGGAGTAAACAATCCGTCTAACGTTTTGCCCAGCGAGGACGATTTCCTTTTAGACCAAGTTCGTCCCAGCGGTTTGTATCCGGAACTTGACCCTAACGATGCGAATCGTAACAACGTAACGAGCGACGGCATCGAGTATTCTCTTCAAGAGCTTCAGTCGGCGCTTGGCAATCTTATCAACTTTACGTCTTACTATACATTGGCCGGCAATACGTTTAACGGTTATATCTACAGTCCTCTTACCATTCATACGAGAGGTAACGTCGGCAGAATAATCGTTGACGATTATTCGTACGAAATCAACGGAACCGTTGTAGAACAATATGCGTCAAACGACAGATATTTCGTTTACAAACCCGCTTTAAACGCGTTTTTCCTTGCGTTGAAATCAAACGGTACGTACAAAGTCTACAGCGACGCATTCAGTTACAAAAACACTTACGACTACAATCACTATTTGCTGGGATTGCAGGATGCCGAAGGATTTAACTGCAAATATCCTACCGTAGGCATAAAAGACATAGACGTAAGCGGATTCGCTTACAACGCCAAAGGCGGATATTTCGAGTTCGTCGGTTCTCAAAGCAGACTCAATCAGGTCGGCAAAGCTTTGTTCGGAGATATGGACGTAGTTTATCCCGAAGCGAGTGAAACCGAATATTACACGTATTTACGCTTGTATATGAACGACGGCAAACTCGTTAAAGTGCTTGCGGCAAGCAGATTGGAACTTTACGGAGAAGCCAACGAGTATTTTATGAAAGAGCTCGTTATAACCGACCAAACCAACGCGGACGTAGGCTCTCTTCCCGCAGGATTCGAAAGTCAATGCATCGTTCCGGGAGAAGCTATGGAAAACGGAAACGTCGACGCTTTATCTGAAGCGATAGGCGCAACGCAAAACGTCAACCATAAATATACCGACAGATTCGTTTTCGATAACGACGACGAACTTGGCGGTGTTGGCGAATTCGGCAGCAGCGAACGCGATATTTATATCCACTACAACGGTATAACGCGCGTTAACAGTAATTTGTATTTATATTTCAAAAACGGAAAATTATTCTCTCAAAGAACCGGCTCAACCGAAAAAGAACAAATACTCTTGTCGAGTTTTAACGGCGATGTGGAAAAAGCCAATTCGTACGCGTTATGGGCTTACAACATGGCTGAATTGCTTGATTCCAACTGGTTCTATCAAGGTAAAGACGGTAAATACTACGGCAAAGCCGATTGTATGACGGAGCTTTCCAAAGCTATAGGCCGTTTCAGCGGTTCCGAACAATTTTTAGAAAACAACGCGGGCATTAGATTCAGCGCAAGTTACCGTTGGTCGGTCGTACTCGATTTCGTTTCCGTCGAAATTTACGGAGGCAAGCTCAGCAGTATTTACTATTCGGGCGTAATAAGCGTAGTGGGTTCTAATGGCAGTCATACTAAGCCTTTCTCCGGAACTTCCGCATTTTCTTACGATAATACGGCTTTGACTTTACCCGTCGCCGATACTGTAGACGAAACGCATCCTGCCGTTTACGAGTACATCAACGCTAATTACGATTTTGCAGTAGATAACGAAGGCGTACTGCATATCGGAAAGGTAGATAACGCAACTTCTTACAAAATAACGGTTTACGAACTTGACGGCAAGACCTTTAAACACTCGTTTACGACGGGCGACTTGACGGTAGATCTCAAAACGGTAGCAGAATTGGGAGTAACCGCCAGAGTGGACAATTACTATTTGACGGTTCAGGCAATAGGTAACGGAACGACTTTCCTTGACGGCTCGGAATCCGACTTGCTGTTTATCGAAATAAGCACTTTGCCCAAAATAGATACTCCCGTTATAAATTTGGACCGTGAAACGGGCGTTATAACGGTAGAGGGCGATTATTCGCACAATCAAGGATATCACTATTCGGTGAAATCCGGCGGCACCGTCGTAAAAGAAGGCAACGTCGTTACGGGCAAAACGGTGTCGCTTGCAGACATAGCCGAAATGCAATCCGCAAAAACCTATACAATCGAAGCGTATATGCGCGGTATCGACGGACAGATTCGCGACAGCGAAATAGTAACGATACTTTATACCGTTCCTAAAACCGACGGAACAACGTTTTTGAGCGATTTGTTCAAAGCGATAGATTATTCCAAATCTTTCAGCGTATCTTTCAGCGCGCAGGATAGGTATAGATATCATTACTTTACCGAAAGTATCGACGGACCCAGCCTGTTAGACCAAAGTTTTACTTGGTTAAACAACAACAGCGCTTATCGCCTTAATTTCTCGATGTATTTCGAGGCGACGCTTAACAAGGGCGTGATAACTTTCGGAATGTACAATCCCGCCGTTTCCAGCAGCGAACCCGAATACAATCTTATAAGCGGTACGTTTAAATTTACTAAAAACGGCGAAACGCTTTCGGGTGAAATGGTTAGAAAAGTTTTGGGTAAAAACGCAGAAACAAAACAAATTACAACTCCGTTATTATTTACGGGAGTATCTGCGCTTGAAAGCGATTTTACGGAATATTCCGGACAAATCGATAAATGGCCGGGACTTGCGTACAGATATCAAGGCGACTTGACAAACGCCGATACGCAAAAAGCTATTTCGGATTTTTCGTTGCTCGACGAAATTTTCGGCGAAACGCTTACGTACACCGGTATGCACCTCAATATGAGTTACAACTCCGACGGTACGTTAAGTACTAATTCCTGTTCGTTGGCGCTTGTGGCTCAAAACGGACAAGGTCATACGATGATTGTAAGTTTCTGTTTTGCAAACTTCGGTTCCAACCTTACTAATTGGGTAAAAGACTGACAGTAAAATTTAAATTTCGGAGTGCCGGCATAACGTCGCGCACTCCGTTTTTTACTTTTTAAACGTTTGTAGTATCTTAATGCCGGTAATCGCCTGTTCCAATGCAACGAATAAAATAACAATCGATAACTTTCCGTCAGCATAGGACTGTTTTTTTGAAGTCCCGATTATAACAAAAATTACGTTTATTAAGGTTGAAACGTTAAAATGAATAAAAATATTGCGTATTGGCAAATTTTTTTATTGTATTTAAGTGAAATATTTGACAACGTTTGTTCGATTATAGTAAAATTATCGTATATTTAGCCTGAAATTTAATATGTAATGTATAATAGACAAGTATTTTATACTAATGGTGCTATTTTATCGGGATATTATCGCAACGCTTTGTTGAAATGGCTAAAAATAAGCCGTTTGAACGAGCGTTCTTTTTATTTAAAAACGGTTTGTAATTTTATCGCGTTTTCGCGTTAAGATAGAGAGTAAGATTTATTAGGAAGGGAGGAAATATTATGGCAAAAAGAAAGAACTTATTGCTGACGGCAGCGCTGGCAATAGTTTGCTTTACGGCGCTGCTAACCGCCTCTTTTGTTGCGTGGGGTGGTACGCCCGCGCAAGCAGCGTTCGATGAGGAGTATGAAAATATATCGACGGTGAATGACGGCGATTCCGCGCCTTCGATAAATATTACTCGGTACGAAAAATTCGATATTACTAATACAACAGATTTTCCGGTAAATACAACCGTTAAAGGGTTATTTGTAGCCGAATATAGCAGTAATAAATACGCTATGACTATGTACAGTGCGACTTCTACGTCGCCGAATAAAGCGCGATATGTTCAACTTGACGGCGATATTGTTACTGCAATTAACACTAATTCCGATAATAGCGCCGCCAAACGTACGATGTCAAGCACAATGGAAGATTGGATGACGTGGTCTGTTACGAGAACTGCTTCCGGATTGCAATTACAAACTAACAGTACTTACAGCAGTGCGCAAGGAAAATATCTTTCGCTCGGTAATTACGGCAGTTTTTCACTTACAACTGCCACAACGTTGACAATGACCTCCGTAAGCGGCGGCGGTTTTACTTTAAAAAACTCTGCGGGTTACGGTATAAAACTGGACAGTATAAGTAATTTCGGCGGAAATACGACTACATATGCTACGTGCGTTACGTTTAATTTTTATAAGGAAACCGAAGTGGAATTAACAAATCCCGCAACGATATCTTTTGATAAAGGTAACGATACTGCAACGGGAACTATGGACGACGTAATACTTTCGCAGGACGCTACTGATACTTATGTTTTGCCGGAATGCGGTTTTGTTTACAATAATTATAAATTTGTCGGTTGGAAAATCAACGACGAAACAACTCCGCTTGTAGCAGGCACGGAAATAACGCTTGGCGAAAAGGTACAAAACGGCGGCATAACTCTTACCGCAGCGTGGGAATACGACGCGTGGGATTTAACTTTTAAAATGGAAGGACAGGAAGACAAAGTTATTCCCGTTGTAAAAGGAACGAATTATACGTTTGTTGAAAGTACGGACAGCAAACTGTGGGGCTCGTCTTCCACTCCGCAGGGAAAACTGTTCGGGCACTGGTTGAACGGCGAAACGCAATATAACAAGAACGACAAATTAACTCCTACGGAAAATATGATTTTTACTGCCGTATTTGTGGATGCTTGCACCGTTTCGTTTGATTTTGACGGAGGCGCGGCGCCGACGAGTAGTTATACTACTTTCAAAACCACAACCGTCCTGCCGAATTCCGAATTCACTTTGCGCACTCACGAATATACCGCTTCGTATGCGCCTACTAAAGCAAACTATATTTTTGCCGGCTGGGAAAACGTTAAGACCGGAGAAAAATATCAGGCGGATTTGTCAAATCAGTATCAACAAAGCGTCAAAGTCGTTATTGTCGAAGACACGACATTTAGGGCTATTTGGAAGTTTGACGGATTTACTATTACGTTTATGGTAAACGACGAAGTTTACGCAACCGCTACATATGCAAAATCGACGTCGACAGCCTCGCAGCATTTTTATTTTGCTCGAGAGAGTATCGAAATGCCTGTCGCACCGGATGGTAAAGAATTTGCAAAATGGACGACTACGTCAAAGTATAATTCTTCTTATACGTATTCTATTAGCGGATCTGCTGGTGAAAGTAATTATTCCGGTCAATATTTGATACTTCCGGGTGAACAAACTTCCGAAACTTGGAAAGTAACAAACTATGACGTTGTTTTGAACGCAACGTTCCAAGATAAGCCGATAAGCGTCGTATTTAAATTTAAGTACGAAGACGGCTACAAAAACGGTGAAATTTTTAAGACTGAAAACAAAACTATATCCGCGACGTCATCTTCGCAAAGCGTTTATTTAGGTAATTCGTATGCTGGCGAAGCTCCCGAAGGTTACGCGCTGTTGAACTGGACGGATGAGGACGGAAAAGTTTACACGTCTAGTCAGAATGTATATATTTACCGCACGGATACCGTTTACGAAAAAACTTTAACGGTTCACTTTGCGAAGTCGGTACATATTTCGTTTGACGGAAACGGCGGAACGATGAGTTCTACGTACGCTAACGGAGAGAACAAGCCTGCCAATAGCGAGTATACATTGCCGAGAAACACCACATCGGGAACTCTTACCGATTACGAACTTGTCGGATTTGTTTGCAGCGCGGACGGAGAGTTTTATGCGTTAGGCGCGAAGTATCAACTTGGCGACGAAGACGTTACGTTTGTTGCGCAGTGGAAATATGCGGGATATATATTGACGTTTAAAGTCGAGGGAAAAGATGACGAAGTTGTGCTTGTCAAAAAGACTGAAAATTCAAGTGGATACGAAAACACTACGTATTCGATAACAATTTCAAACCCATCTATAGCTAATGCGGAATTTTTAGGCTGGGCGTTGAATGGCGACACAAGTAAATTGTATAAAAACAGAGACGTTATCAATCTTGCGGTTTTGCAGTCTTTGACTGACAGAGAAGGTGAATTGGTTGCGCAATTTAGAATGAAAGAAATGGTAACGCTTACTTTCCACTTCGGGAACGATACCGTCGAAAAACAAGTTGAAAAGAATTCGACTTACTACGTAGCGCATATCAGCTCTTATTTCCCCGATTGGACATCTTACGGATACGACTGGTTCTCCGGCTGGGCTGCGAATCCCGAATTGACGGGTACTCTTACCAGCCAGGTAAACAAAACGCACAGCGCGGATACTCATTACTATGCGGTGGTTGAAAAAACGTTTAAAGTAACGTTTGTGTATGGACACGGCATTGACAACGCAGAACGTACGGGAAGACCTAGCAGCGCGGCTACTGTACCCTACGAATCTACAACTACTGTAAACGGCGTTGTAGTCGATATACGCGAAGGTTACACGTTATTGGGCTGGTCTACGCAGGATGGCGGAACAGTTGAATACGCCGCCGAGCGCACGGTAACTGTCGACCATGAATGTACTTTGTACGCGGTGTGGCGTTACGATTATAAAAAAGTTACGATACAAATCGTAAACGGCGATTTTAACGAAACGATTACAAGTGAAGTATTTATGCGTAACAAAACGCAATATACTCTTGACGACGTATTGAAAAAACTAAGCGAAGAACAAAAAGCAATGTTTGCCGCAAGCGAACACCGCACAGTGATTTGGACCAACCTGGACGACGGACGTACGATTGGCTCGAACGACAAAATTACTTATCCCACAGGCAAGGATGAAACTACGGGAGAAGATAAATTTGCTCAGTTGCGCGTAAGCGTTACCGACAAACTGTACACGATTTCGTTCACTCAGGCGGGAGACACGGCAATAGAGCCCATATGTATGAAGTTCGGCGCAGATATCAGCGAACTTGCTCCTGTGCCTACAAGAGCAGGATATGAATTTGTCCGTTGGAGTAATAACGGAGCAGAATTTGCTTGGACTACAATGCCCGGTCAAAACGTTACGCTTACGGGTGTTTGGACTGCGTTGCAAAGTACGCTTAAATTCGATTTGAACGGAGGCACGACTGTCGACGGAAAAGCAACGATGGACGACCTGACTTTGTTAAGCGCGACTGCATTCGATAAAGTTGCAGACCCTATAAAGGAGGGCTACGATTTTATGGGTTGGACGTTAAACGGCGCAGATTGGCGTTGGACGAAGCACGATACAAGCAATACGTATTACGGTACGATGCCCGGCGGTACTAACACGTTGGTTGCCAAATGGGAACTTAACAGTGAAAACCGCGCGGCGCTTAAAGCGGAATTGAAAGCTAAGATATCCGCTTATGCGCAGGAAAAGGGAGTGGAAGTGCCTGAAAACCTGATGGATGACAAAAACACTGATACCGAAGCGAAAATACGTAAAGTGTACGCCGACGTAGTGGAAATCATCGATTATCTTGCCGACGCGCTTTCTGAACTTAACGCTTATGCTCAACAATTCGGCGTTACTCTGACTCTCGGCGACACGTTGGCTTTGAGAGACGCGGATACGAAAGCTGAAGCCGACAGCGAGCTGATATTGGCAAAGCAAGTAGTTGATATAATAGCTCTTGCAAATGCGAAAGAAGCGGCAAAAGCTGAAGTGGCGGCAAAAGCGGAAGAAGACGGCGTAGCCGTCCCAGATACGGATGCGATTGATGCAGCTACGACTATTGAAGAAGTAAATTCCGCAAAAGAGGAGGCTCTGGCTAAAATTGCCGAGGATAAGGCCGCAAATCTTGCTTTGGTCGCGGCGAAAGAAGCGGCTGCTGCCGAACTGGCGGAGTACGCTCAAAGTAAAGGAGTAGAAGTTCCCGAAAACGCTATTGACGATGCTGAATCTTTGGAAGCTGTTGCGTTGGCTCTTTCAAACGCTAAATCCGTAGTTGACAGTAAAGCGAAAGTTAACGCCGCCAAACAAGCTGTGGCAGGTTTGGCAGGAAAGACGGGCGAAGAGTTGTTTAATCAGCTTAAATCCGTTGATGCGGCTGTCGCCGCGTTGAATGCGGAAGAAAAAGCGCAAGTGGATTTAACTGCGTACAATACGGCAAAAGAGAGCCTGGACGCGTTGGTTGATGGCGGAGAGGCAGACCTCGAAGTCGCCGTTCAAGCGGGAGCTGCTATCGCCGTGGCAAAACTCGGCGCCGCCGTTACCGCTTTGGCGCTAGGCGTGGCGTTGGCGTTTATTCTCAAAAGGAGGATGTTCTGATGAATAAAAAGATTTTAGCGGTTTTAGCCGTATTGTTGGTTTCGGTTTGCGCTTTGTGCGCTTGCAAAGGACTGACGGTATTGGATAAATACGAGGGCGTCAAAGACGCGAAAACAGTCGTTCAAGTAATCGAGGTTACTAACGGCGGCGCGGAAATTGCCAAAGAAACTTTGACTTACAACTTTGCTTCCGGTAAAGTTACTATCGAAAAGAAAGTTTTAAATGATTCTTCCGCAAGCGAAGCGTTTACTACTACGACGGAAACTAAAGATATAACCAGGGGCGAAGGAATAGTGAATTTGAAAGGACTGACGATGTCCGGCGTGGTTACTACCGACGATACTTTCAGGGGTGAAGTTGCCAATGCCGACCTCAAAACCGCGTTTGGCGTAGACGGCGCAAAAGTGAAAGGCGGCGCGACGGTAGAGTTGCTTGCCGATGGAGACAAAGTAGTAAAGATGATCGTAAGTTATGTTTCTTCTAACGATAACAACGTCGTAATTACCTCTACGTTTACTTACTAAAACGGCCTTTTTCAACAAAGAAACCGCTTGAAAATCAAGCGGTTTCTTTTTGTTTGTTCAGTCTATTTCTATAGCGTTTACGGGGCAAACCTCGGCCGATTCCCTAACTTTATCAACATAATTGTCCGCGTCGCCTATAACGTGGGACAGTCCGTCTGCGTCGTAGTCGAAAACTTGGGGACATATGTTTATGCACATACCGCAGCTTATACAGTCTTCGTTTACAGATACTTTCATATTTAGCCTCCTTGCGTTAGTAGTAGTGTTGCTTTATTAGAGGCGTTTTATACGGCAATTTAAAATATACGCAAAAAATAAATCTAAACGGATATTCCGGCAATATTTTTTATATGCGATTTGGATATTATAATAATTGCAGTAAATTTGTTGAATCGTAAGGCTTAATTATAATAAACAAAAATTTCCAACGAAATCTTTCGTGGTAGGCAATGAGCTGTATGGCGGAAGGGAGGTTACGTAAAGAATTTTAAGTTTTCGTAATGAATGGAAGTAAAAACATTACATTAAAAAATAAAACGGCAATACGGCAGGAGGCAAGACGCATCGCAAGAGCCGGCGCGTTACATTGACTTTTTATGAAAAATTTAGTACTATATTTATAGTTGAACGAATCATGACAGGAATATAAAATGAACTCTAATAATAATTTCCGATATATCGAATATGGCGAAAAACGGCAGCACGCCGCTTTCGGTCTTATTTTATCTTTCGTGCTATTTGCCGCGTTTATCGGTTTTTTTGTATGGCATACCGTAAAAATGCGCAACTACGAATTGAATTTCGTCGTAACGGATGGTACGGTAATCGATATGGAGAAATCGACGTCATCATCGTCGCACGGACACACTTATTACTATTATTATGTAATTTCTTATGAGTTCCAAGGCAATACGTATTCTTTTACGGACAGCGAGGGCCATCATACTTTTCAAACCGAAAACATCGGCAAGTCTACGAAAATTTACGTAAATCCTCAAAATCCCCGCCAAGCGGAAAGAGTTAGATCGTCAGATTACGCGTCGGTTATCTGCGCTTGCTTTTTTGCGTTTTTTTGTCTTGCCTACGCGGCCGGTATGAACTTTTTGCTGAGTTTAAAAACAAGTACTTATAAGAAAAGATTTTTATTTACTTGGGGCATAGAATTTTTAATCGGAATTGCGTTTATATTATTATTTTGGCTTGGACTGCCTCATAGCGGCTTCGGAGAGGTTTTTATCCGTGTCAGGGGCGCGGTAGGTATAACGGTGATTTTGGGGCTGATAATGATGGCGTGTATTATCGACGGAATAGTTACGTACAAATTGAGCAAAAAACTTAAATAAAATACTACGAAAAAAAGCAAAAGCCATAAACGAATATTCGTCGTAGCTCTTCGACGAAAGCACTTGTAAAGGTATTTCCTTAAGCGCGCTCCCCGAAAATAACGAGACGGAAAAAATAGCACAAAAACTAAAATTATGTTTAAAGCCGATTTTTTTATTACTGTTCCCATTTTCAAACTATAAACATAACCAATTTTTCCGTATACTGTAATTTATTCGGTTTGACTTTCCGTTTGATTGCGCTGCCGCTCTTTCTTTAACGTGGAATAAGTCATTTTATATCCAGCTGTATCGGCAAGAACAAAAAACACTACAAGAACAATAATGGTTGTCCAAACTTTCGTCATGTCCGTGCTGGACGAGTGAATGAGTAACATAACTTCGATAATTCCGGACAGTACGCACAAAAATAATGAAATGACGCTTAGCGCTAAAGAGAGTTTGCGTTTTCCGTTAAATCTAAAAGCTACTATGTTTAAAGTTGGCAGAATATACGTTGTTAGCGGTACGACGGTAACGTATAATAAGAATTCGAAAATATAAATCCAATTTTCGATAAAAGACATAAATATATTAGCTATACTTTGCCATGCAAAAATCGATACGCAAGCAAAGAATAACGCGCAAGAAATATAAATGATAATTATAAAAGCTAAAATATGAGACCAAAGCAATTTTTGCAAAGATTGCTCGTTTGATATTCGATTTGAACTAAAGCGTTCGCAGACCAATTTGAATGCGCTAATAAAAATACGCGTTACGTATGCCAGACCGGATATTGCAAATAACGTTATTGCAAAAAACCATGCCCACAATTCGTTGGGATTGTTATCGAATCGTACAAAGAAAAATCCTAAAACGCTTGCTAAAACAAGAGTCAATGCATACGGCCATTGACAACGCATATACCGTATAAGATTCTGTCGCAATTCTTTAACGTACATAATGCACTCCTCCTAAAATTTTAACACAAGCGCCAAATAAATGCAAGGTTAAAATATTTGATTGGGAAAGCGCGCGCAAAGAAATGGTAGGGCATTCATCAGGTAAGCTCAGTAAAGCGTATACGGATTTGCCCGACGAAATTTTGCTTGAAGAAGCTAAGAAGCTTGTGTGGTGAAAGTTGGTACAAAAACTGGTACAAATACCCCCCCAAAAAAAAATTACCCCCAAAATCGCAAAAAATAAGAAACTTGTGGTTAAAAATTCCTAAAAATCAACTCAAAACAATAAAAAACGGGCGTTTTTAGCATTCTATCCCTAAAAACGTCCGTATTTTGGTGGGGTATTCACAACCTAAAACGAATTTTATTCGTAATCAATTGCAATTTCATCGTTATCGACGGTTAATGTTACGTCTTTTTTCAACTCTTTTATACTAAAGCAAACAATCCACTTGCTATCGACTTCTCCTTTTTGTACAATTACACCTTGCGCACCAAGTGGCGCACCTTTATCAATGTAGTTGTTAACATACAACGTAACTTTGCTGCCAACTTGTTTTAGAGGGTGTTCCCAAATAACTTCTAAGTCTTTTTCTTTGACCGGAATTGTTGCAATATTTGGCAATGCTCCATATTGGTCAAAGCAGACAAGCCACTGTTCGTTTATATTTCGCGGGTCGCATATCCAACCGTCCATTCCTTTGTGTACGCCTTCATTGGCGTATTTTTCTTTTTCAACTATTAGTTTTACTCTATCATATTCTTTCATTCTTATTTGTCTCCATATGGTGTAGTTAATAATATTTTGCCATCAGGGTATACCATCCAACCGGATAGAAAAGTTACGTTGCCTTTCCCGTCCTTTCGCGGAATTGTTATTTCGATATTAATTCTTTGACCATAATCATTTAATTTGTTGAGCGCGAATTCTCCACTTGAATATTTTTCTTGCGCTTGACGACAATACTCGGTCTGTAGCCATTGCGAATCCATTTTACCATATCCCCAGCTGTCGAACAACTCTTTTTTGCCGTCATTAATTTGCGGATTAAAGATATAATCGGTAAATTTTTCTATCTGACATTCTGCTTTGAAATTTATACCTGTGACAGACTCTATTTTACAATGGCAACCGTAATGTAACGGATAATCAGGCATTTTGTTTTTGGGAAAGCAACAACCGTTAATATTGAGGCATTTTGCACAATGATTTGTTTTTCTTGAATACTCAATATTTGTTTTCCTATCCTCTTGTGTATACGAGGGCATTGTTCCTTCATGTATCCATTTAGCCCAACCGCTGTTATCGAATAGACTCAATACTTTATCTCTAATATTATCAAAAACATTCAAAATTATATATTTCTCCTTTTATAATTGTGGAAAGCAATATATTGCGCAACGTAAATTTAATTCCGTCCCCACAGTTTAAATATTACGTTACAATAAACAAGCGAACGCGCTGCAAAATGCAACGCGTTCGCTATAAAAACTTTCCCTAATTACATTATACCACACCGTGTCAATACCCGTATAAAATCTATTTTTCATATAATATCCTTGTGTAATTCAAAAACTCATAAAATTGTTTAAACTCGTTTGTAAAAAGTCCCTTAAAATAACGTTCCGCTTACGTTCGCTAAACGTTGTTGCAGAGGACGACAATACAAAAAAGACACGCTTATTTGCGTGTTGCCTAATGAAAACACCCAATCAAACCCTTGCGGGTTTGACTGGGCACTGTGTGGTGGGGAGTACAGGGCTCGAACCTGTGACCCCCTGCTTGTAAGGCAGATGCTCTCCCAACTGAGCTAACTCCCCATTGGTGACTCCTACGAGAATCGAACTCGTGTTACCGCCGTGAAAGGGCGATGTCTTGACCGCTTGACCAAGGAGCCGTATTTTGGTAGCGGCGGTCGGATTCGAACCAACGACCTGCCGGGTATGAACCGGCCGCTATAACCATCTAAGCTACGCCGCCATAGCGCTTTCCCCGACGCCCGAAGGTCTTTTCGCCTCTACGCTGTCAAAAGCCTAATTATCATAACAAAAAAATAAGAGTTTGTCAACAAAATAGACAAAAAATTTTTACGTTAGGATATCCGCGTTTTAAGTTGTTAGCATTTATCTAAAATGCATATTGACTTGACGATTTAACGGTGATAAAATATACAGGCAAAACCGATTTTGCAGATATTTATTTTCGTTATTAAAGGAGAGCTATGAAAAAAATTATTGTCGTATTTTTGATGTTTATTGTGGCGTTGTCTTTGTGTCTTGCCGCGTGCAACCCTCAAGACGACGAGTTCGATACTAGTAAGTATGAAATAGATATGGATATAGGTGAAAATCTCGGCAATTTCGACGATTACGAACTGCCTCGTGAAGACGGAACACGTCAGCTGATAATATATTGGCGGGAAAACAAGCATTCCTATGTCGATAAAGACGTATGGCTCTGGCACGATTTCGATTCCGGACGCGCGTACGAATTTCATCCTTGCGCTTACGGGGCGAAAGCGGTAATAAATGTTGCCGACAATATAGACGAAGTCGGATTCATACTCCGTAAAAACGCAACAACGCATACCGACGTATGGGGAAGCGCCGATAAAGTATACCCGAACGACCGTACGATTCGCATATCAAACGACGTTACGGTAATTTATCTCACCGGCGTAAATCCTTATCAATTTGTCAGCTCGGACGGAGGCAAAACACTTCAGATGGTAAAACAGATTGAAAAAGTATCTATAAGCGAACTTAACGAGATAACGTTTTCGATCGTTCCCGCAACAAAATTTTCGCGCAAAGCGGATATAAAAGTGTTTTGCGACGGAGAAAAAGTTGCCGTTGCGTCTTTGTTAACTCAAAACAAAACTACCGATAAAGGCGTTGTCCGTTTGCGTCATGAAGTAGACTTAACCAAAAAATATACCGTGGAAATAAACGGTTTCGGTCAAAAAGAGGTACTGCCTTACGAAGTGTACGACAGTAAAAGTTTCGGAGAAAGATACAATTACGACGGAGATTTGGGCGTAAGTATCGACGGACATACCGCAACTTTTAAAGTTTGGGCGCCTACTGCAAAAAGCGTAGCCGTTAATTTGTATATGAACGGCAACGGCGGAGCCTGTTACTTGCAGGAAGAAATGAAGTTGGGAGACAAAGGCGTTTGGTCGGTAAGCGTAGACGACGCTACCGGCAAGTACTATACCTATACGGTAGAAACCGTCGCGGGAATTCAGGAAGCCGTTGACCCTTACGCCAGAAGTACCGGCGTCAACGGAAACAGAGGAATGGTGTTGGATTTGGAAACCACAAATCCTAAAGGTTTCGAAAACGAACAATACGTCAACTCGGTCAATTCTTATACCGAAGCTATAATATGGGAAACTCACGTGCGCGATTTCAGCAATCAAATCGCATCTTCGCAGCATAAAGGCAAATATTTGGCCTTTACGGAAACGGGACTAAAAAATTCCGCAGGGATTCCCGTCGGCGTAGACTACGTTAAAAATTTGGGTGTTACTCATATTCATTTGCTGCCTGTTTTCGATTACAAAACGGTAGACGAAACCAAACTGGATAAGGCTCAATTCAATTGGGGATACGACCCGCAAAATTACAACTCGCCCGAGGGTAGTTATTCTTCCGACCCGTATCACGGCGAAGTGCGGGTAAACGAATTTAAACGGATGGTGCAGGCGCTTCATGCGCAGGGATTGGGCGTTATTATGGATATGGTTTACAACCATACGGCCGACGCTAACAGTAATCTTAACAAAATAGTACCTAACTATTACTATCGTTATAACGACGACGGCTCCAATTCAAACGGTTCCGGCTGCGGAAACGATACCGCTTCCGAACGGTATATGTACCGTAAGTTTATGGTTGACAGCGTTACTTACTGGGCAAGAGAATACAAAATAGACGGTTTTCGTTTCGACCTTATGGGTTTACACGACGTAGAAACTATGCAAGCTATAGAAAAGGCCGTTCACGCTGTAAATCCCAAAGCGATAATATACGGCGAGGCTTGGACTATGGATACGGCTACTAACGTCGATTTGGCAACGCAAAAGAATATAAGCGGTATTACCGCCACGCAAGGTTCTGCGGGAGCCGTAGCCGTTTTTAACGACGTCATCCGCGACGGATTACGCGGAAGCGTATTTTTGGCTTCCGATGCCGGATATCTTGCCGTTCCTTCAAAAAATCAATCTAACGTTACGGTAAGTATTGCCGGCTGTGAAGACGATTCTTTCGGTTGGTCGGTAAAAAACGGCGCGGTTATCAATTATATTTCCGCGCACGATAATCACACTTTGTGGGACAAACTTACTATTTCTGCAAGTAAATACACTGTCGACGAGCGGCTGGCGATGAATCGTATAGGCGCGGCAATCGTTATGCTGTCAAAAGGAACGCCGTTTATGCAGTCGGGCGAGGAAATGTTGCGTTCAAAAAAGATTTCCGCAAACAAGTACGACGAAAACAGCTATAAATCCAGCGACGCGGTTAACAACTTAAAATGGGAAAATCTTACCGAACAGAGCAACGAATATCAAATGATGACTTACTACAAAGGACTTATAGAAATGCGCCGCGCAAGCAAAGTTCTGACGGCTAACAGCGGCGTTACTATAACCGCTCAAACGGACGGGAACAATATTTCCGTAATTTTCGACGGCGGCTCAAAAGACAAGGTTGTTGCGGTGATAAACAACACAAAAACCGCGTATGAGTATAATCTTCCGGACGGCGATTGGTCGTTGGTAGCCAACGCTTCTCAAGCGGGAGCCGCGGAACTCGTTTCCGCAAACGGACGGGTTACCGTAGACGCGCAATCCGTTTTCGTGTATTTCTCGAAATGAAAAGGCGTTTAACGCATTTGAAATTTCAGATATAAATTAAATAAATACCCGCCTAAAATTTTTGTATAACAAATTTTCATTTCTGTATTGACAATTATTTTTTATTTGTTATACTGATAAAGGCAATTGAAAATTGTTATACGTTCGGTAAAATATTATCGAAATATCTCTCTCTTCATAAAAGGAAAAAAGACGGCGTCGTCGTCTTTTTTCCTTTTTTTATCTAAAAGACTATCTGAAATTCAAACTGCTCGATTAAGAATAATAGAAATCGACAAATTGTTTTTATATCGTCCTTTTTTTTATTTATAACGCAATGTGTAGGGTAGTATTTTTAGTTACTAACCGATTTCTGCGTATTTGGATTGCGCGCTTTCCAAGTTTGATATAAACAAGAATAGAAAAGTTGTTATTTTGACTGGCGTTTGCATATTTTTGCTATTTATGTCAGACAAAGCGTTATGCCTGGCATACCATATATTGTGTTAAAAGTAAAAAAATAACACAATATATTGTGTTTGAACTGTTGACAATAACAATTTACTATTATACAATGAATAGGCATCACAAAATTGCCTGCAAGCGAAAAAAAACGTTTGCGGCGCATTCAATACGGAGGGACAAAATGTATCAAGTAAGAAAGAGAGACGGTCAAATTATCGAATTTAATCTTTCGAAAATCGCAAAAGCCATAACGGCTGCTTTCGACGCTAAAAACAAACCTTATACGCAAGATATTATCGATTTGCTGGCGCTCAAAGTTACGTCCGACTTTATGGATAAAGTGAGCGACGGCGTTGTTTCCGTCGAAGATATCCAAGACAGCGTAGAAACCGTCCTTATTCAAGCGGGGTACGCCGAAATAGCAAAAGCTTACATTTTGTACCGAAAAAATCACGAAAACGTACGTAACGTAGGCGAGACCATTTTAGACTACAAATCGGTGGTGGACAATTATTTAAAAATCGCCGATTGGCGCGTAAAGGAAAACAGTACTGTTACGTATTCGGTAGGCGGATTGATTTTGTCTAACAGCGGAGCTATCACCGCAAATTATTGGTTAAGTGAAATTTACGACGAGGAAATAGCGGAAGCTCACCGTACCGCGGCGATTCATTTGCACGATTTATCAATGCTTACAGGCTATTGCGCGGGTTGGTCGCTTAAGCAGCTTATTCAAGAAGGATTGGGCGGCGTTCCCGGAAAAATAACTTCCGCTCCCGCAAAGCATCTTGCAACTCTTTGCAACCAAATGGTCAACTTCCTGGGAATTATGCAAAACGAATGGGCGGGCGCTCAGGCGTTCAGTTCTTTTGATACGTATCTCGCTCCTTTTGTAAAAGCGGATAATTTAAGTTACGACCAGGTTAAAAAATGTATCGAGTCGTTTGTTTACGGCGTTAATACGCCAAGCCGCTGGGGAACGCAAGCGCCTTTTTCGAACATTACGTTGGATTGGACCGTTCCTAACGACCTTGCCGAACTGCATTGCATAATCGGCGGAAAGGAAGCGGATTTCTGTTATAAAGACTGTAAGAAAGAAATGGATATGGTCAACAAAGCTTTTATCGAAACTATGATAGAAGGCGACTATAACGGACGCGGTTTCCAATATCCTATTCCCACATATTCGATAACCAAAGATTTCGACTGGAGCGAAACGGAAAACAACAAACTGTTATTCGAAATGACGGCGAAATACGGAACCCCGTATTTTTCAAACTACATAAACAGCGATATGGAACCCTCCGACGTACGCAGTATGTGCTGCAGACTGCGTTTGGACTTAAGGGAATTGCGCAAAAAATCAGGCGGATTTTTCGGAAGCGGCGAAAGTACGGGTTCGGTCGGCGTAGTTACAATCAATATGCCGCGTATAGCTTATTTATCGGCAAACGAAGCGGAATTTTACGCCCGTTTGGATAATCTTATGGATATTTCGGCACGTTCGCTTAAAATCAAACGTACTACTATTACGAAGCTTATGGAAGCGGGGCTTTATCCTTATACGAAGCGTTATTTGGGAAATTTCGACAATCACTTTTCAACTATCGGATTGGTAGGTATGAACGAAGCGTGCTTAAACGCCAGTTGGCTTGCCTGCGATATGACGCAAGCTAAAGCGCAGCAGTTTACGCAAAACGTTTTAAATCATATGCGTGAAAGATTGTCCGACTATCAGGAAAAATACGGCGATTTGTATAACCTCGAAGCCACTCCGGCGGAAAGTACGTCTTACCGTCTTGCCAAGCACGACCAAAAATTATATCCGGATATGATTTTCGCCAGTAAAAAAGGCGAAACTCCGTACTATACTAACAGCTCTCATCTGCCCGTAAGCTTTACGAGCGATATATTCGACGCGTTGGATATTCAGGATCAACTTCAAACGCTGTATACTTCCGGTACGGTATTTCACGCGTTTTTGGGCGAGCGCTTGCCTAACTGGAAGTCTGCGATGAAACTTGTAAGAACGATAGCGG
The DNA here is from genome assembly GCA_910586905.1 of uncultured Christensenellaceae bacterium. Classification (GTDB taxonomy): domain Bacteria; phylum Bacillota; class Clostridia; order Christensenellales; family CAG-314; genus Fimimonas. Next base: position 276,948 of record CAJUIV010000001.1, read on the forward strand.
AAAACTACAGACTTCCTTACTATACAATGTCTCCTACGTATTCGGTCTGTCCCGATCACGGATATATAAAAGGCGAAGTTTACGAGTGTCCGCATTGCCGTCAAAAGACGGAAGTTTACAGCCGTATAACGGGTTATTACCGTCCCATACAAAACTGGAACGACGGAAAAATGCAGGAATGGCATGAGCGTAAGGAATATACTCCCGCTTCCAGCGTGTTAAAAAAGTGTCTTGTCGCTCAAGAAGTCGAAGACCAAAAAGCGCAGATATGCGTCGTAAAACCAATGCTTTTCGTTCAGGATAATTGTCCCAACTGTAAAATGGCGGAAATTATGCTCAATAAGGCTCATATGGACTTTGAAGAAGTCAACGCTATGGAACAAGCCGATTTGTCTAAAAAGTTTGACGTTAAATTAACGCCCACGCTTATAGTCGCAAACGGAGACAGCTATTCCGTATACGAAAACGCTTCTAACGTACGTAAGTATATCGAAAACAATAAATGAGGTTTAAATGTACGATATAGTGGTAGTGGGCGGAGGTCCTGCCGGTCTTACTGCGGCGATGTATGCCGCCCGAGCGGGTAAAAGCGTAATGATTTTGGAGGCTAACGCTTTCGGAGGTCAAATCGCGACTGCGCCTAAAGTCGAAAATTTCCCTTCGGTCAAAGAAATTGCCGGAGCGCGTCTTGCGGAAGATATGTTCGAACAGTCGGTATCTCACGGCGTGGAATTCGATATGGGTACGGCTTCGGTTTTTAAAACGGAACAAGGGTTCAAAATCGAAACGGAATACGCGGCGTATACTGCAAAAGCGGTAATTATCGCTGCGGGAGTATCGCACAAGCGCTTGGGGCTGGAATCGGAAAATAAGCTGAGCGGTAGCGGCGTTTGTTACTGTGCAGTATGCGACGGAGCTTTTTATAAAGACAAACCCGTATGCGTGGTAGGCGACGGTAATTCGGCAGCGCAGTACGCTTTGTATCTTTCGGATATATGCTCTTCCGTTACGTTGCTTACTTTATTCGATAGATTGTTTTGTGATAAGGAACTGACTGACAGAATACTTGCAAACAAAAAGATAGAATGGGTCAAAAACGTTTCTGTAAAGGATATAGTCGGCGACGACAAGGTTCAAGGAGTAGCCTATCAGGACAAAGACGGAGCGATAACTTATTTGGATACGGAAGCTGTGTTCGTCGCAATCGGTCAGCAGCCGCATAACGAACGGTTTAAAGATTTGGTTAATCTAGACGAGCGCGGATTTATAGTTGCGAAAGAGGATTGTATAACGAGTTGTAAAGGCGTTTTCGCTGCGGGAGACTGCCGAACCAAAAATGTGCGCCAATGCGCAACGGCTGTGGGCGACGGCGCGATTGCGGGTTTTTCCGCGGCTATGTACGTTGATAATTTAAAATGAGTTTAAAAACTAAAACGGAGCGAAGTGAAAATATGTCTCCGTTTTTAGCTCGATACGGTTGGAACTTCCGTTATTTGTAAGACTCCGTATGATTTTTAATATTAAATTAAAAAAATCCGACGCGAAATTTTGCGTCGGATTTGCGTTAACCTCTTAATGATATTTTCAGTTGACTTTTATTATTTTAGATTTAAGCAGTAAATCGTCCGGCTGCATTTCGGCAAGAGATTTGTCCAGAGTTTCGAAATCGATAGTTTCTCCCAGTAATGCGTCTACGTTAACCGTATTTGTAACAAGTAGGTTTATTGCCGAAGAAAAGTTGCCCGCTCCGTTATAAACGCCGAACACTTTCAAATGTTTTTCGCATATTTGCGCTACCGATAATTTACTGTCTTTGTTTGAGTATCCCGCAAGACAGATGTTCGCGTTTACCGCCGCCGCGTCGTAAACGTCGCGCATTCTAAAATCGCTGTCGGAAAAGAATACCAATTCGCTGCACATTCTGCCGCCCGTTACCATAAGAATTTCGTGTTCGACGTTATTCTTTTCTGGGTTGAAGCAGTAGAAGATGCCCATATCTCTGGCCATATCGAGTAAAGCGTCTACGTTGCTTATAAAAATAGGAACGGCTTGATAGTAAGCTACGAGTTGAGCCAACAGCAAACCCGTTTTCGTAGAAGCGAAAATGGCTATGTGTCTGCCTTTTTCCAGATTTAGCGCGTCGACTACGTTTAAACAAAACGCCACGTACGAAACGTAAAGCGCTTTTTCCGTGGAAAGTTGGTCGGGAAGTTTGTGCAAAAGCGAATACGGTAAATCGATAAAGTTTTGCAGTAATCCGTTACAGTTATGTCCTAATTCCTGCATATTGGAGCAATTTTGGTAGTCTTCGTCTTTACATTCGCTGCAAGCGTCGCAGGGGATGTAAGGTTCTATCGCTACTCTGTCCATTTTTTGCAAAAGAGAATTTCCCTTGTCGCCCACGTCCGATACGACGCCGACGGCGTTTCTGCCGAACACAAACGGATAAGTTCGTTTGCTTTCTCCCGAATAAATATTATAATCGGACTTCGACAACAATATCTCTTCGATTTTGATTTTTACCTTGTTTTCCGAAAGTACCGTAGGGGCAAATTCTTGCAAACGCAATTTTTTTGCATCCTCTAAAATCCAGGCTTTCATATAACCTCCAAGATAATTATTGAGCAAGAGCGCAATAATTATTTATATTATACCAAACTATCGCAAAAAAATCTACCCTTTTTTTAACGCATAATTTTTACGTCCTTTTATCACAGCCTATTGACACTTTTTGCATGGGGGTATACAATACGTGTTATATGCGTGATAATCGTTAGGGAGGCGTTTTAGTTATGAAAATTCAATACTTGGGACATTCTTGCTTTCGTCTTATAAGCGATATGGGAACAACTGTTCTTTGCGACCCGTACAAGTCCGATATGGTAGGACCGAATATGCCTCTCGTACGCTGCGATGTCGTAACGGTTTCGCATCATCACGACGATCATGATTGTATGGACGCGGTTATGGGCAACCCTGCCGTTATAGATTGTCAAACGGCGTGCTGCGCTGACGACATAGCGATATCTTCTTTTTTGTCGTTTCATGACGATGAAAAGGGCGCAAAGCGCGGAGCGAACTTAGTGTTTCTTTTTGAAATCGACGGTCTTAAAATCGTCCATATGGGAGATATAGGCTGTTTCGACGAAAAAATCGTTACTGAAGTACGCGGCTGCGACGTACTTATGTTGCCTGTAGGAGGTATATATACGGCGGACGCAACAACCGCAAAAAAATACGTAGACGAAATAGTCCCCAAAATAGTTCTGCCAATGCATTATATGACGGATAAACACAAATTTCAACTTGACGGATTAGATAAATTCGTCTCTTTGTTCGATACTACGCAAATAAAAATCGACGATAGCTATTGCTTAACTTTGTTGGACGAACCTCAGAACGACCGCGCCGAAGTGATAATTCTGCAAAAGTTGGAAGATTTGTGATTTGCCCATGTTTAACAAGCCGTTTTAAACGTATTATTTTGTCAAAAAGCGATTTCGTGTCTTTTGATAAGAGAGATTGCTGTATATAAAATAAAAAATTTATTATTGATATATGATAAAAGCTCCGCAATTTAATTGCGGAGCTTTTATGCCGTTTATTTTATTCTTGCAGTGCTGTCTCTTACAATAAGTTGCGATTCGACTTCGGCGCGGTGAATTTCTTTGTTTCCGTCTAGTTGTTCAATCAAAATTTTTACGGCATTTTTGCCTATTTTGTTTTGGTTTTGCTATATGTGAGTAAGTAGCTCTCTTGCAAATAGCTTTTCTGTGGTCAAAGCTTATTTAATAATAAACTTTCGGATAACTTTTTCCCAATTGCATTAAAATAATCGATATGTTATTTCGGACATAATAAATTAAGCTCGTCAAATCGTCTGCAGAGTTCGAGACGCAATAATTTTAACTGTCAAACAGACCCTTATTTCTTGTTTGTCCGTTTTTTAAGTTGCAGTTTATTCATTGCAACGTTTCCCGGCATCAAATTACTTAACTGTTAAGTGAACAGTTAAATTATCTTTTCATTATTTCTTTTGGGTATTGACAACTAGTCGTGGGGGGGGGTATACTCCATATGTACTTAACGGTTAAATAAATGGCCGTAAAGATTTATTTTTAGGAGGAAACTATGAACAAAAAACTGCTTACGCTTGTGTTGGCGTTGATAATGGTAGTAGCGATTGGATTGACTGCGTGTCAAGAACAAGTAACGCTTACGCTATACGATTCCGACGGCAAAACCGTACTTAAAACGGTAAATGTAAAAAAAGGCGAGGCTCCCGTAAAGCCTGCAGACCCTCAAAAAGACGGATTTACGTTTGACGGATGGTTTATAACTCCCACCAACAATACGCCTTACGATTTCACAAAGGCGCTTGACGAGGACGCCAAGGCGTACGCTCACTGGACGGACAATAACTACGTAGACGATCGCGATTGGGTTATCGTGGGTAATATGCTCAGTTGGGACGATGCGTTGACAGACTCTCACTTCACGAAAAAGCAGGGAACTAATAACGTCTTCGAACTAACGATGGATTTACATGTTGACGACGAATTCCAGCTTACCGTACTTTTGGAAAACGGAACTCTCGCTTATAAATCTAACGGCGCAAGAGCGTGCGGAAGTAACTTGAGCAAAGACGCCGAAGAATATATGGAGGCTAAAGGCAACGGCCTCGATGCCGCGGCGAATACGAATATTTTGGTTAAGAAAGACGGTAACTATACTTTGACGTTAACTACCGCAGCCGAAAACAGCGCTAACAAAATCGCCGTGAAACGTAACGGCGACGCAAAACCCGTAGAAGAAGTAGAAGTCGTTAACTACTACATAAAAGGTAAAAATATAACGAGTTGGCAAGACGTACACACTCCCGCGACAAGATTCTCTCTTTTAAACCAAAAACTGACGTTGACGGTTTATTTGGCCGAAGGCGACGATTTTATGTTTACTGCCATAAAAACCAAAGGAGAAACTTCCTCTCAGCTTACCACTTATAATATAACGAACTTAGACGCTGCGAGCGCTGCATTATTCAATAAGAACGGAAACAATATCAGCGTTAAAACTACCGGTTTTTATACCTTTACGCTTGATACCGATAGCAAGACTATCGAAGCGAAATTCGACGCCGAAAAACAACGCGACGAGTTGGTATGCTTTATCGACGGTAATATTTTAGGCGGAAAATACGGAGACTTTATGGAAGCCGTAAACGAAGCAAAATATAAGATGACCAAAAACGGAGACATCTACACTATAGAAGGCGTAGAACTTAAAGCAGGAGAAGAACTTATCGTACGTACTTACAAGGCAAGCGAAACCGAATATACGTGGAATAATATCAACAAAACATTTAACGCGGATTATTTGCACGCCTCGGTAGGATTCGGCGCGGCAAGTAAGGATAATCATAATGTAAAAGTAGGCGAAGACGGAACTTATAATATTACATTCGACGCTTATATGCAAACGGTAAGTATCGCCAAAGACGGAAAAGACGTTTATATAAAAGGCGATACGGTAAATAACTGGGAACACAAATTCCAAGACGAGTATAAGTTTACCGTTACGCAAGACGCCGCGGTATACGAACTTACCATAGAACTTGCCGAAGGAGCTAAATTCGGTTTGGCTGTATACAACATTGGCGAATCCAGCGGAAACGGCGGATGGGTCGGCAGAGCGCAGCTCGGTACGGAAGGAACCGCCAACAATATGTTCGGGGATTCGGGCGACCTTGCGTGCGCTACGGCGGGAACTTATAGATTGACCTATAACTACAAAACGAACACTCTCGATATTTATACCGTTACAGCGGAATAAGTAACGTTCAAACAAAAACTCCGCCGTCTAACGACGGCGGAGAATGTTTGATACTGTACGGAAAACGTTTAGAGTCGATTACTATCGAATGCAAGCGTTTGGGTAGTTATATAACTGATCCAAAATCAAATTTTTATATCGTGGTTGAGCGCTTCCAAACGGTTGATAGTGATATCCAAGCATTTCCACAGCAATTCGATTTTTTCTTGATTGAACGTATCGATCGTTAAGACGTCTTTAGCAAAACGCTTTGCGTATTCTCCAAGCGTTTCGCCAAGGGCGACTACGTTGCAATCTGCAATGGTTGACGTAAAATCGAAATTATCCGCAAAAACAATTTCGGGAAAAACCGACATGGCGTCCTTTTTTAAAGGTTCGCAGTTAAGAGGTAAGCTGACGACTTTGTAATTGTTTTCACCGTATATTTTGTCGGCTACGGTCTTGACTTTGAGATAGTCGATCGTAATTTGATAAAACAGTTCGTTATTTGCAAGTTTGGAATCCAATGCGATAAGCGGACAAAAGTTTACTTCTCCGAGTTCGCGGAAAAATTGCTCGTCCACGTTGTAGCAAATTACCGCGTCGCTGCTTGAAAAGCTTTTTATTTCTTTGCCTGCGGCAATTTGCAGCCAATACCCTTTAGAGGATAAAAACTTGTACAGTCTCTCGGTTGCGCGCATTGCTTCGGCTTTGTAAAGCGGAGATTTATTTCTTCCGACGAATAGCGTAACAATATTGGTTTTACCGCTGGAAATACACTTAGCCGTAAAGTTAATACGGTATTGGTGGAGGTTTACGATTTGCAATATTTTTTGTCTCGTAGCTTCGCTTATACATTGGTCTTCGCGGTTATTCAGTACATAACTGACGGTAGCAATGGATACGCCCGCTTCTTTGGCGATATCGCGTATAGTCATCTTTTTACTCATAATATCAAAATTGTAACATTTGATTTGTCAAATGTCAACAGCAAATATAATAAGGGAGTTTAAATGAATTTACAAGCAATTTATCACAGACCCGAAAGCAACTATTGTTTTGCTTCGTCGCAAAAAGAACTTACTCTGCGATTACGCTTTGCAAAAGGCGAAAAGATAGAGTTCGTATCGGTTTTATACAATACTAAATATGCGATTGCCGAAAAACAATTCGAAAGCGAAATGGAGTTGTTTCTTTCCGACAATCTTTTTGACTATTATACCGTTACGCTTGCTCTTGCAGACAGTCGCGTTTCATACGTTTTCAAACTTCGAGTCGGCGGCAAAAACTATTTTTATTGCGAAGACGGAGTTGTGGAAAATTACGACTTTAATTATGCGTATTTCAATAGTTTTCAATTCGCATATATTCACGACAGCGACGTTATCAAAAATGCGGAGTGGCTTAATAACGCCGTATTTTATCAAATTTTCGTAGACAGATTTTACAAAGCGTCGAAAAAAGACGAAAGTTACATAACAAACGATTGGAAGGATTTGCCGACGCCGAAATCTTTCCTGGGCGGAGATTTAGACGGTATACGGCAAAAATTGCCTTACGTTAAATCGCTTGGGGTCAATGCGCTTTATCTTACGCCTATATTTAAAAGTAAATCCAATCACAAATATAATATCAGCGACTATTACGAAGTAGACGAAATGTTCGGAGGCGAAGAGGCTTTTGCTCGTTTGGCAGAAGCCTGCCGCAGTATGGACATAAAAATAGTTTTGGACGCGGTATTCAATCATGTAAGCGAAGATTTCGCTCCTTTTCGCGACGTAGTAAAGAATGGAAAGAAATCGCGGTATTTCGATTGGTTCGTTATAAACGGCGATACGATACAAGACGGCTACGCGTGTTTTGCGGCGTGCTCAGATATGCCTAAATTAAATACGGACAACGCGGAAGTGCAAAGGTATTTTATCGACGTCGCATTATATTGGACGAAAAAATACGGTATAGACGGTTGGCGTTTAGACGTGTCGGACGAAGTATCGCACGAGTTTTGGCGTAGCTTCCGCAAAGAAATCAAAAAGGTCGATCCGAATTGCGTACTCATAGGCGAGAACTGGCACAACAGCGAAAACTATCTTGGCGGCGATCAGTTTGACGGCATAATGAACTACGCTATAACCAAGCAGATGATGGACTATTGGGTATCGTCAACGATTGATGAAAAACAGCTTGCCGAAAGACTTTCGGGACAGTTTGCAAGGTACAGCGACGTTACGAACGCTATGATGTTTAACTTGTTGGATTGCCACGATACTCACAGGTTTTATACATTGCTCGGTTGCGATAAAAATAAATTGATGTGCGCTATAGCGACTATGATATTTATTCCAGGAAGTTACAGTTTGTACTACGGTACTGAAATATTGACGGAGGGAGGATTCGATCCTGATAGCAGAAGGGCCTTTGATTGGGAGAAATTGCAACGAGACGATATACAAGAGTTTTGGGAAGGTTTAAAACAAGTTTTAGCCTTAAAACGGCAGCCGGCTATTAAAAACGGCAAGGTAAAGTTTTACGAACAAAACGGTTTGTTCGTTATCGAACGCTATTGCGACGAACAAAATTTGAAACTTAAAGTATGTAAAAAATCCGTTCGTATCAGCGCGGACGGAGCGTTGACGTTTAACGTTGACAAATATTTTAACGACAACTCTTTTGTTGTCGAAGGGAGGCTTGTATGAAAAAAGTATGGTCAGTTGTCTTGGCGGCGTTACTTGTCGTGTGCGCATGCGTTTCTCTGATTTCGTGCGGCAAAGGCGGCAAGGAGATAATTATACGCGTGCTGGAAAACGATACCGCGAAAGACAAAGGATATTTGGATTATTTGCTTAACGCTTTTAACGAGAAGTACAAAGACCAAAACGTTAAAGCAGTGGACGCAAATATGGACGAGTATTGCGATTTGGAAAACGACGGACCTTACGGTTACGGTCCGGACGTGCTGTACCAGGCGAACGATATACTAATGAAGTACGTTAACGGTAAGCACATTTTACCTATAGAAATAAGCGAATTGGATTGCTACGAGCATATTCCGCAAAACGCGTGGGACGCTTACAAGGCTAATGTCGAAGGACGCGACGTTTATTGCGGAGTGCCTGTCAACGTTCAGCAACCGTTGTTGTTTTACCGTAAGGATATGTTGCCTGATAATTGGAAGACGGATTGGGACAAGAATAATAACGATATTCCCGATATGGTTGAATTTTGGACGGAAATGTATCGTTACAGCAAATCTATACGCGATACGGATAAGAGTAAGTTCGGCTACGCCGTTAACCTTACGAACGAGTACTTTAACAGCGGATTTTTATTTTCCTACGGCGCGTATGTATTCGGAAATAACAATACCGACGACAAAGACATAGGTCTTGCTTCCGGCGACGCGAAAATAGGCGCTAAGATTATTTGGGATTTGGCAGGGCTTATGGATTTGAAATGCGCGGACGAAAGTTTTACTAACGCCCGTACGACGATGTTGGCAAACGGTACGATATTCGCTAACGTATGTACTCCGGATATAACGACGCAATTTTTAAAAGATTTGGCTTTGGAGTATAAAAAACAAGGATTGTCCGAAGAGCAAGCCAACGAAAAAGCCAACGAAAATCTGATACTTACCACGTTGCCTAAGCTGCCTAAAAACGGAGATATAACCGTTGAACAGGACGTGACGGACGAAACGCTTTGGATGTCGCAAAAAACAATGGGCGGCGTCAACGGTTATGGCATATCCAGTTATGCTAAAAACAGAGAGTGGTCTTTAAAATTCGTTGAGTTTGCAACCAGTCTCGAAATGGTAACTAAACGTCAAGAATTGCTCGGTATCGTTCCCGCACGCGACGACGCTTTAACTAACGAAGACGACATTGCTACCAAAATTACTTTTCAAAATCTTAACGACGGAACGCTAGTAGTTATGCCGTCTATATCGTCGGTACGCGCGATTTGGACGCCTATAAAATCTTGCTTTAAAACGATTGCTACGGACGGATGCGGAAAAAGAACGTTCAGCATTGACGATATGCAAACAGAGTTAAACAAAATGGTGGCAAATATCAAATCTCAAATCGAGACGCTTCAATAATATAGTTATGAGCAAAGAAAAAACAAAAATAAACGTTTTTACTAAAATCGGAAATCGGTTTAAAAACGGAATAAACGGTTTAAAACTATTTTTTAAAAAATGCGGACGCGAAACGTATTCGTCAATGGCGTTTATGGGATTGGGACAAATTCTCAACGGGCAGTTCGTAAAGGGGATATTGTACGCTCTTGCCGAAGTCGCTATTGTCGTATATTTTGCGTTGACGGGCGTTAAAGATTTTATAGGATTTTTTACGCTTGGTACCACTAAAGCGGACGCTTGGCTGCAACTAGCAGGCGACAATTCCGTTATAATGCTTCTTCGCGGCATTTTGTCTTGGATAGTTTTGACGGTTACTGTCGCGTTGTATTTATCGTGTATAAAAGACGCCAATAAATACGCAGAGATAAAGGGCGTTGGTAACGTGCCGTCGTTTCGCGACGATTTAAGTTCTTTGTTGAACAAAAACTTTTTCAAGATCGCTTTAGCGTTACCACTCATAGGCGTGGCTATATTCAACGTTTTACCGATAGTATTTATGATTTTGATCGCCTTTACCAACTACGGCGGAGAAATAGTGCCTCCCGAATTGGTAGACTGGTCGTTTGACAGTTTTAGAAAGCTTATAGCTCTTGGCGATTTTTCCCAAACTTTCGGCAGAATATTGGCATGGAATTTTCTGTGGGCGACAGCGTCTACCGCGTTCAATTATTTTGCAGGATTGGGTTTGGCTCTTTTGTACAACAAAAAGTGCGTAAAAGGCAAAGCAATATGGAGAGCTTTTCCGATACTTGCTTACGCCGTACCCGGATTTATAACGTTGCTTGCTTTTCAATTTATGTTTAGCAACGGCGGACCTATCAACAATATGATAGTTAATAACGGCGGACAGATTGTAGACTTTTTGGGTATCAACTCGAAATGGATAGCTCGCGGTATAGGATTTTTCGTTAACGCCTGGCTGTCGATTCCTTCTATAATGCTGCTTGCGACGGGTATTCTTACCAATATAAATACCGACTTGTACGAAGCGGCGCGCATCGACGGCGCAAACGGTTTCGTTCAGTTCCGCAAAATAACGCTTCCTTTCGTTCTGTTTTCTACAACCCCGGTTCTTATATCTCAGTTCGTAGGTAATTTTAACAACTTCGGAGTGTTTTACTTCTTGCGTAAGGATATTCTGACAGACGGATATTTGGCAGCAAACGATACCGACTTGCTTATAAACTGGCTTTACCGGTTGTCCATCGACAATAACTACTACGGAGTAGGCGCGGCGATCAGTTTGATTATTTTCGTTATAACTTCAGTAATAAGTTTGATAGTCTACGTTCGTTCTTCGGCGTATAAAAGGGAGGATACTTTTAAATGAGAAAACCCGGAATTCGAGCAAAAAAAGTTGCGGACAGTTGTCTTACATACGCTATATTGACCGTAGTGTCTATGGTATTTCTTTTTCCGATTTTATGGCTCGTTCTGAGTTGCTTTTCGGCAAACGGAAGTATATACAGCTTTAACGGATTTTTTCCGACCAGTTTTTCGTTCGACAGTTTCAAAAATCTGTTTACGGATACTAAAACGTACAACTATCCGAGTTGGTTCGGCTATACTTTGCTGGTTGCTGTAATAAGCAGCGTAGTAGGAACGTTATTGGTAATATTGACGGCTTTTACAATTTCCTCTTTTCAGTTTTCGGGACGTAAATTTTTGATGAAGGGCGCGTTGGTTCTCGGAATGTTTCCGTCCTTTATGGGCATGACGGCAGTATATCTTCTTATGACGCAATTCGGCTTTATCAACAATCATGTAGGACTTGCCCTTATTTACGCAGGCGGAGCGCCTATGGGATATTTGGTTCAAAAGGGCTTTTTCGATACTATTCCCAGTTCTATTTACGAGGCGGCGAGGATAGACGGCGCAAGTAATCTGCATATTTTTTGCACGATTACTTTGCCTCTTTCCAAACCCATTATCGTATATACTCTTCTTACCCAGTTTGCGTGGCCCTGGAGCGACTTTATTTTGCCTAAGTTGTTGCTTAAAGATCGCGAATTGTGGACGGTAGCTGTCGGACTTATGTCTTTGCCGGAAACGGAATTCGCGCGCTTTGCCGCGGGTTCGGTATTTATAGCGGTACCGATAGTAATTTTGTATTTCTTCCTGTCGAAATATTTGATTAACGGACTTTCCGCAGGAGCGGTTAAGGGGTGATTAACGAAAACGCCTAGCGGTGCGGGATTCGGAAACTGCAAGCCGAAGTCCGCGCGCTCAAGCGTTGTAGGTTTTCATATTTTTTTCCAAAAGTTACGGACGGAAACAAAACCGTCCGTAATTTTTGTGTGTACAAATCGTTGCGTTTCTGCGGCGGTATGATATAATAAAGCAGGCAAGGGAATTAAATCGTGTTTAAGTACTCCTTAATACGCGGAATGAGATTCTGTTGGAATATCGTTGTTTTGCTGTATTCTTAGTTAAGTTCTGCAAAACCAAATTGTTTATTAAGAATCAACTTTAGGCGTCTGAGAACGTAATCTCGGAAGATATTTCAAAACTTAGCGCATTGCAAAAGACAAATGAGGTAATCCTAAATATATGAATTATTTGGCGATAATTGTTATAACTTTTATTTCGGGCGTTATAGGCACGGGGCTGGGCGGAATAGTCGGCGCAGTGCTTCGCCGCGAATCGAATAAAATAGTGAGTTTGCTTCTGTCTTTTGCCGCGGGAATAATGCTTGCCGTCGTATGCTTCGATTTGATGAGCGAACCTTTGGAAATGATGAAAGAAGGCATACTCGGCTGGTACGCTCCGTTTATAGTGGTCGCTTCCGTAGGAATTGGATACGCGGTAGTATATCTCTTAAATTTCGTTATAGATAAAAGAACAAACCGAGAAGTAGTGCATATAGACGAAAATCATCCGCAAACCGCCGACGACTTGGACGAGCTTATTCACTCGAATCATTTGGAAACGCACAAAAACGAAAAATCTAATTTGTTTATTGCCGGACTTGTAATGATGTTTGCAATAGCGCTGCATAATTTGCCGGAAGGCATGGTTATAGGCGCTTCTTACGCTATAACGCCCGATATAACCGCTAACTTATTTTCCGGCAGCGGATTTATTATGGCTATAGTTATCGGTTTGCACAATATACCCGAAGGAATGGCGGTGTCCGTTCCGCTTGTTTCCGGCGGAATGGGCAAAGTTAAAGCGGTGCTGCTAACGGCTTTAAGCGGTTTGCCTACCGTATTCGGAGCTTTGATTGGATACGCTATAGGCGGAATTAACGAAATAATGCTGGTTATTTCTTTGGGCTTTGCAAGCGGCGCAATGCTGTACGTCGTTTTCGGCGAGCTGCTGCCCGAATCTATATTGATGTGGAAAAGCAAACTGCCTGCGCTTTCCGTATTTATCGGCGTGTTGGTAGGGTTTTTGCTGGTAATGTTTTAGTAACGCGCGTTTTGTCCGTCGTTTGATAAATATGTAAAAGCCGCTTGATTCAATAGTCTTTATTAGCGGCTGTCGTTTCAGATAATGTATGCTTGGTAGTATGCAAAATAAATGAAAATCGTTTAAATATTATTGACTAATTTTATTTTTTTTGTTATTCTATTTAGGCGAATAAAACCGATATGGAGAGATGGTCGAGCGGTTTAAGGCACACGCTTGGAAAGCGTGCGAGGTTAACAGCCTCCGCAGGTTCAAATCCTGTTCTCTCCGCCAAAATTAGGGTATTTTAACCATTTTAGTGTTAAAATACCCCTATTTTTGCCTATTTTTAGGTTTTATTAACCATTTTCAAGTTGCTTTTCCCCACTTTTGCGGAAAAATTGGGGAAAATTTGGGGAAAGAAGTTATAATTGTGTTATAGGACTTATTATACTTCGTATAATAACTTCTCGGCAACAGCCTTTTGATGCTCTATTGAGAAGTGTGTATACACGCTTGCAGTTACATTTCCGAGCGAGTGACCGGTCCATAACGATACTAATTCGTTGTCGATTCCGCACTCTCTTGCTCTGGTCGTAAACGTGTGTCGTAAATCTTTTAATTGGTGATTAGGACAAAACTTTGTAAACGCTACGGATAACTTCTTGACGTCAACATGGTAACCTTTGCCCTGTATGTTCTCTTTGTACAACGGAAACATCGGTACTGTTCTATAATAATTTTTTTGGTAGTTCTTCAATTTACCGTTTTTAATAGTGATTGTTTCATTGTCGTTTTCTACTATCTCGTTTACTTCGCAAGCTCTTACTCCGCAATATAGCATACGCAAAAATGAATACTCGTAATAATTTCCCTTGATTGCCTGCACAAATGCTTTTTCTTCCTTTTTAGATAACGCTTGTCCCGTTGTTCTTTCGTGTTTTGCTACAAATACTGCCTTCATGGGATTGCGGCTTATTAGTCCGTTATTTACAGCGTATTCCATTATGCTGCTCATTATGGCTTTGGCGTCTTCGCAAACTCTCGGTTTTTCTTCGTGCAATCGGTTGAAGTGCGGTTGTAACATTTGCGGTGTTATGGCTTGTAACGTGTAATCTCCGTATACGCTCCGAACGTGGTTTTTGTATGCGTTGTACAAGCTTTTGTACGAATTCTCTTTAAGCATTTTTCTTTTAACGTTTTCCATATAGTTGTCTGCAAATGGCGCAAATAGTACGGTTGTCTTTGTTGCTTGCGGGCTTACAGTTTTTTCAACTATCTTTATTGTTACTTTCTTTTCTTGAATTTCCGCTTCAAATACACGCAGCCACTCAAAGGCTCGTTTTTTCGCTTCGTCAAAATTTTTGCTTGAAAAACTAACGTCATAGCCGTATCGTCTATAACGCAGTTCAAAATAGATACCATTTTTACGTCTAATGGTAAAATCTTTAAGTGTTGGCATTGTTTTTAACTCCTTATAGGTAAAATGTGGTAATTTTTCTTCTCCGTCTTGTTTTAACGTAGTCTTATGTTGTTTCTTTTGCATAAGCATTTGAGTCAACAGCTGATTTTGTTGCACCAACATTTGTAATAACGTTGATTGATCGGACGGCGTAGAGTTATTTAACAACGCATTTTGGGATATATTTTCGGTCGTTTTGTACTCTTGCATTTTGTTTTTGTTCTCGAACTGTTTATGCGATTAGATTTGAACGTTCTACAGTTTTTGAACTTTACTCCTTTTATAATTGAAAACAAAAAGCAATGGTCGTTCTTTGTGGAAAACTTGCTTATTTTGTTTTCACAAACTATCCCTTCAAAAACAATACTTTTGCTAACCTGTTTTTTGAAAAAAGTTGAATAAATTTTGAACAAACCCATTTTTCACCTACCGTTATCTTTGTTTTCTCTTGCCGAAGGACAAGGGCAAACCAACCCGATGCAACCGAATATGTCAAGGGGAAAGGGAACCGACAAAGAAAAAACATTCTTATTAAATTGCTAATGTCATTAAGTTTTTTCTGCGCCTTGACATATTCGGCTGCATCAAATACCATAAACGCCCTTGCCTAGGCAAGAGAAAAACAAAAGTCGTATCGTAATCTTTGTGAAAAATGTTTTGTAAAACTTTTCTTAAAACTATTGACAAACTAAATCTTATAGACTATACTAACGCCATAAGTCGAACGTATGTTCTACTTATTTGACCATATCCATATAATATGTTCCGCCTATATAGGTATGATACTAATGTGAAAGATGGCTTACTTCGGTATAGGATTTCCCAGCCGTGCCAATGAAGTTTGTCAAATACACTCTATTTGCATTTATGGGAAAAAGGGGGGGGTACTCTTGTATGGAAGTTAAGGTGCAAGAAGTAATTTGTCCTAACTGCGGTAAGCGATTACGCGGAGTTAGATTACACTGCCGTAACTGCGGCGTAGATATTTATAGCAAACGAAAAACACCGCGATGTTACGTCTTGGAAGTTAAGCAGCCGAATACAACTTAATATTTCCGTTAGCGTTACGACGTTACGGCCGAACTGAAACAGTGTTCGGGTAAGTCCGTAAAGTACGAACGTTAATAAGTGCTTGTGCTTAATGCAACTAAGGCGTTGCATACAAACGAGTAAGTGAAAACTTAAATAGTTGGCAGGTAGAATAATCTTCAATGGTTATACTACCTGCCTTTTTTTATGCCATTTCCGGTGCGGAAGATTATTCAACCGCATCGGACATTTTTTTGTCCGAAATTCAAAAACGGGGACAGAGAAATGAAAAAGATATTTTTGGTAAGGAAGGACGTAGCTATGCCCTACGGCGAAGGTAATTGGCAAATTATGAATGTTGCCGAGTTTAACGCGTTCAAAGCTACTGACGAGGCGAAAGGAAGGACGTTTACACGAATGTTTCAGCAAGACCAAGACAGCGATTTAATTATTAAAGAATGCGAGCCCGACGAAGCGCGGCAAATTAAAACTGCACTGCAAAAGGTACGGCGCAATCAAAAATATGCTTTTCAAAGAGGTATTGTGGAAATTCCGTATTCGCAAGTAAATGTTTACGGCAAAACGGTAAGCAGTGACGAGCTGATTCCCGACGAAACACAAGACGTAGAAGTAATCGTAGAAAAGGAGATGTTAATTGAAAATTTGTACGCTGCTGTTGCCCGTCTTTCTAATAAAGAAAAAGAACTGATTATACGTATACGCGAAAATAGAATTTATGGATATACAATTTAGTGTCGGGACGTTCGCTTAAAGGCGAAGTTAAAGCAACGTTTAACTCGTTCAGAAAAAAGCTGAAAAAAGAGTACGACGCAACCGAAGGAAATAAGCTTACGTTCGAGCAGCTGACGGAAAATCATTACGGATGGGCATTTCCTGCACTTAAGAGTAATATAAATTTAAAACGAATAGCGGAGAATTGCGACGCTTTAGAGGCGTTTGAAACGTTTGGTAAATTGAGTTATAGCGTTCATAGTAATACCTTGCTGCAAAATTTCACGTCTAGGATGGAGGATACGACGTATAAAATCGTTTCGTACGCGATAGAAATTATGGGCGAATACGTTTTGGTTTTTATGGAAAATCTACGTTTGCAAAAACGTTATGTTCGTGAGTTTTTAACTATGTACGACGACTTAAGAAGCGAAATAACCTCGTACTTTACAGATCTCGCTCAAAAGTTGAAAGAGTTTCTTTAAAAGAACATAAGCGTATGATATCAAAATCATACGCTTTATTTTGAGTCTATTCAACTATTTTGCATGTAGGCAAAGCTCAATCAGTTTGCCGGAAAGTTTCGCTTGACGCAGCGAATCGGCGGTAATTCTTTCGCCGTTTTTAAGCATGGTTTCTCCGTAAAAATTCGTGATGTTTTTATCGACCGTTTTCCCTATTAAAAATGAAAAATCTCCGTATCTTCTTTTGATTTTGTATTCGTTCGGAAATTTTATACTTTGGGAATTCTTTTCTTGACAGGAAGTTTCTTGAAGACTGTTATCGTTTGACGTTACTTTTTTTCGTATTACTTTTTTCGGTAAATTTACCAAAACGATATCGCCGACGGCTTTTATTCTGCCTTTCGTATAGTATTCCCCTCTGTCGGACTCAATACGTAAAAATTTCAGATTATTACGCATTTCAACTTCGTTGATATTCCCTAAAAATTTACCGTTAACGTCGTAAAGTTTTTTTTCTAAATTCAGCAAACCGCAAACGTGTGTTTCTTGAGGATTTTCGGCGATTAGTATATTGTCGGATACGGTTAGTTTCTCTATGTCGAAACAAGAATCGCCGTTAACCGCAAAACATTTTCCGGTTTTGGGGTCTATCGAAACGCCCGTTACGGTGCCGAGAGCACGGTTGTCTTTTTTGTCTATAAGCTGTTTTTCCAATAATTGCGATAATTTAATCATTTTGATGTCCGTTCGAACTTTATATAAATTGCCCGGGAATAAATTTCCTCGGTAAAACTGTGAGAAATAACGTCGTATTCTATTATATGCGCTAAAAACGCGAGCTTGACCAAAATTTTGTTTATTGTAGATGTGGTTGAGTTTTTATTTTAATACCGTACGCTAATAGGTTTATTGCGGTAAAACGCGTTTAAAACCAGATATGATGCGATTATACCCAATAAACTCAGTTAACACATGTTGATTGATTAAATATATCTAATACAACGACTCTAAACCAATTGGCGCCGAATGGTTTGCGTTGCAGTTAAACTCGATTTAATCCGGCTAAACGTAGAAGGTTGTTTTATTACATTTTAAAACAACAACTTTAATATAAAATCAGAAACCGTTTTAAGAAACCATTAAATCCGGTTATGCGCCTTTAAATATATTAAGTCGCTTAATTATAAAACTAAATCAAGCGTTTTTGGCGTACGTTTTTGTCGATAAAAATTTAAAAAAGGAAAAAACAAATGCGTTAATATCAGTTTGCCGCCCTCGCGTTGAGTTTTGATATTCCGTTTAACTTTCTACACTGTAAAATTTTTATTATTTAGTAAATCTCCGTTATTGCATAATATAGTAAGAAATATTGAACATACTAAGGGACGACTGCGCAAAACTTACGATTATCGAAATACGTCGTTTTGTTTCCGGTATGTCTAAGCGCTTGTCAAAACGGGCAAGATGATGTAAAATACAAAATATAAATAAAAAGGAGATAACATATATGATAACCAAGGATATGAGAATAGTGGAAGTATTGCAAGTCAAGCCGGAGTCGGCGCAGGTATTCGGAAGATACGGAATGGGATGTATTCATTGTCTTATGGCGCATCAGGAAACGGTTGAGGAAGCCGCTGCCGTACACGGAGTCGACGTTGAGGAAATGCTTGCCGAACTTAACGCTTAATAGGTATAAATTTAAAAGTCCGCAAATATTGCGGACTTTTAAATTGTCTATTGTTCTAACGTACGCGAACGGTCTTGATATTAGCCAAAACTTTGTTATTTCAGTTTTAACATAAAAATTTTTGCGGTTATCGTTTAAAAGTTCGGTATTGACTTTGAGTTAAAACGATGTTACAATAAATATAATTAAATATAAATATACGGGGTTAAGAGGATGGAAAACTGTTTTAAAAGGGCAAGCGAAGTAATGCAAGAGAATTTTGGTCATATTGTGGAAATGAGTTTGGCGTCTTGCGCCGATAATAAAGTTACGGTACGCGAAGTTCACGCCTATTATAAAGACGGCAAAATGTACGTTCTTGCCAAGTCAACTAATTCGCTTATGCACGATATTTCCAAATGTCCCCGCATAGGAATGTGCCATGCTTCGCACAATATTTACGGCAATGCAAAATCTTTGGGACATCCGTTGGACGCCGCAAACGCCGAATTGAGGAAATTTTTGAAAAAACAGTTTTCGCTAAACTACAGCGACTACGTCGAGGAGCGCGACCCTGAAATGCGTATAGTTGAAATAACCGTTACCCAAGCGGAAACGTTTACGCGCTATCATCGTTACGAAATCGATTTCGAAAATAAAACCGCCGTGCGCGACCATACTCAGCCTGTCTATATATACAGACAATAGTAGAACACCTGCTTGATATCTCGAGAAATTTATTAAAAATGCACCTCCAAATGTGTCTAACTTTTGTGGGTGCATTTCATTTGTTCGCGTCGATTTTAATTTGGTTTTGGTTTAACTATACGGTTATTTCACCGCATTGATTTAAGATAACGCAGCAGCAAAAGCGTAGACCAAACCGCAGCAAATTCCGAACGTTGCGGCGAGCATCGCTCAATGACGATTTTCAGTCAAATTTTGTTTATACGTTTTATAACGGCGATATCAGTCGCGCTAAGAAGCACGCTTATAAATCCGCTTGGCGTCTCTTCTATAACGGGTATTATTGTACAAAGCGCAACGTAGTTGCCCCATACCATTATCAAAATAAACGGCGGTATAGATAACGTCATTTCGTACCGTTTCACTTAGGAACAGCCTTTATACTTTTCGCCGACGATAAACAGCGTTACGCCTTGTAATATGTTTTCTTGTAACGTACCCTCAGTACCGTCGGCGGTTTTACGTTCGCGTTTCGATGTTTTTTCTAACGGCGCGCCGTTTACGGTTGTTTTCTTTTTCCTCCGTCCGGAAAGTTTCTTCGCAGACTATTTCACCGTATTTTTCGCATCACCGATTTGTTTTATTTCTCTTCTACAGTAATTATTTGCGCCCGACTGCATTTGCTGTACTTGGGTGTCCGTATTATAAATATTGTACCGGCCGTTGTCGGGCTTTTTACGGGATTTTTAGGGTTGAGTGGCAAACTCGGTTCGTTCGATAAAACGTAAATTTTATTATGAAAAAAATTTAAACCGCAAGCAATCGGTATAATGAAAAAGCGTCTGAACGGACATTCAAACGCTTTCATAAATAGTATTAATTTGATTCTACCGTAAGAGTTACCGTACGTTCCACTCTGCAAGCAAACTGTCTACGTCGGTTATTTTCGCTCCGTAAGTCGCCACTAGATATTTAATTCCGTAATCGTAATCTTCCTGCGTAAAGCAATCGGTCGCGTCTTTTGCAACGACTATATTGTATCCTAAGCAGTAAGCGTCGGCAGTAGTGTGCCGTACGCACATATGGGTGTGCAGTCCCGTCATAACGACGGTGTCGACGCCGAGTTCTTTTAAAAGCAAATCGAGGTCGGTATGGAAAAACCCGCTGTACCGACGTTTAGGCACTACGTAGTCTTTTTCGCAAAGTTTGAGCTCGGGTATGACTTCCGCTCCTTTCGTTCCGGCAATCGCGTGGTCGCCCCAAAGTTTAAGTTCGTGGTCTATTCCTTTAACGTGAGCGTCGTTACAGAATATTACCGGTACGCCCGCTTTTCTTGCGCCGTCCAGTAGTTTGGCTGTTTTGGGGACGATGGCAAGTCCTCTGTCGCATTTCAACGCTCCGGTTACAAAGTCGTTTAGCATATCTACTACAAGTATTGCTGTTTTCATTTATTCTCCTTTCGCCGATTCGTTTCGACGGATTATATATTAAAATTCGCGGTTGCATTGCGCGCTATATAATCAAATAAATTGTACTACTATCTGGCGCAAAAATCAACGAAATGCGCAATCTTAGTTGATTTTCGTGCGTTTTATAATGTTGCGTTACAATTCGAAATATGCTATACTTTTACCTAATAATCGATAATATGTTAAAATAAGGAGAAAAGATGGGAAAAGCGCTGTTTCTTAAATTGAAAGAATCGCTGATATCGGTATTACCCGTTGCGGTAATAGTGCTTATCGTTTCGTTTACTCCTTTGGCGGATTTTTCTTTGACGGAGACGTTGACTTTTTCCGTTTCCGCCGTGTTTTTGATTTTAGGTATAGGTTTGTTTAACTTGGGCGCCGATATAGCGATGTCCCCTATGGGCGGACAAATCGGCGTCGGTCTTACAAAATCCAAAAAGCTAGGAGTGCTTGTGTCCGTCTGTTTCGTTATGGGCGTGCTTATAACTATTGCGGAACCCGATTTATCGGTGCTTGCAGGACAAGTAAGCGCGGTTATAGACAGTACGGTTCTTATCGTAACGGTAGGCGCGGGCGTGGGTTTGTTTTTGTTGCTCGCGGTCTTAAAAATCGTATTCCATAAAGATTTGTCGGCGATGCTGATGTTTTTTTATATGATGCTGTTTGCTCTGTGCGCGATACTTATAGATAACGGAAAAGTAAATTTTCTGCCGTTGTCGTTCGATTCGGGCGGCGTAACCACAGGACCGATAACCGTACCGTTTATTATGGCATTGGGCGTCGGTATAGCTTCTACGATAGGCGGACGCAATTCGACGGAAAACAGTTTCGGACTTATCGCCATGTGTTCTATCGGTCCGATACTTGCCGTTATGGTTTTAGCTTTGACCGCGCAAGGCAATATCGACTATAAGCTTGCCGACTACTCCGTTTCCAGCGCGCTCGACGGGATTTGGAATACGCTGCTCGAGCATTCTCTCGACGTTTTAAAAGCTTTGGCGCTTATAGTGGCGTTTTTCTTGATATTGCAGTTTACCGTTTTAAGACTGCCGCGTAAAAAGCTTTTGCAAATTGCTATTGGTCTTGCGTACACTTTCGTTGGGCTGGTTATATTTTTAGTAGCCGTAACGGTAGGATTTATGCCCATAGGATTTAAATTGGGACAGCAAATAGCGGCGTTTAACAAACCGGTTTTGGTTGTTCTGGGATTTGTGTTGGGATTGGTAGTCGTTCTTGCCGAGCCTGCCGTACACGTACTTAACAAGCAGGTTTACGAGGCAACAGGCGGCGGCGTAAAAAAATTGGAAATGTTTTTGGCGTTATCTATCGCCGTAGGTATCTCGATAGGTTTATCCATAATCCGTATGATATACAAATTTTCAATTTTGTACTATCTTATTCCCGGATATTTGATTTCGCTGTGCTTGTCGTTTTTCGTTCCCAAGCTTTATACGGCAATCGCTTTCGACTCGGGCGGAGTGGCTTCCGGTCCGTTGACGTCAAGTTTTATTTTGCCGTTCGCGATAGGCGCTTGCGTTGCAATGAACGGAGGCTCCGCCGACAGCATAATATTGACGGACGCGTTCGGTATAGTGGCTATGGTAGCGATGACGCCTCTTATAACGATACAAATATTGGGCTTTAAAGCGGTAACTTCGGCAAAAGTTCGCCACAAGATAACGATGAAGCGCATTTTGTCTGCCGACGACGAGCAGATAATCTATTTCAAGTAGGTGTTTTATGGCGCAAAAAAAGATTTCTCAAAAAACAGACGAAGCTAAAAACAAAATCAAAAGCGCGTCGAAAAATAAAAACGTAGTGCAAAATAACAGACTTAAGTTGCTGGTTACCATTGTGGGACGTAACAAAGCCGAGTATTATTTGGATTTGATTCAATCGTTCGACGTTAACGTTCAATGCGTAGTTGTTGCCCACGGTACTGCAAACGAAAGCACGTTGGAATTGCTCGGTTTAAGCGATTCGGAAAAGGTTGTAATTTTAAGCGTCATACAAGAAAACAAAATCCCCGACGCTTTGTGCGCTTTGGATGAAAAATTCAAAAGTATAAAAGGCGGTAAGGGCGTGGCGTGTACGATTCCGTTAACAAGCGTTATTGGTGCGCTGATATACGGTTTTTTAAGCGACAACCGCGAAACCGTAAAGGAGAGTAATTGATGAGCAAACAATACGAAATGGTCTTGTGCATAGTTAACGCAGGGTATTCCGAAGTGGTCATGGACGCTGCTAAGGAAGTGGGCGCGCGCGGAGGAACAGTCATTCACGCAAGAGGCACCGCAAACAAAGAGGCGGAACAGTTTTTTCATATAACGATTCAGCCCGATAAGGAAATAGTAATGATTTTGGTTCCCGCTGAAATTAAAGACGCGGTGTTGCACGCCGTTTATCAATCGGCGGGATTGAAAACCGAGGGACAAGGAATAGCGTTTTCTCTTGCGGTAGACGAAACGGTCGGAATCACTCCCGTAGAAGAAGTTACGGACAAATCCGCAAAAAACGAAAAGAACGTTGAAAAAAAAGAAGCGTCGAGCTCCGAACAAAACGAAAAATCAACAGCGGAAAACGTCGTAGACAAATAACGATGAAAACGGCGAGACTACAGACGCCGTGTAAAAACGCAAGTCGTTAAGACTTGCGTTTTGTATATTTAAAAATTTTTTGCAACAAAATTCAATTATCGGTTGTTTAATATCCGAGAGGTTACGATGGACGAGAGGCAGATAGATAAACTTCTCACGCGAATTTCTACGGGAGATAACGAGGCTTTCGAAGAGCTATACGAAAAAACCAAACGGGGCGTGTTTTCGTTTGTGTATTCGTACCTCGACAATTACGCATCTACCGAAGACGTTATGCAAACGGTTTATCTTAAAATAAAATTGAATATAGATAAGTACAAGCAAGGAACAAACGGCAGAGCATGGATGCTGCAAATAGCCAAAAATCTTGCTTTAAACGAGCTTAAACGCCGTAAAAATGCCGAGTATAACGACGGTCTTATTTCGTCCGAACCGACTGTCGCTTTATCTGGCGAAGTTACCGATACTATGCGTCGAACGTTAACCGTCGAAGAGCGGCAAATCGTGATTTTGCACGTACTATGGGGGTATAAGCACCGAGAAATAGCCAAAGAGTTAGGCGTGCCTACCGGTACGGTAACTTCTAAATATAAAAGAAGCGTAAGTAAAATGCAAGCCGCATTAAAGGAGGTGTGAGCGTGAAAAACTGGAAGAAAGCGTGGCTGAAAGAACTTGATAATATAACTCCCGAGTTGAGCGACGAAGTAAAAAGCGCTCCTATCTCTATGGGGGAGGACACGATTTCCTTTGACGGAGAAACGGCGGTTAAGTCGCGTAAGATACAAAAACCCCTTGTATTGGTACTCGTTGCGGTCTTTTTGTGTCTGGCAATTTTGGGAACTGTGTTTTTGATTCCCAAAAACCAACGTGTCTGTTTGTTTTCGGTGGAAATCAATCCTTCAGTCAGTTTTTCCACCGACGGTAACGGAGTAGTAACCGGCGTTAGGGCATCTAATCGAGACGCGGACGTACTTTTGTCATCTAAAGAAATTACGGAAAACTTGGTCGGCAAAAACATCGGCGATGCCGTGAAACTTTACGTCGACTATGCCGCTCAGGCGGGCTATATAGATTTGAACGAAATCGGTTCCGCCGTCAGAGTAAGCGGTTGTCTTGATAAAAAAGCGGAGAAATTGCTTTTAGACGTAAGCGATTCGCTAAAAAAATATTTTACGTCTAAGGGCGCGTATTCCGTAGTAGTTACGGATAAAGTCGACGTTAAGGAATTTTGCTCTCGCAGCGGCATATCTCAGGCTTCTTCCGTAGAGGAAGTATCACGTAACATAATTTCGTCCGAAACTCTCGTTCTTGTCAGAGAAGCGTCCGGAATGAGTAAGGAACAACTGCAAAATCAATACAAATCTTTGATAGGCGATTTCGGTGAATATATAAAAAACAATCTGAAAGCAAATATTGAAATCGTAAAGCAAAGCGCCGAAGATATAAAAAAAATATACGATTTAAACGAAGAGATAGAACTGCACGAAAACAATCCGTCGTATATTTCGCTGAAAGATTATTGGAGCGTTAAACTGCTTCCCTTCATAAGCGAGTACGAAGAGAGTTTTGGAAATTTAATGGCTAGAATGGAAACGTCGCTTGCGGATTATCACGATAAGTACGGCGTGGAAATATCTAACGTGTTAGTTTTGAAATCCGCCAAATTAAATTTCGATAAATTGCCTGTGCCGTTGGATGAACTTTCAATTTGGGTAGACGGTCTTTCCGAATCTATGGCGGAAGCTCTTAGCGAAATACTTTCGGACGTTATGGAAATTGCCGGCGTACTGGACGAACGATTTGCCGAATTGCTTGAATTGCCGACGACCGTTGCGGAATACGTTGAAAAAACCGCCGCGGTTTTACAAGACAAGCTGGAAAAACGAATATCGGCGAATTCGGAATCTTATCATAAACTGCGCGACGAAATTTCTTTTAGCGATTACGATAACTACGTTTCCGAATTGATTGCGGAATACGGTTCGCTTGACGACTATTGGTTTGCAACGAAAAAATAAAAATTTTTAAAACTGTGCAACAAAATCGAAAATCGAATTGTTTAATATGCGTAAAAAGTTTATAGGAGAACGGTTATGAAAAGATTATTATCTGTTATTTTAACGGCAGCGTGCGTGCTTACTATGTGCGTTTCGTTAACCGCCTGCGATTTGCTTGGCGGAAACAAAGGAGATGCCGCGGCGTTCGTATCTTTGGATATTAACCCGTCGCTGGAATTAACGTTAGACAAAAACAACAAGGTTATCAGCGTTTACGGAGCTAACGAAGACGGGCAAGTGCTATTGTACGGCGAGGACGGGATAATAGGCGCGGACATCGAAGTGGCTACTGCAAGAATCCTTGAACTTGCAAAAGAAATGGGCTACGTTGACGAAAGCAACACCGTAGTTCAAACTACGGTATCTTCGGATAAAAAGGGAAAGGAAGATTCTATTTATAGTAAAATAAACGCGCAGGTTACCGTCTCTGCCGAAAAACTCAATCTCGCCTTAAAGTGCGATACGAACGCGGCTTATTCGCTTGCCCGCAAGCTCGAACGGTTAAAGGCTCAGTACCCCGACAGTCAAGCGATACAAAATCTTACTCCCGCAAAACTCAAATTAGTTATTTCCGCAACGGAAAACGGCGAAATTTCTATAGAAGCGGCGGCGGAAATGAATACTTCGGAGTTGGTAAATTACGTTTCCGAAACGCATAAACAAATGGAAGAATTTGCCACGGAAGCTTACAAAAAGACAAAAGCGCTTGCGTCGGCTACCTATGACGAAGCCGTAGGTTTGGCTGTGGACGGCGTTTATACGGCATACTATATAGAGAGCGTTTTGCAGCTTAAACATCTTGATACCGCTTATTTGGGAGCGTTATATCAATCGTATAAAATGTCCGGCCGCGCGCTCAACGCCATTGCCGACGGACTTGTTTACGTTGAAAAAATCAACGATTACGCCTTGAACGCTCAACAAATTCAAGCCGTACTAGAAGCTTTGGGCTCTGACGTAACGGCTGACGACTTAAAAAATTCCGACGGCGAAGTAACGATAAACAGCATTTACGCTTACGCGGATAAATCGTTTAAAAACAGTCAGATTTCCTCCGATATCGAAGCCGTAAAAGAAAAACTTAATGCTGCATTGAATAACATAGACGCACAATTGCAGGAAGTTATCTCAGCCGCTGCCGAGAAATATCAGCCTCAAATCGAAGCCGTATCGGCAGGTATAAACAAAATTATCGAGGCTCTTCCCGACGCCGTTAAAAACGCAGCCAAAAACGCTTTCGACGAATTGACGGCAGCTGCCGATTCTTTTGCGGAAATCGTCAAAGACGGCAAAATTACTGCGGATGAAGTCCGTTCTCTTGCAAAGAGTATGGACGATAAAGCAAGCGGCGTTCTGTCAAAAATCGAAAACGATTTGAGCGCGGAAGAACTAGAAAAAATTGCCGATAACAAGCAAACGCTTTTGGATAAAGCGTCGTCTGCAAAAGCGGCGATGGAACAAGAAATCGCCAAGGCCGAACAACTTGCCAAAGCAAAGCTTGCGGATTTAAAAGCCTCTCGCACAAGTAAATAACGTTTACTTGTGAATCGCTCAAAGCGCGTCGTCTTTTTTGACGGCGCGTTTTTGCGATATTTGTTACTTTTCCTAATATTAGTTAAAGTTCGAATTGATATGCGACTTTTTTAAAATCGGATTTCTATAATGAAATGACAACTTTTATAAAAACTTTAAAAAATTCAGGCAGTAATATTCGCAGTAAAACGGCCGATAAAAACTATTTGAGATAAATAAGAATATTCAGATATAAAGGCAATAACCGAAAATGTTGCAAATAAATCGTTGACTTTTATATTGCGGTGCTGTATAATATGTTAGCAATAAAAAGTTGCGTATTTGTTGATTATATTTAAGCTTCGAATATGGATAACACCTATCTTTTATTAGCATCGATATATAAATAATATGCGCTGTTAGCTCAATTGGATAGAGCGTTGGTCTACGGAACCAAAGGTTAGGGATTCGAGCTCCTTACGGCGCGCCAGAGAAAGGACAGCTATCCAAAGAAAAGACAGACGAACACGAGTCTGTCTTTTTTCGTTATTTAGATAAGCAGCGTTTTATTCGGTGGTTGCTGTATATTCGTATTTATCGTACAGTTAGTTGGATATTTATAGCGGAGGTAAAATAAATGAAGAAGTTTTTGAACTCGAAATACGGCGAAGCTATCGTTTTGATTGTATCGTCCGTTTTTACCTTTATTTTCAACATAATTTTTTACTCCGCCAAATTGACGAACGGCTTAGATATTGCTTTTGATATAGACAATATGTCTATATGGAATATGTCGGAATTGTATACCGACAGGTTCGTAATCAAAGGCGTAAACGTAATATTTATCGTTGCGTTGATCGTCGGCTTAATATTATTCGTATTAAGCGCAGTAATCGTTCTGTTTAAACGCAAAAAGTGGGGCTTTTACGTTTCATTTATTTATAACCTTGTTCTCTGTTTCTCATTTTTGATTTTTCACGTAGTGTTAAAGGTTTTAAGCGCCGGCGCGATAGTCTGCGTCGTTTTGAGTATAATCGTATCGGCTCTTTCTTTGGTTTTTCTCGTTTTAAGAAGAAAACGCATAAATGACGCAATCGGCGAAGACGAAAAAAAACTCGAAGTGAGTAAACCCCGTATTAAAGTTTATAAAATCGCTTTGTTTGTTTGCGAATGCGTTGCCGCGGTAATTATGTTAGCGGTGTTCCTTGTTCCGTTGTATACGGAATCAATCGACGGTGAAACCGTTTCGTATTTTCTTATAAAGTCGTTCGTCGCCGGAGATTCCTATCCCGTTTATCTAAGCGTTATTTCTCTTGTATTTTTAGTCGCGTTTTTAGTCGCGATAATGTATTTTGCCTATACGCTTTCTTACTTTTTCGGTAATGAAAAAGAGTTCGTAAAAAAATCTCAAAAGTATTTGTACGGCGGCGCGGTTTTTACTTTACTGAGTTTTATCGTAGGATACGGAACGACGTTTGGACTGACGATAAAAAATTCTGCGAATGATATTTACTCGTATTCGGTATCTACCGTCAGTTACGTTCCGTTTATTCTAATGCTGATAGTTTTAGTCGCGTTTTCCGTTTTTCACGGAAAGATAGGAGTTTTCGATAGCGCAAACGAAAACGATATAAAATCGAAAAGACTAAAAATCGAACCGCTTATTTACGTGATAATTTTGACCGCGATTACGTTTTTGCTGCTTGCGTTGAATATTATCGAAGTGGAAGTCGTTTTTAATAATTATGTTTATAAAGAAGTTAAGCTTAACGGCTATCAACTGCTTACGACTTATAAAGATTTAGAGTCGGGATTTCAGATTTTTGCGTTCGTGATGTTTTCGATTTTGCTGACGTCGGCGATAATGTTAGTATTATCGACGGCAAGCTTGTTAGCAAAGTATAAGGGATATTACAAAATAGTCAAATCAAGCGCGTTCGTAAACTTTTGTTTCGTAATGGCGGTAAGTCTGTTTGCGCTTTATTTCAGCATAGCTCAAAAGGTTAATATGGAAAACATTGTGAGTTTGCTAAATTCACTCGGCATAGATTGTACGTCGTTCGAATACGTTTCCAACGCTAAAAGTCAAAGTCATTACGCTTTTATCGCAAGTTTCGCCGTATTGTTGATTATGTTTTTCAGAGGACGTTTTAATTTGTCTTTCGAACAATCTTCCTCTTCGGCTGCTCCGTCGTATTCGGCTCCCGTCGCAAAGGATAGACAGTCTTCGCTCGGAGATTCCCGCTCCGTTTCCGATTTCGACGCTTGTCCCGCTTTTACCGAATTGGACGAAAAAGAAAACGATTTCAATCTGGAATTGGAACAAAAGAAAACGAACGCGCTGGATAATCCCACGTTGCCCGGTTTGGTTCGTTTCGTTGTGGATTATGCGCGTGAAAGCAGACTGCATTTGTCGTACTCGCTCGACGATATAGCAACTTTCGTTGCGGGTTTAGGCGCGTCGAGACTTACGATTTTACAGGGTATGAGCGGTACTGGTAAAACAAGTTTGCCCAAAATTTTTACAGAGGCTATTATGGGCGTATGCGATATAGTGGAAGTAGAGTCGTCTTGGAGAGATAAAAACGAACTGCTAGGATACTACAACGAATTTAGCAAGCGTTTTACTCCCAAAAAATTTACGCAGTGTTTGTATAAGGCAAGATTAAATTCGTCTGTTCCTACGCTTATTGTTTTGGACGAAATGAATTTGAGTAGAATAGAGTATTATTTCTCGGACTTCCTTTCCTTGATGGAACACGAAGAAGATAAGCGTGAAATCAAACTTTTAAACGTTAAACTCTGTCGTTTGGAAGGCGGCGCGGCTTATTCTTATAAAGGTTTGAACGACGGACATACTATAAAAATCCCCTCCAACGTTTGGTTTATCGGTACGGCGAACAAAGATGAAAGCACGTTTGAAATAAGCGATAAGGTTTACGACCGCGCTCAGACGATGAACTTCAACAAACGAGCTCCTAAAATTCGCGCGTTCGGAGAACCGATGTCTCCCAAATACGTTTCTTACGAAACTATGACGAAATTGTTTTACGAAGCCAAGCAAAGTTTTGCTTTCGATGCCGAAGATAACTTGGTTATACAAAAGGCGGAAAATCTTTTAAGACCGTACAATATTTCTTTCGGCAACCGCATATTAAAACAAATGGAAGACTTTGTAAAAATTTATTGCGCTTGTTTTACCGATAAAAACGCCGCTGTTAACGTAGCTGTGGAAAAAATACTTTTAAGCAAAGTAGTTGCGAAGTTAGAGTATAAAATCGTTGAGAATAAAGAATCTTTGGCGGTTGAATTCGATAAATTGGGCTTGTTTGCGTGCGGCGAGTTTATACGCAAATTGAACGAGGACTAACCGCTATGGATTTGACCTTAAACGAACGCGCCGAGCTTCGCGGTATTATCGATAATTACAAAGTTATCGAATCGTTTGTTGCAAAAAACAAACGGTTGTCTTATATGAATTTAGACTATGCCGTGATGCACGATTTGACGTTATTTACTGTTGAACCCGATGTCAGTTTCGAGGCGTTGGAAGAAAAAATCAATGCGATTTTAAAAGTTTTGCCATCCGTTAAGCAAATTTTCGCAAAACCGTTTATCCATTTAAAAGAGCAAGACGTAATTTTGCAGACAGAAGCGGTAAGAATAATAAATAACAAAACGTTAAATCACATTTCCTCGCACACCGAATTGTGGACGGATATAAAGGACAACGAAGTAAAACCGTCAAAATTGCTTACCAAAACTTACGAGGACGACTACGGTATATACGAAAATCGCGTATTCTGCGATTTGGTTGACGACGTGTTGGCTTTTGCCAGAAAAGAAATTCGCTTTTTGCGCGAAATGATTTACACTAACAGAACAATAGAAATAAATTTACTCGAAAGGGTAAATCACTTGAATTATTTTTTGGCTCTCGGAAAACTTCATACGGGTTACAGCCGGAATTTCGATTCCTATTACGATATCGCGGCGCGCTGTTTAAACAAGTTGCAGTTTATCTCAAATTCGATTATTCCGCGTCTTAAACGTCCCGTGTACAAAAACAACAGATTACGCCCCGCGCGCGGTAAATTGCGTAAAACAAATATTCTGTCGATGCACAGAGATTATCATCAAGTATACAAACTTGCCAAGTATTTCGAAGCCGACGCTTCCGTTTTAGAGCGCGGATTGACCGACTCGGACGTAACTAAACTGCAAAACGATTATTTTTGTTTCTGCGAAATGCTGAGTTTGTTTGCAGTCGGGCATTTCAATTTCGTATGCGATAAGGACGAAACGATAAGTTTTTCAAGATTGAACGCAGATTTCCGTTTTAAAGACTGGAAGCTTAAAATAAAAAAATCGATATGCAACGAAATACCTTTTATTGCGATTTACGTAGAAAAAGACGTAAAATATAAAATAGTGTTGATTCCCTCTGTTTTTGCCGATTCGTCCGAATTGCTATCGGAAGTAAAGAGCAACGAAATCTCCGACGAGTATTCGATTTGTACCCCGCGCGAAGAATATGCAGGCGATACTATTTTGCTCGATATAACCAATATCGAATCTTTTAGGAGAATTCAGCAAATTGTGCTGCGCGCTATGATTTACGCGGACGTTGAAAAAACGGAATGTCCTTTTTGCAATAACAAGCTTGCGCATACAATCGGTTCGGACGGCAAAAGCGTATACGAATGTAAATCTTGCCGAACGGAGATTGCCGAGGAGTATTGTCCGGTTTCGGATAAAAAATTTTTCTTTACGCGGATAGAGAACTATTCTCCGCGTATTTCCTCGGAGGAGGAGTGGCTCGCAAAACGTAAAAGCGAAGCGTTAATGTATTTTCGCAATATAACCAAAATAAACGATAAAACGGAAATTATTTGTCCGATTTGCGGCGGAATTCACAAATAAACGACAAGTCGACGCAAGCGGATTTAAATTATTTTTTTAATGCAAGAGTTTCGGCTTTCTATGAAAAAGCCGACGGACTTTTAAAAACGGTGCGCTTATGAACGGTTACGATTTTGACGATACGATATTTAAAGGAAACAGTTTAAGAAGATTTTTCTTTTACTGTCTTATTCGTTTGCCGTATTTGGCTTTATATATGCCCGTACAGTTTTTTGCGGCGATTTTACGGGGACTTAGAATATTAAATAAACACAATTTTTTGTGCGTTTTAGAATGGTTTATCGTTTTTGTCCCTAAGAAGGATAAATTTATAAAAAGTTTTTGGGATAAAAATTTTAAAAGAATAAAAAGCTGGTATTTAAAGCAAAAACGCGGCGACGATGTTATCGTTTCGGCTTCTCCCGAATATTTGGTGCGAGCTGCGTGCGAACGTTTGGGGGTAAGATGCGTGGCTTCCGACGTCGACGTAAAAACGGGAAGAACCAACGGCAGACATTGCCACGGTAAATCTAAAATAGATTTCTACCGCAGACGTTTCGGAAACGAACCTCTTTTGACTTACTATTCCGATTCGATGACGGACGAACCGATGTTCCGTTTCGCTTTTAAAGGTTTTTTTGTAAAGGGCGATAAAATAACATTGCTGTATAACGAAGGAGAAAAAGTTAAAATCTGACAACATATCGGACGCGCAGAAGTTACGGCGGAATTGCTTTTACTGCGCAAGCAGTCAAAAATCGCACGGTAGGCAGTAGTCTACCGTTTTTTGTTCGTACGGGTGCGTAAACGAAAGACGTTCGCAGTGTAATTTGATTCGTTCGTCTTTCGCCGCGCCGTACAGTACGTCGCCTACGATAGGGTGTCCCGCGGCAGACATATGCGCGCGCAGCTGATGCGTTCGTCCCGTGTGCGGATAGAGTTTTACTATCGTGGTAGTTTGCCGGCGTTCTACGACTTCGTATTCGGTTTCGGCGTATTTTCCTTTGTCGTCTACAACGGTTTTGTTTTCGGCGTCGCGTCTTAAAAGAGGAAGTTGGATTGTTCCGTTGTCGTTTTTCATAACGCCTACGACTTCGGCGCGGTAAATCTTGCGGATAAGACGGTTTTGCTGCTGTCTGTTCAGTTTTTCCGCGGTTATTTCGTCAAGAGCGCCTAATACTATGCCGCTTGTGGTTTTGTCTAATCGCGTTATGATACGCAAACAAAATCCGTCTCCGAACGTAGCGGCAAGCATATTGCCCAAAGTGCCGTTTACGTTCGCTTTGTCGGGGTGAGTCGGAATACCGTACGGTTTTTCCGCTAAGTACAGATATTTGTCGCAATAAAGCAGTTTCGCCGCGTCCGGTGCGAATTGCGGCGTTAAAAGCCTGTTTTCCGTAGAAAGTTCCAGCACGTCGCCGGTTTTCATACGGTATCTTACCGTAACGGGAATGCCGTTTACTTTTATTTCACCGTTGTATTTAAATCTTTTTATTTGCGAGACGGAATATTGTTTCAGTATAAAATAATCGCGTACCGTAACGCCGTTTAAAGAATCGCCTATAATAATTTTGTACATAACGGCATTATAAATAAATTGCCGTTAAAAATCAAATAGATTTTTCTTTTTATGCTATTTCTTGACATCGGGCGTATAATATAGTATAATATATCTGTTGCGCGGGTGGTGTTTAATCGCTCGCGTTAAATATTTCTTTTGGGAGTTAATTATGAAGTATTTTACGGTTGATTTGCACGGATACGAAGCGAAATTGCCCATTATACCGCTGCCAAGCGGAGTGAACATCGCTTTTTTTAACTTGCACGGCAACGTTGAAATGACGGAACATTGCGGGAAGGAACTTGCAAAACTGGTTTCCGACTGCGACGTTTTGCTGACGGCGGAAAGTAAAGGACTTCAGCTTACCCACGTTATCGCGCGTGAACTGGGACACAAATACTACGCCGTTGCGCGCAAAGCTAAAAAACTGTATATGCAAGACGGTATCGAGGTGGCTATTCAGTCCAGTATAACAACGGGCAGAGAACAGAAAATGTACGTTTCGCGCCACGACGTCGAGCTTATGCAAGGTAAAAAAGTAGGCATAATCGACGACGTTGTTTCTTCGGGCAACAGTCTTGTGGGTCTTGAAAAATTGGTGGAACTTTCCGGCGGAACGGTATGTAAAAAAGCGTTTGTGCTTGCGGAAGGCAAAGCTGCCGAACGCGAAGACATAAGCTATCTCGGCGTAATTCCTTTACTTTGATTATATAACGGTTAAAGCAAGCGGTCGGCTTGCTTTTTTTTTGTTTTTGTGTCATACTAACGATAAGAAATTTATCCGGAGAAATTTTTTTGAACACTTGTTACGAAACAATGCTGTCCCGCATAAAAAAAGACGGCTTTATGGTTTATTACGGACACAAAATACCTATGAGCCGCTTTATGCGCGACGTGGAAGCTTTTTGCTGCGGCATAAAAAAGTTGGGATTAAACAAAGGCGACGTCGTTACTTTGTATCTGCCGACTTGTCCGCAAAGCGTAGTCGCTTTTTACGCTTGTTCTAAGTTGGGACTAATCGCGAGTTTCGTTCATCCTATGACTCCCGTAGACGAACTTTTGGATTACGTAAAAAAAACGGAGTCTAAAGTTCTGCTGTTTTACGACGTATTGGTACGAGACGAACGTAAACTTTCTGAATTCAAAGTAGAGCTTGTACGCTGCAGTATTGCCGACTACG
The DNA here is from genome assembly GCA_910586905.1 of uncultured Christensenellaceae bacterium. GTDB lineage: Bacteria > Bacillota > Clostridia > Christensenellales > CAG-314 > Fimimonas. Next base: position 311,614 of record CAJUIV010000001.1, read on the forward strand.
TTATCTTGCGCAAGCCCGCGTATTCTTTGTATTCAAAAGCTATCGGCAAACGTTTAAAAGGAATTCGCTCTTATAAAAATTTAGTTGCCGGTATATCGGAAACTCTTGTTGCGGGCGACGGCGGCGACGTTGTTTGTTATATGCACAGCGGCGGCACAAGCGGACAGCCGAAAATAGTAAAGTTATCAAATAACGCGTTTAACGATACTGCCGTTACCATTGTCGAGATGTACAATCCCGAGCGTTTTGGCGACAATATGTATTTGGTAACCCTTCCGGTTTTTCACGCTTACGGACTGTGCGCTTCCGTCCATACCGGAGTGGTTGCGGGATTCAATTTGGGACTGATTCCCAAGTATGAAATAAAAGCCGTTAAACGGTATTTCAAAAAATACAATATAACGGCTTGGGCGGTCGTTCCTGCAATGCTCACCAAGCTATTGCGCGCAAACGCATTAGACGATAAACGTTTCGGTAAATTAGACGTGATTTGGTGCGGCGGCGACGTTTTGACCGAAAGTATGGTGGAACAAGTCGACGGTATATTGGCCAAGTACAGCAAGCGTCCCGCAAAACTGATGCGCGGTTACGGGCTTACGGAAACTTGCGGCGTATGCGTTGTTAACAACTACGAACATTACGCGAAAAACAGTTGCGGACATCCGATAGAAGGGTGTCGTGTGGAAATTTGGGACGACGATGGAAAACCGCTTGCGCCGAATATAACCGGCGAGATAGTGCTTACCGCAAAAGGACTTATGTCCGGCTATTTGGGCGGAGGAGAAGATTTTGTTAAAGACGGTAAATGGATAAAAACCGGCGACGTGGGTTACGTCGACGAACAAGGCTTTGTGTACGTTGTGGACCGAAAAAAACGTATGATAAAGATTGCGGCCGTAAACGTTTTCCCCGCCGAAGTAGAAGAGTGTATCGAAAGGTTACCTTTCGTTTCGGAAGCGTGCGTGGTGGGGGTAAAAGTCGACGGTAAACAGTATCTTAAAGCGTTTGTTACCGTTAAGGAAAGAATGTCGGTAAACGAAGTAAGCCGTCTCGTTACGGAACATTGCAAAAACAATCTGATATGCTATTCGGTTCCGCGGTTCGTCGAAGTTTTGGATTCTATGCCGCGTACCAAACTGGCGAAAATCGATTATAAAGAGTTAGAAAAAAGATAATATATTAGGAAGCGTCATTTTACGCATTATCGTAGTTGTTTTCAAGTCGGAAAAGAAGTTTTGTTTATAGAATATACGATATTGCGGTTGGACGTTCTTGTTCAAAAGCGAATTGTTATTAAGTTTTAAATATAATATGAAGTCTATTGCTAAATAAAAACGCGCTTTAAAAATCAACGTTTTAAAGCGCGTTTCAGTCTTATAGACCGTTTTATTAAAGATTGACTATCTGCTAAGATTGCCGCATTTGCAAAAGAATTATTTGTTTTTGTTTATCAAATTCTTCTTGCGTCAATATTCCTTGGTCTAACAGTTCTTTCAGTTTTTTTAGTTTATCTACGGATTGGTCGGAAATTGGCAGAGACTTTTTGCTCGGAGAGCGCGGTTCTACGCACGTCGTCAAAATGTTTTTAGCAATTTGGGCCGTTTCTTTCAATGCTTTAGACGTTTTGGTCGATTCGCCGATTTTTTTACTTACTCCTCCTGCAATGCTGCCCGAAACGGTATTTTCCACTATGTTTTTAACAGTGCCTACGGTACTTATGCCTAAAGTATAGTCTACAAGTTCTATTGCGTTTTTTACTTTTTCGGCATTGCGTTGCGACGAAGTTTTGCCCGTTAGTAATTCGAACGCTGTTTTTATAAATTTGTGAGCGTCGCTTTTGGTATTGAATGTTATATTTCTTTCGGAAGTTAAAAAGTATATTGTTACGAAACAGTCTTTTTGTTTTATTTGAGGTAATGAGTTGTAAATTTTTATATCTTCTTTCGGATATACGTCTACTGCAACCAATACCTCGTCTAAAAGACGCTTTTTAGTGCGAGATATAACAAGATTGTTATTCGTCAAAACTATTTCTATTCCGTTTGCCGCTTCGCATTTAAATAAAACGGCTTCGTCTGTTTGTAAGCGATAGTGTTCCATATTTTTTCTCCTGTCAGTAAATTTGAAGAACAGTATATATTCCCCAAACAGCGTTTGATTTTTTCGCGAACGAGGCGCCGAGTATAGAAGCGGCGGTCTTTCGATATTTTATACGCGCCGGGAAACTTAGGAGTTTCTGTTAAATGTCGGATAAATCATTTGAATACAATATTTCTATCGTGTTTTCACTAACGTTGTAACGAATAACAGTTGCAAAATTATTTGAAGCAACCTTGGTGCTATTGAAATACTAATCGTTAAAGTAAAGATACTTATGTGTGTGATTTTATTATATCAAACTTACATGCTATCGTCAAATATTATGTTTTCGTTGCAATCGCGATACGATTGTGCTACAATGTACAATGCGTAGTATCGCTGAAAACTACGCAGACTATTTGACGTGAGGTCAATTATATGAAAGTTATTGTAGTGGGTTGCGGAAAGATAGGGAAAACTATCGTCGAAAGTATGGTTGACGAACGGCACGACGTAGTCGCCATCGACAACGATCCGCAAGTCATAGAAACAATCACAAATACGTACGACGTTATGGCGGTTTGCGGAAACGCCACGTCAAGAGAAATGCTACAGCAGGCAAACGTTGCTAAAACGGATTTGTTTATAGCGGTTACGGAATCTGACGAAGTAAATATGCTTTCGTGCTTTTTGGCAAGACGAATGGGCGCAAAATATACCGTCGCGCGTATAAGGGAAACTTCCTATAACGACGACGGATTGCAATTTTTGTCGAAAGAGTTGGAATTATCAATGGCTCTCAATCCCGAATTGCTAGCTGCGGAAACGCTGTTCGATATTTTAAAATTGCCTTCGGCCGTCAACGTCGATAATTTTGCCGGCAAAAAAATACAGATGCTCGAAATAGTCGTAAAGGAAAATTCTCCCTTAAATAACGTTTCGCTGCAGGATTTGCGTAAAAAATCTTCGGTTCAATTCGTAGCTTGCGCTGTAGGGCGCGGCGACGACGTTTATACTCCCACGGGAACGTTCGTTTTGAAAAAAGACGACAAAGTCGCTTTTATGGTAAAGCGTACAGATACTCACAAATTTTTAAAATCGGTGGGACTTGGGCAAAAACAGAGTCGGGACGTTATTATTCTTGGTGGTAGCGTTGTTGCGTGTTATTTGGCAAAAATGCTTGTCGCTAACGGATTTTACGCTAAGATTATAGAAAAGAACGAAGAAACCTGTCAAAGAATTGCCGAAATCTTACCTTCAAATGCAACAGTAATTTGCGGCGACGGTATGAGTCAGGATTTGTTGTGGGAGGAAGGAATAAAAGCAACCGACGCGTTTGTTGCGCTTACGGGTAAAGACGAGGAAAATATTCTTATATCTTTTTACGCGATGAGCGAGCATGTTCCAAAAGTTATTACAAAAGTAAGTCATAACGAAACTTCGTCGCTTGCCGAAAAACTGGGTATAGACACGATAGTTTCTCCTCGTAAAATAGTAGCGAACGTTTTAACTCGGTATGCTCGCGCGTTGAATAATTCCTTGGAAAGCAAGGTTGAAACTATGTACAGTCTCATGGACGGTAAAGCGGAAGCGTTGGAGTTTCAAGTGCTTGCCGATTGCAGTTTTAATAATATACCTTTCAAAGAACTGCAACTCAAGTCGAACTTTATCATCGCGGGTATTATCCGCGGAAAGGAAACTATAATTCCTGCCGGCAATGATTTTATTACTGCCGGCGATAGAGTAATAGTCGTAGCGACGGATACGCGTTTGCACGATTTGTCGGAGATTGCGAGGTAGACGTATGAATTATCGGATGATATTTCACACGACGGGTAAAGTAGCGTTAGTACTTGCCGCTTTGTTAGTAATACCGATGATTCTTTCGGCGAGTTTGTTGGAATCCTGTTGGTGGGCTTTTGCTATAACGATAGGCGTCAGTCTAATAATAGGTTTGGTGCTTGTTTTGAGTCTCAAACCCAAAAGTAACGTATTTTTTTCTCGCGAAGGACTGATAATAGTTTCTTTGGCTTGGGTATACGTTTCCCTTATCGGCGCGCTGCCTTTTGTTATCAGTCGCGCAATCCCGTCTTATATTGACGCATTGTTTGAGACCGCGAGCGGTTTTTCTACAACCGGGGCAACAATTCTGACGGGAGACCAAATAGAAAATATGGCGAAGGGGCTGCTTTTTTGGCGCAGTTTCACTCACTGGATAGGCGGCATGGGCGTAATTGTCTTCGTTATGGCCCTTGTATCCGGAGCAAGCGACCGCAGTATGCATATTTTAAGAGCGGAAATGCCGGGACCGACGGTTGATAAAATAGTTCCGCGCGCCCGAACCACAGCGAAAATTCTTTACGCGTTATATATCGGGCTGACGATAGCGGAAATAATAGCTCTTATAATTGCGGGTATGCCCGTTTTTGATTCGGTAGTGCATGCTTTCGGAACTGCCGGCACGGGAGGATTCGGTATAAAGGCTGACAGTATAGCTTCGTATAACGCCGCTTGCCAATGGATAATAACAGTGTTTATGATACTTTTCGGAGTAAACTTCAACGTGTACTATCTGTTGTTGATGCGTAAATTCCGCTCGGCGTTTTCTTCGCGCGAATCGTGGATATACGGAGGATTGATTATTGTTTCAGTTACCGTAGTGGCTATAAATATCACCAATACAAATAATCCGGATTTGCTTTATGCAAAATCTGTCGGCGACGGAATACGACACGCGGCGTTTCAGGTGGCGTCGTTTTTGACGACAACCGGTTATTCATCTATCCCCGCATCGTCGTCTTTGAACGCGTTGCCCCTTTTAACCAAAGGACTTTTGTTTGTACTTATGTTTATCGGCGGTTGCGCCGGTTCGACGGCGGGCGGACTAAAAGTTTCGCGCGTAGCGTTACTTGGTTGCGCCGTTCGCAAGGAGCTTAAACGCGTGTTGAATCCACGCAATGCAAACGCCGTTAAATTCGAAGGTAAAATCGTTTCGGAAGAAACGTTACGAGGAGTAACCGCATATTTCGGGCTGTATATGTTTATTATCGTCGCTACTTTTTTGGTGTTGTGTTTCGACGGCGCAGAGGGATTGTCCGTTGAAGCGAACATAACCGCCGCGGTTTCCTGCGTAAACAATATAGGTCCCGCGTACGGCAAGGTGGCTAGCGGCTATTATATGTATAACCCGTTGTCCAAATTAGTTTTGACTTTGGCAATGATACTGGGACGTTTGGAAATTTATCCGCTTCTGCTTGCCTGTTCTCCGTTGACGTGGACAAAAAGATAAAAAGCGAAATAGGATACAAAAACGAAAAGCGGCTCGTAAAGAGCCGCTATTTATGTGTAATGTCGACGAAAAGTTATTTTTGTCTGTTTGTAAACAGTAATATTTGTTCCGTATTGCCGAACACCACAATTTTGTCGTTCTTTTCAAACACCGTATCGGGCGTAGGAGTAGGCATATATTTATTGTCTTTTTTAACGGTAAGAATATTGATTCCGTATTTTGCGCGCGGATTTGCCTGCTGTATTGTTTTTCCTATCCATTTTTCGGGAACAGCGATTTCAAAAACGGAATAGTTCGAGTCTAATTCGATATAATCGTATACTTTTTCCGAATTGATTTTAACCGCAAGTTTTTCCGCTATATCGCGGTTGGGATAAATAATCTCGTCCGCGCCTACGCGCAAAAGAAATTTGCGTTGAATGTCGGTGTTTGCTTTTGAAACGATGTATTTTGCTCCCAAATCTTTTAAGATAGAAGTGATTTCCAGCGAACTTTGAAAATCGTCGGCAATAGTAACGACGCACGCGTCGTACGACGGCACGTCCAACGTTTTAAGATTGTCTTCCACCATGCAGTTGCATATCAGCGCTCCTGTATATTTTGCGGCAATAGTGTTAATAATATCTTCTTCTTTGTCTACAATCATCACTTCGTTGCCCATACCAATCAGTTTTTCGCCCAATAATTGTCCGAATTGTCCCATTCCGATAAGTAAAACAGATTTCATATTTCTCCTTTTAACCAATAAGCAGCGTATCTACAGGTTTTCTTATTGCCGTTGTTTTTCGATTTTCGCCCAAAGCCAGCGCGAGCGTCAAAATACCCACTCTTCCGGCGTACATAAGCAAAATAATTATAAGTTTTGACGGCGCGGTCAGCCTTCCTGTAACGTTCAGCGTCAGCCCTACGGTACCTAGCGCGGAAACGCATTCAAACAGCGTTTCTTTGAACGTTAACGTCGGCTGTAACGCGCATATTGCAATCACGGAAAACAATATCAGCATCAGGCACGCCGCGAATATTGCCATCGCTTGCGCAAGCAATGCGTTTTCTACGCGTTTTTTTCCTATGTTTATATCTTGCTTACCGCGAAACGAAGCCAACATTCCCGTTATTATCACGACAATCGTTCCCACTTTGATACCGCCCGCAGTCGATCCGGAATTTCCTCCGATAAACATCAATATCAACGTTAGCGCGTAGCCGCTTTCCGATAACGTAGAAGGATCCGTGGTTGAAAATCCTGCTGTGCGCGGCGTTACCGCATTGAAAAAAGACGCAAGTAATTTTTCTCCCGCGCTGTAATCCGAGTAAGAAGCGTTATTCCATTCGCACAAGGAAAACAAAATGAAAGAAACAGTTATAAGCGTTGCGTTGGCAATTAGCAGAGTTTTTGTGTTAAACTGAAATTTTTTCGGATTAAATTTGCTGTCGGCTATGTCGCTCCAAACATAAAACCCCAATCCGCCTATAATTATAAGCGCCGTTAAAGTTAACGTTACCAATGGGTCGCGAGCGTAAGCCGTAAGAGAGCACTCTCTGTCAGCGCTTATAAGGTCGAACCCGGCGTTGCAAAAAGCAGAAACAGAATGCCATACCGAGTAATAAATGCCTTTTCCCCATCCGAAATCGCGTATGAAGCGAAAACTTAGAACAAACGCGCCGATGCCTTCAAACAACAGCGTTCCAAGCGTTATACGCTTTACAAGTTTACCCAAACCTAAATATTTTTTATCGATGCCGGCCGTCGCCATCAGCGCTTTTCGTCCGTATATTCCTATATTTTTTTTAAAAACGTAAAATACGGCGGTAACAAATGTCATAAAGCCCAATCCCCCCACTTGAATGAGCAGGAGAATTACGATTTGTCCGAACAAAGACCAATGCGTCGAAGTATTGTGTACGGCAAGCCCCGTAACGCATGTGGCGGAAGTGGCGGTAAATAGGGCGTCCAAATAAGACGTAGTTCCCGTTTTGGTAGCGCACGGCAATATCAGCAAAACGCTGCCGAGGGCGATGACGGTAATATATCCCAACGCAAGTAATTGCCATACGGTGATTTTAATGTTAACTTTACTTTTCATTTATGCGCAAATTTTAGCACAATGTCAATGCAGTGTCAACAAAAGACGGCTGTTGAACGGAGGCGCAGATTATTTGCGGCTGAGAATGCCGTTAATCATTTGTTCGTATTCCGTCGTTTGTCGGGTTTTGCGTTAATGTGTCAAGAAGCAAATACAGCAATACGGCGTGATATTGTTAATAGGAGTATCTTATGTTCAACCGTATTGCATCAATTCGGGATTAACGTCTTTAAGCATTTGTAAAAAATCCTTATGACTGTCCGTTTTGACGTTGCTTTTGGGAAAGTTCAGTCGGATAGCGCAGCAGTTTTTGTACGGGGTTACGAAGTCGCGCATAATAATATTTATCTTGTCGAAATCTACGCTGCCGTTGAGACGCCGTACGTATTTGTTCATATTGTCCGTATGCGTCGCTTCGCGGAACTTGGGTCCGCGTACGTACATTCCGTCCGTCAATTGTCCCTGCAGAACGAACAGTCCGCTGTCAATCTCCTTGTATTTTTCTATATACTGCGGCAATACCGTGTTGATATATTGTTTGGAACTTTTTGTGTTGTACGACGTTTTATAGTAGGATTGTATCACGCTGTCCGTTCGCGTTCCGTCGTCGTTATTGCGCTTGAAGACGTATTTCTTTGCAAGTATTTCTTCCGTTTCGCGTCCCCACACAATAAGGCATTTTCCGCGCGAACGACCAACCGTCAATTCGTCGATAAATTCAACGTCCGTTTTGTCTGTGTCGTTTGTGAGCAGCAGTCCGTCTAACTTTTCTTCTACCCTAGCTATCGTACCCTGTTGGGCTTCGCCGTCGAAATGCTGGAAGTCCAGTATTACCGTTTCCGTCGGATTAGCGCTAATAAACGTTTTAACTGCGTCCAATACGCTGTCGAGAGTTACGCCCTTGCTCGGTCCGTGATAAATAAGATACTTACCGTCTGCGTGGGATACGCGCAGGTCCAGATATCTTGTGCCGCAGGCAAGCAGGTCGGCAATATCTCTGTCCTGCGTCGCTGCAAAGTAGGGCAATCCCTTTGTTCCCGCGTCGTGCGCGCCTGGGATAACCATTTTCTTTAACAGCGCGTCGTCCTTTATCATACTTTGCCAATAGGACAGCTGTTCAACAGGTTCCGTCCTGTCGTTTTTGCTGTTTGCTACTATAGCTATAATGCAAACGCTTAGCAAAATTGCCGCAATTATAGCGGCCGGTATGGAAACGGCTATAATTTTTCTTTTAGTCATATTGTTCTCCCGATTGTATGTTTTTGTGATTGTTTTTTTTGTTTGAAATCGTATTCAAAACTACTAGATATTCAATTTGTTTCGATATTTCGGGAAAAAATTTCCGTCGGTTTCAAATTATTATTTTTTTGCGTTGTAATATTCACGAATAAACTTCAGCAAAATTCGGTTAGACGTTCTTTTAGGCACATAAAAGCCGACGGATTATGTTGATTGTATATTGTTATTGCATTATAACATAATCAGCTGTAATTTTCAATACGTAAATTTTCACTGTCTGCAATAATGCGGTTTTGCCGCGCGTTATATTAAATGCGGTGTAATTTATATAATTATAAAAAAAAATAATGTTGACTATTTTACAATATGGACTTAAAATTATAATCGATATGGAGGAATTATGAAAAAATTTATTGCAATACTTTTAGTTGCCGTGATGTCTTTGACGGGTATATTGTTTGTTGCGTGTCAAAAAGCGGACGTAATACTGGTGCTTCATCCCAATAACGGGGAGCCTAACAGAGTAATTCATTATACGTCGGAAACCGTTTTGCCGCATTTTACTTACGGCGATAAAACTTTCGGCGGTTGGTATTTCGACGAAAATTTTGAAAAACCGTTTTCAACCGAAAATCTTGAAGGCCGCGTTAATTTGTACGCAAAATGGAACGACAACTCAAGCGCGACGGAAAAAGTTACCGTAACTTTCGTCTATAACGACGGTTTAACCGACAATAAAACGGTAACTATCGATAAGGGTGCGACGGTTAATTTAAGCAATCCTACTCGCAGCGGATATACGTTTGACGGATGGTATACTCAAGTTAGCGGAGGAATAAAATGGTCGGCAAATACGTCGGTTTCTCAAAATTTGTCTTTGTACGCGCATTGGACGGCTAACGGACAAGTCGAACCTAATCCGTCGCCTGTAGATTTAAGCGCAGTGTTTAATCAATATACCGATATTTCCTCGTGGAACTTTGCCGTTTCGTTGACGACAGACGACGGTAACGAGTTATACGAGTATTGCGGCGATAAAATTTCGTATAAATATACGGGCGACGACGGCAAAACGTATACGGACTATCTTGAACTATCCGGTACGTATTATTACTATCTCGATAACGGCGACGGTACGTATACAAAATACAGCGAAGAATCGGACGAATTTTCCGAAGCGTACGCTTATATGAGTATAGTGGATTTAACGCTTATAGGTAAATTTTCTTTTGTTGAGTCGAACGGATACTATGCCGCTGAAAAACCAAACGAAGCAGGAAACGACGTTTTGGGAGAATACATAAACTATACTTGGAAAACGTTTAACGTTTATATTGCGAACGGAAAAATAACGAAACTTGTCGGCATTATGAACGACGATTACACAATGACGTTTGAGTTTTCTAAGTACGGACAAATAACAGTTACCCTTCCCGAAGCGACAGAAGGCGGTTCGAGTGGCGGCGGAGACGGAGATCCGCTTCCGACTGAGCCTAAAGGGGTAATGGAAAATCAAGTGTATAATGCCGACACTTTCGACAACTCTAATTTGCAGGATAAGTTGTTAAGCGTCGAAAATGCAATAGGTTTGCCGTCAACAGGCACGTATAACGCGTTGGTAATTCCCGTTCAGTTCAAAGGGGATACGATTACGCAAACTCAGCTTAATAATCTTAACGTAGCGTTTAACGGAACTTCAACAGAAACCGGTTGGGAAAGCGTCAAAACGTTTTATCAAAAGTCTTCTTACGGAAAGCTCAACCTTACTTTTGACATTCAGCCTGTTTTTCAAGCAAGCAGTACGGCGTCTTATTATTCCAATTACAAGGGAACGTTTGAGTATTCTGACGGAACTACCCAAGAAAAAGACGGCTCGGCGTTAATTCTCGAACAAGCGCTTGCTTGGTGCGTAGAGCAAGGTATTGATTTATCTAAATACGACATAAACAACGACGGTTGTATTGACGCGGTGTATTTGATTTACTCTGAAAACGTCGATTATGATAGCGCAGCCTTTTTCTGGGCGTATGTAACGTGGTATGGCGGCGAAACGCAATACGGCGGACTTGACGCGTTCTACTATCTGTTTGCAGGTTTCGACTTTATGACGGAAGGTCTTAACCAAAAACCCGGAATGAAAATTAACGCGGAAACCTACATTCATGAAACGGGACATTTGCTGGGGCTTGACGATTATTACGATTACGAAACGTCGCAAGGAGGCAACCAGGGTCTTGGCGGAGCGGATATGATGGACTACAACGTAGGCGACCACGGTGTATACTCTAAGATAATGCTTGGTTGGCTCGATCCGACAATTATTACTTCAACGCAAACCGTTACAATTAAAAGTTCGCAAGCGGAAGGATACGCAATACTTATTCCGCTGAACTTTGACAATACATACTTCTGCGAGTATCTGCTGATTGACTTATATTCCGCGCAGGGAGTTAACGCTATGGGCGCGTCCCAAACCAACACTATTTTGTATGGCGGAGCAGAGTACGGGGTAAGAATTTATCATGTAACGTCATGGGCTAAAGATCCGTATAATAACAGTTACGGCTCGTTTACCGATTGTAATAACTCAAACAGCAATATTCCGCTAATTAAACTGATAGAAGCGGACGGGGAAACAAGTTCAAGTGTTTCCGGCAGTTGGGCTTCGGAAAGCGATTTGTGGCAGACCGGCGATACTTTTAGCAAAGTATTTCAGCAGTATATGAGAAACGACGGCAAAACGCTCAATTTCGATATATCTATAACCGACGTATCCGCTCAATCGGCAACGATAACTATTACGTTTGCGGTGTAAGATTACGGCTGTGTCAAGCGTCTGTTACAGAAGCGTAATATAAATTTATATCTTCCCCTACGACGTAAATGTAGTACGCACAAGTAAGTTGCATAACGGTATACTTACAAGGTACATCTACGACGGCTTTACCTAATTGTCGAACAGCGCTGTGCAAAGCGGTTAACATATTTCTACTGCGTAGACGGTGTGGCAGGATTTATAGGTAACACATACCCATACCGCAAGAACGTACAAGGGGACGTAACGCATATCTATAAGCAGGAAGAAGATAAGTCTTTAACTCTTGTTGTAGAATACGTCTATGACGCTTGGGGTAATATACAGGTATTGCAAGATACCGACAGAATAGCTACTCTCAACCCGTTCCGCTACCGCAGTTACTACTTTGACGAAGAAACAGGTTTGTATTACCTACAATCCCGTTACTACGACCCCGAACTCGGTAGATTCATCTCAGCCGACAGCATAGAATATCTTGACCCCGAAACACTCGGCGGACTGAATCTTTATGTTTACTGTGGTAATAATCCTGTAATCGGTTATGATCCTAATGGAACATTCGATTGGGATAAGTTTTGGCGAACGTTGGGAACTATTGCCGTTGCCGCAGTAGTTCTAGCCATTACAGTTGCTGTTTGTATTGCAACAGTAGGTACTGCTGCGCCAGTATTGATCGGTGCCGGAGTTGGTTTTGCAATGGGAATGGCGGGTTCTGCGATAACACAAGCAATTTTCACGGGTACCGTAGATGTTGGAAAAATGTTTTTAGGTGGTTTTGTTGGCGCAATTAGCGGGGCTGTTGCAGTTACAGAAATTGGTTTCTGGGGTTCGGTGGCTTTTGGCGGATTTATCAGCGGAGTGGCAAGTATTGGTGAAGACGTAATTGATGGCGAAGGCATCGATGGCGGTAAATTATTGCTTTCTATTGGATTAGGAATGATAGGAGGTGCGATTTCTGGTTCTGGCATTAATGCTAAAGAAGTTATGTCTAAAACGAAATATTTCAATTCAGTATTAAAAACAGCGGTTTCACCCAAAAAGATTTCTATGTATACTGCAAAACAGACGCTGTTAAAACGAAATACCATAATAGGAGTAGTTAGGTTTATTTCGAGTATTCTAACAGGACATTTCGCGTCAAAAGGTTTAGGAAAATTATTTGAGTCTTAAGGAGAAGGCAATGGAAATAATAAGGATTGTCATATCTTGTTTAACAATAATTAGTGTTTCGTGGATTATTGGTTATATAGGTGCGAATTTAAGGCAGAAGGCGGAAGAAAAACATCACGACAATATTCTTAAGGTGCCCAAATTAGTTTTGGCAATTGGTTTAGTGGAGGCAATAGCTTGTTATGTTGTAATTGTCTGTATATATGTTTTTGCATTCAACGAAGAAAATGTAGCATGGTCCATTGGATATTTTCTTATGTCATGCCTAGGTGTATGGATTGTCTTATATGCTTTGAATTGGCGAATCACAATGCAAGAAGATTCCTTTACATTTAAGAATATGTTTGGTAAAAAAACAACATATAAGTATCAAGAAATAACTGCAGTTAAACATATAAAAATTGGTGGATATAGAGTATATATTGGTAAAAAAAGCATTGCTGTTGATTTTTATATTTTAGGACAACAATTACTGTGGGATAAAATTAAAGTAATGGATATTTCTATAAAAGAATAAATTTTAGATTTAATGAAGAAGTTATTTCCAAAGTTATTTAAATAAAGGTGTAATTACATGAAAAACAACAAGTTAAATATTGCAGATTTAGATATTATATTAAATAAATTAATCGGCACGCATTTTAAAAATATTATTTTTCAGCCAACAAAAGGCGTGTTAGAGAACAATATAATGGTTATCAATTTTTTGAATGAAGCAACCCAATATACTTTGAGTGTAGGGTGTTTTGTCAGGGTAAGAAAACAAAATAACATTATGTTAACCTCTTCAGATGAATTTTTTCAAAAAAATCTTGCCCCATTGAACGTAGAGAAGAGTGATACTCTATTGCAAGAAAACCTAAAAAATGTGAATCAGGAGTTGTTAAACAGTACAGTTGGCAGTATTAATATTACGCCAGTTGCGGATTTGCATATCCAAATGGACTGTGGAGTTATTTTGGATATATTGCCAGATTGCCTTGGACAAAATTACGAGCATTATAGATTTTTTGATAATCACGCTGGGAATCATTATATTGTCTATAACTATAATAAAGTAATTTGTTGCAAATGTTGTTAGAAACGAGTTGAGTAAATATTTTTTCAATTCAAGAAATCTTGATGCAAAGAGACGGTTCTCAAGTATTATTTGAATTTACGATATCAATAAGACTGTTGCGTTCGTTTTTATAGCAACAGTCTTATTGTTTTTTTAAATATTGCCAAGCATAGTTTATCTTAAATTCGACAACAGTTTCCCGCCAATTGATTCAATTTACGCTACATCTGCGTGTAGTTACTCTTTAGAACGTTATTCGTCTCTAATGTTACTATTGACAGAACAATCGAAAGCAGATATAATATTATATACACAAAATTCAGCTGCAAAGTAATTAGCGAAGCCCGCAGCGGCGAATACGCTTTAACCAAGCAAAACGCATATACTGCCGACGGCGAAGTAGCAAGCACAGCGTATAAGCTTGCCGAGCAAGAGTTAAAGTATACTTACGAAACGGACAACACTCCCGACAAGCGTAACAGTAAAGTCAGCTTACCGTTCGGCGTAGAGCAGAACTTTGCCTACGACGGACTTGGCAGAACAAAAGAAATATCTTTAACAGACAATCTTGTAAAAGATATCTACTACGCCAAATACGGCGACCACGCAACAAGCCGTATCAATTCGGTATGGTTTGGAGTAAATGGTCTCCGCAAGGACAATACCCGTTATACATAAAGACGGCATTGCCGAACTCAACCCGTTCCGCTACCGCAGTTACTACTTTGACGAAGAAACAGGCTTGTATTACTTGCAAACCCGTTACTACGATCCAGAACTCGGACGCTTTATCTCTGCCGACAGCATAGAATATCTCGACCCCGAAACAATAGGCGGACTCAATCTATACGCTTATTGTGGAAATAATCCCGTGATGGGAATTGACCCCGAAGGCAACGTTTGGTGGAATCCTTTCTCGTGGAATTGGGGAAATATAGGCAAAGTTATTGGCGGGGCATTATTAACTCTTGTTGGGGTTGGTGTTACCAGCTTTGGATTGAGTCTTGCGCCTATACCAGTCGTTAGTGGCGGCTTTATGCATTTGGGAACGGCAATGATTATGTATGGCGGGTTTGTTGTTGGGTCAGTTTTCGACAGCCAAATCAATGCGGATATGGAAGCAATAAATTGGAACCCGTTTAATGGCAACGAAAATATTGTCATAAAAGCCAATAAAATTTCATTCTATAAGGGCGTACCAACTGTTTGGATTGATAAAGATAAAGGTCGATCTGGAAGTTTTATGGGTATATGGTTATACGGCAGTAACAATGCCGATGATATTCGTCATGAGTGGGGACATACCATTCAGCAAGGTATTATGGGCTGGGCAAAATATCTTATAACTGACAGAAAGATAAGTGGGCGGCATATGTCAGCCCTTTTATAATTCTTCTCTTTAACTATTGAGATATTACTAAAAATTATTGACATTAGCAGATAAACAATATATAATATATAGGCTACTATGAGCAAATGGAAGCCATATGCCGATACGGTACAGGTGGTGAACATCCTTTTTAAGTGCACGGTCAATGTCTTTTGTTCGTATCAGTAGCAACCAAAATACAGTCAAAGTCGTGCGTTTTTTGCCAAATTTGATACTATGCTGATGTGGCACAGTAGGTAGCGCACCGCCTTGGTAAGGCGGAGGTCACGGGTCCGAGCCCCGTCATCAGCTCCACAAACCGTCCTTTGGGCGGTTTTTTCTTGCATTTTTGCTGTAAATTCGGGCAAAAAACAGGGATAACAAACCACCGAATATTTTGTGGCACATTTTCATTTTTGTGTGCCATTTATGTGCCGTTTCATGTGGCGTCGTGTGATTGCTCGTGTTTGTAAAATTACTATTTAGAACGGTTCGATTCTGTCCCAGCCGACTAATTCAGCCTAATGAGGAATTGATTATAAATTATTTTTATTAACTACGTTATGTAAAAAAGATTAAACGTACATGAAATATATTAAAAAACGAATTCGCTACACATTCTGTGTGGCGAATTCGATAAAAATATTTGTTTTTAATTTATTTATTCAATTAAATTTGATATTTACAGTGCCAGCACTGACGTCTACGTCGATATTTTTATTGGCGTCTGAACCGTGTTGATTTTTTACGTTGCAACTTCCGGCGGAAACGCTGGCAGTAATGTTATAAGCGGCTTTTTCTCCTTTAACTTGTATGTTCGCGGTTCCTGCGGATACGTCCACTTTTATGTCGTCGCATAATACGTTTGAAAGATTAACCGTTCCGGCATTCAAATCGCACTTAACTTTTTCGCAAATTACGCCTTTTACGTTAAACGTTCCGGCATTAACGTTGCATTGTAAATTAGTACAAGTAATATCTCCGAGTGTTACCGTGCCGGCATTAAGCATTAGTTTTACGGACTCGTAATTTCCGTCGGCAACGTTAACAGTACCGGCGTTTATTTCGAAGTCGAGACTGATACTCGAATTGCGCGGTATGGAAATAACGGTGGTGGGAAGTTTTTTAAGAAAAATACCGAAATTCATCCACCAGCGTTTGTTTCTGTTGGTCGATGCGGTTAATATGCCGTTTTCTTCCGTAATGGTTGTGGTTAGATAATCGTTTTCGGGATAGTCTATTTTTATTTTATCTCCGTCGTAAAATTCCGTTTTGATAGTGCCTATTGCAAAATCGAGTTTTATCGTCGTTATCTCTTCGCTACTTTCGTAGTTTTTCATTTCATATTTTGTCATAGATTCAAATTTCCAATCGTTCAAACCCAGCGCTACAATCAATACTATCACTCCTACAAGTATCACTGCAATACCGGCGCCGATTGCTTTTCCCAATCCTTTCATTTAAGCTCGCTCCTTTCCGCTAAACAATCCTTTAAGCCATCTAAACAGCTTTTTAAATAAGCCCCACATCAGTTTTACCAGTTTTATGCAAAGAGGAATCAAAATTACGGAGATTCCTATTTCTATAATGCCTCCGCCTAAAGTAAACAAACCGCTTATGACGTTAGAAAAAATCTCTTTTATTCCTACTATGCATGTCCCTATTCCCTGTATAAGTACGCCGAACGGGGCTACGCACAAGCTTATTGTAACGCCTACCATCGCCATGATAAGACCGAACAGCGGTATGGCGAATACTACGCATAAAAGTACGAATACCCAAGTATAGTCGGATTTTTTTACGGTTTTTTCTTTTACGGGAGGCTGATGCCCGACGTAATCGCGGCTGTCGTCCGAGTAATAATTTCTATCTTCGTTTGATGTTCTGCGTTCCCGTTCCTCACGTTTTCTTTCGCGTTCTTCGCGTCTAAGTTCTCTTCTGCTCGGTTTTTCATCGCGTTCCGCTGCGTAAGAATCGCGTTCCGTTCGGCCGTCGTCGAAGCCGTCGTATAGTATGCGTTGAGCCGCGTCGTACGGAGCTCCGAAATCGTCTATGATTTCTCGTTCGGTAAAACCTGCGTCGCGTCTGTCTGCGTACGCTTCGGCGTAGTAGTCAAGAACGCGCCTTCTTTCGTTTTCGGACACGCACAAAAGATTATTTTTAAGTTCGTCGCGCCACTCGTTATATGTCATATCCGTCCTCCAAATATCTTCTTGTAAATAGTGTTAATTTCCAATAAATCGTTTCTTCCCGCTAAAAACTTTTTTAAACCTAAATTCGTTATTTTGTAGTAACGGCGAAGTCTTCCGCTGTATTCGGCTGTTCTGGTAGTTACGTATCCTCCCGTTTCAAGGCGTTTAAGTATAGGATACAGCGTGCTTTCTGAAATTTCGATTATGCCTTCCAAATCGTTGATTATTTTATAACCGTAGCTTTCTCCTTTGCTTAATGCGTAGAGTACGCATACGTCCAATATTCCTTTTTTCAGTTGAATATCCATATTCAATACCCCGCTTTGTCTAATACTATACATTACATAGTATGCGTTGTCAACTGTTTTTTTGCACAATTTTATACCTTTTCGTTTGTTTCCGCATTGAAATAATTCACTTAATAGCGGTGGGGCGCGCAGAAAAATGTAACGTCATAATCTTTAATTCCGTCCAGTCAATTAGATTTGACGATGGACGTTAAATTTAACTGAAGAATATTAAGAAAAAAGTTTCGAAAAAAGACTCTGAATTTTGTATTGAGTATGTGGCGCGTTGTTTTTTTAATTAAAAAGAAATAACGCTTCGGCAAGAAGCGTTATTGTTATGGAATTTACATTTAAAATGTTTCGCGGATTACAAATCTTCCAAACGTTCTATGGAAATCATCGCGTCGTTTCCCTCGATAAAATTGTTTATTTTTTCGGCGTTATAGTTTTGATTTGGACGTATAACGGCTTCGACAATCAATCGTTCGTCGGCACGGGTAATTTTGTATCTGTGAAATTGTGTAATACCGAAATAAATCTGAAGCGTCTTTTGCAGTTCGTTCGAGTGATAAAAACGCACTAATAAAAGCCGTTGCCCGTGGCGTTTGAACCGAGGCGTATGTAAAATGATTTGTATTACTACTATCAACAGCGTTCCGCAGCTTGCAACAATATAAAGACCCGCTCCGCAAGCCATACCGATAGCGGACGTAGCCCATATGATAGCCGCAGTAGTTAAACCGTGCAAACTTTCTCTGCGAAAGAAAATGATTCCCGCTCCGAGAAAACCAATTCCCGTAACGACTTGCGCCGCAATGCGCGCTCCGTCGCCGTCTGCTATTTCTCCGATTTTGATGGAAATCACCGTAAACAGCGCCGAAGCCAAACCCACTGTAAAGTGAGTTCCCATGCCTGCCTCTTTTTGTCGGTGAGAACGTTCAATTCCTATTATCAAACCCAGCAAACCCGCTATAACTATTCTAAATAGATAAATCAGTTCGTTTTGCCACGAAAATCCTTTAAACAGTTCGAATCCGCCTTCGAATGCCAGCAAGTAGTTCATCGGTTGCACCTCAAAAAAATTATGCCAACAATGCCGTATATTCATACGTACTGCGGGCATTTTTACATTTTTGTCCTATGTCTGCGACATTATAGCATACCGAAGATATAATTTCAAGAGGAAAAAGTATTTTTTTGTAATTTTTATTTAAAATTTTCGATTCGTAATTAGATATCTTTTCAAATTTCAGGTCGGGCAAAACAGACAAACCGAAATTTTTAACAAACAAAAAAGATAACGGATAAAATTTGAGCATATTTAATATTGGTATTGAGCTTGGCGTCAACAGCGTTTATCAGACGTTACGCAATAGCGAACTTTATAGACTGTCAGTTTGTACCTCTTTTGCGCGTATCAAAACGAAAAGCGGCTAAATAATTTTAGCCGTCAAGAGTTTATTTTTTATTGAATCGTTTGTCTTTGCCTTCGAGTTTTGCGACGAAAGTGGTATTTTGGTCTACCAGACGCGAAAAAATGCGTTCGTCGTATCTGTCGCGGATATCTTGCAGAGAAAGGTTTGTGCTTACGAGCGTTTGCTTGCGTCGCGCTATACGTTCGTTTAATACCGCAAACAAATATTCCGCCGTTACGTTTTTGTAAACTATCTCCGTGCCCAGGTCGTCTATTACAAGCAGTTCGACGTCGGTTAACGTATCCAATACGGACTGGCACGTTCGCGCGTCGGACAAGTGCGCTTCAAGCAGCATCGAATTTAAAGAATACGCCGTCAAAAACAGCGCGCTTTTTCCAAGTGAAATTCCAAGATTAGCGCACGCGGTAACCAAGTAAGTTTTTCCCGAACCCGTATTGCCTACGACAAGCATATTTTTGTCGCCGTTTAGCGTTATTTCGCGCGCTTTTTTGTATACCGCTTCATTGTGAGGATTGGTTTCCGTCGAGTTTTCAAACGTCCGAGAGGCGTCGGTTACGTTACTTTCAGAGCTTAGTAATTTGCATATTTCGTTTTGTAAACAACCGCATATCGCGTTATTTACGTATCCCGTATCTTCGCAAAAACGGCAGTGATAGTTCGGGCGCAGCGATTCTTCCGTCATACCGTATTTTTTCAGTAACTGCAGACGCGATATTTTCAGCATGTCGATTTTTCGTTTTAATTCAGAGGTTTTATTCGAAGCGTACTCGACTTGAGCTAGGCGTAAAGATTTTTCGCATTCGTTCCATTCGGAATGTTCGCGTAAAAATTCAATCGTTCGGTCGCATTGCCGTTCCGCGTCGTATTTGTATTTTTCGATAATACTTTGAGCCGTAATAAGAAGCTGCCGTCTGTTCATTAGTCCTCCGTTTCATCGAGCGCGGTAAACAAAGCGTTGATTTCTTCGTCCGTGTAACTGCGTCTTTCTATTTCTCTGCCGCCTATGAGTGCTTTGGTTGCCGCGGCGGAAGATTGAGCTTGTTTGGTTTTAAATTGTTTCGCTTGTATAAGTGTTGTTACGCCGTTTTGTTTGTAATCCGATAAAATGCGGTTGACGTAAGAAAGAGGAGCGTTGGTTCCGGCGGCTTTTTCCGCAACGAATTCTATAACATCTTGCGGCATAAACCACTTTTCAGTCCAGGTTTTGTACAGCAGTCTGTCGTTGGAATTGACTTTTCTGTCCAATCCGCATTTGTTGAGGACGGTTTTTACAAGTTCGTCTTTTTGAGCTATCTCTGCCAAATAGGTATCCAGCGTCGCAAGGGTCGTAACGCCTTTTTTATGAAGTTTGTCTATAACCGATGCCAATCCGTTTAAAGTGCGTATGCCGCTTTTAAAGCAGTATTTCGCAACGGCAATCAGCGTTTCGTCGTCGAAGCCTTTGCGCAGCCAGTTCGTTACGTATTCGTCTACAACCATATCTAAACTTTGGTAGTATACTCCGACGGTTTTGTTTATTTCTTTCGCGAGGGTGTAAAGACGGTTTTTCTGCTCCTCGTAGTTTTCTATTTCTTTTAGCGAATTTGCGCCGCGCTTATAGTATTCGCACAGTAACGCGTCCAATTTGGACATTCCGCCCGTTTTGCATTTTTTTGCCACGTTCACGATAACGTCTTGGGTAAAGCCCAGTTCGCGCGTCCATTTGTCGTAGTTTTCGCGGTCAAAGTGTTCGAACTTGCGCGTAACGTTCAGGGCTTTAAATACGAGTTTTAAGTCTTCGTCGTATTTTTGCTGACAGTTAAGCCGTTCCGCCACGACCGCGAGAGAGGTGTTGCCCTTTCTAAGCTCGTTGTTTGCAACCGTCAAGATATACGGATATTTTATATCGCTGCCTTTGAGCGCCACACAGTATTTTATAACTGCAAGCAGCGCTTCCGGTTCGAAAGTGGTGTTTTCCAAAAATAAATAATATTCGTTAAATTCGGTAGTCGTTACCATCCGCCCTTCGATAAGAGCCTGTACTTCTTTCGAGAATTTTGCGTATTTGCGCGGATTGATTTTTTTGAGAGAGCTTACGGAATCTCTTATCGTGAAGTATACGACTTTTTGAGGAGCGTCGTTTATAATATGCACGAGTCCCAGTTCTTCCCAATACTGAAAAGACGCTATAACGTCGTCGCAGTCGATATCCAGTTTTTGCGCTATCGTTTCGCAGGAGTTATCGCTTCCTGCGCTGTTCGACAAAGCCAAACCGAGTAAATACACCTTCACGCACATTTCGGGAGCGTCGGCAAGATAGTTCAAAAAAAACTTGTTGTCGATGCAAGTGTATCCGTCGTATATAAGTTGTTTTTCTTTGTCGCAAAACGCCATAAATTCCCTCTTTTGTCGATAAAGTATTGATTATTTTCTTATTATGAGTTATACTATTTTATAAGCGTAGTGTAAAATATGCGGATTGTCGTTTTGAACGACCGAGCTATTTTATTTTAGCACAAATTGTTCGCCTTATCAACAAATTTGCAAAATTTAGTTAAATTAAAGAGGTACGGTATGAAAATAAGCAAAGTAGTTGCTACCAACGTTGAAACCAACGAGAAACAAGTATACACGTTCGGCACGGCTACCGAGGGCAAAAGGCTCGTAACTACCCGCGGAGGCAAACTTAACAATTATTTGGAGTTTTGTTTCCGTGAGGACGTCGATTGCGTAAAAGACGTAGAAGTCGAGTTTTTGGTTAACGACGAAGAATTTTCTTTGGGACGTTTGCATAACGAAGACGGCACTAACCGCAGCGTTCTTAAAAAGAAAGAGGACGGACATTGGCAAGTAGTAGCGCGGACAAGAGCTATCGAATACGTAGAGGAACTTATCGACGAGCAGCTTGCCGACATGCTTAAAATCGATTACGTTAACAACAAATCAATCGAGGAATTTCACGGAGATTTAAAAATTTTCGACCAAATCAGACTTCTTGCCGACGTTCAGGACAGCGTAGTGAAATCGTCCGAACAAGCGCGCGAATTAAAACAAAACGCGCTGCGTAAAGTGCGCGAATACGCAAGCAACTACAAAAAAACCTCTCCCGAACAGTTAGACGCGATAAACGGCGAGTTAAACGCGCTATTCGGCGAAATAACCGCGGCTACTACCGAACTCAGCGATTTGAAAGCCCGTAAAACTTCCGAGAGTTTGCGCGGAGACATAGCCCGCGAACTGGAAACCACTCAAAAGAAATACACGCTTTTGACTTCTCGTCAGGCGGAAATAGACGACGCCCGTCAAAAAGTAAAACTGCACGACGAAATAGAAAACCTTATCCCTAAGGTTAAAACGTTAAAAGCAGTCGAAGAACAGCGCGCAGAATACGAAAAAAAGCGTTACGCGATTACCACGGAACTCGAGTGGCAGGAAAACGAACTTGTCAGTATAAATCAGCAGCTCGAGGAAAAACAGCGTCAGTACGCCTTATCTCAGGATAAGCGCAACCGCGTCGAATCTATCAATAACGAAATGTCGTACGTTTCGTCGCTGTACGAAAAAAACAAACAGCTTAACGAATCTCTTTTGGAACTCAACGAAAAACAACAGCGGTTATCCGCCGAAAAAGTTATGTACGCCAATAAAATGGACGAACTCGAAAAGTCCATTACGGAAGTCAAAGAAAATCTCGACGCTTTCGACGTTCCCGCAAAATCCGTCGGCGAATTGCTTGAAACCGTACGCGTTGACGTAAAGATAGACGAAGTTGAAGCGCAAATCGATAAACTGCAAAGCGAAATAGCAGTTAAGGAAAGTCAAATCGCCGAAAAAGAAAGCAACCTTGTGGTGCAAATGAAGCGTTTCCGTTCCGTTGCGGAAATCGACGTTGCAGTAACTCCTATGAAAGCGAAAGATACGATTTTGCAAGTTTTGGACGCTAAGTATTCTAAACTCGAAACGATAAATCAATCTTTGCAGGAAAAGTCCCGCAATCTCGACAGAGCTTTAGAAGATTACAAATTCAGAATAATTCAAATAGAACAATCCAAAAGCAAACTGCAGGCAGAGCATACCAAAATGATGCTGCGCAAGCAGGAAGAGTTTAAGCGGGAAGTATTTTTAAACAGCCAAAAAGTTTTCAGCGACGACGCTTCGGGAGTGTTCGCCGTAACCGCTAATTTTCAAGACCAGGAAGTCGAAGCTCTTGAACAGGAAATTTCCGCGCGTACTATGGACAGAGAACTGCTTATCGAGCGCGCCTATCAGCTCGAAGGCTCGATAAAAGAAATTAAACGGCATATGGAAATAAACAGCGCCGAAATGGAAACGCTGCAGCGGGAAAAATCGAATATTAACAACCGTTACAACGAAATTATATCTCAAAACAGCAACGAAACTGTCTTTAACTATTTAAAGGCTTTAAACACCGACGGAGGCACGAAATATTTGCTTAACGTGCAGCAAGACGCCGTAAGATGCGAAGCCGAACTTGCGGAGCTTAAACGTTCCACCGAAGCTTTGCGCGCCAAATTGTCGGCGTTAAAATCGCGTTTAAAGTACTTAAAGGAAACTCAGCAGCAGCTTGACAGTTCTCAAACTTCCGTCGATTCTCTTGTAAGTACCAACGACAAGGTTAAGGAAGAACTTACCGATATAGGCGAAAGACTTACCGCCGGTTACGAGCAGTACAAAGCGGTTTCGCGTCAGCTTGAAAGCATCGACTCCAAACTCGACGACGTGCGCGGCGCCATAGTGGAAATAACCAAAACGATAAAAGTAAACGAAAATCAAATCGCCGAATCTACCGAAAAAGCTAAAAAATACGCCGGCAGCGACGATATAGAACAAGCGCTTGCAAACTTCAAATACGATTTGGGCGACGTTGAAAGCGAGCGTCAAATGTTGTTGGATTCCAAACAGAACACCGAAAAAGAAGTGTTCAAAAAACGTTTGGAAATGGAAAAAATGCAATGGCTGTACGAGTCTAAAAGCAAAGAGTACGACGAACTGCATCAAGAATTACAATTCGAATTTAATTTAAAAGGTTTGGATATAGACAAGGTTTCCGAAAAAGATATCGAGGGCAATTTCGACGAATTGCGCAAAGCGATAGCGGAATTCGACGCTACGCGCAATACGCTGGCGGAAAAAATAGAAAACTTGTACGTACTTTTGAAAGACCGTCCTCAGGAAACGGTTTCCGACGAGGAAATCGCTCAAAAAGAACAACTCCTTGCGACTCTTACGAAACGCCGTCAAGAGCTTGAAGAACAGCGGAAAGTTCAACTGGACAACTACGTTTCGGCAAGCACCGCGCGTATGAAAGTTACCGCCGCCGCAGCCGAAGCTCGCACGCTGTCAAACTTGCGCGTAACGTTAGACCACAACGATTTGATAGGTTTACTTATACGCGATAAAGTTGGCGCCACGCTTGCCGCGGCAACGCAGTATTTAAACGCTTTTACAAACGGCAATTATACTTTGACAGAGGAAGGCTATAACGTTGTGATAAAAGACGGAGGAATCAAGCTTTCGTACGATAATCTTCCGCATGACGTTAAAACCGCCGTATACGTTAGTTTGATTTTGAGCGTTCCCAATACCGACGTGTCTGACGGCAGATGGATTGTGTTCGAAGAACGCATTAACATCGACAAAAACGTTTTGGCCGATATGCTTCTTAATATCGACAACTTAAGTTACGTGGTGGACGTATCCAAGGCTTAAATAACATCGAAATTGACGTCGGGCGTTCATTTGAGGTCGCCCGCGTCGTTGTTTATTACGACAAATTGTTTTAGGAGGTAATAAAAAAATGATTTATCAACGGTTAAAGGAAGCGAACGTTAACGCTTTAAAAAATCACGATACTGTCGCGCGGTCGATTTTGTCGGTAATATTAAATAAAGTAAAACTTGCCGAAATCGAAAAGCGCGCTCAAAACGCCGAACTTACCGATGCGGACGTAACGGCCGTTCTTCAAAAAACTTTAAAGGAGCTTGCCGAGGAAAAAGACGCATTCGAAAAAGCTGGAAGAAGCGATAACGTAAAAACGCTTTCCGCTCAAATGGAATTCGTATCCGCGTTTTTGCCGAAAATGATGTCGCAACAAGAAATCAAAACGGAAATTTTAAAGTTGGACGATAAATCCGTGCCGTCGGTAATGAAGCATTTTAAAGCGAATTTTGCAGGGAAGTGCGATATGCGCGACGTGCAAGCGGTTTTAAAATTCTTATAACTATCAAGGAGTAAAATTATGATTAAATTCGAAACCAAATTTAATTCTGACGCAACGAAGCAATTAAATTCGTTTACTATGAAAAAAATATGGTGGTTGTATTTACTGTTCACTTTACTCTTCGTTTTGCTCGGAACGCTTAATTTGATAGGCGACGAACCCGACCTTATTTTCGGAATAGTAATGATTGCCGTAGGCGTTGCGTTTACTCCCGCGTGCATAGGTCTTACTTTTTTGATGCAAAAAAAGCTGAACAAAACAATGTCCATTTTAAGTGAAGATACAGTTGAAACGTACGTTTTCGACGAAGAAAAGTTTAGCATTAAACAAGAAAAAGGCGAAGATTACAAGGCTATTACAGTCGCTAAATACAGTTATTTTAACAAAGTAATATCTACTCCTACGCATTATATGCTGTATTTGTCCGCTTCTCAATGCCACGTTTTGCCTAAAAGCAGCTTGGTTGAGGGTAGTTTGGAAGATTTGAATAGAATCTTTAACGCTAACTTGCACGAAAAATTTTTAAGTAAAAATAAATAAAGAAAACGCGGGCGAAAGGATGTCTGTCTTAGAGATTTTCGTAGGCAAACAAATAGCGCACTAAACTTCGTTTTCGAAGTATAGTGCGCCTATACTTTTTTAATTCAGAAGATAAATTGAAATTTATCTTACATCGGTTTTAGATTTTTATTAAGCCGTTCTACC
>CAJUIV010000002.1 GCA_910586905.1 uncultured Christensenellaceae bacterium
AGGAGGGTTTTACCCTCTAATGAAAAACCACCAGCTAGGCTGGTGGATTTTTATTCTGAATAAAAGTTGCTTTATTATTATTATTTATTCGTAGCTATATCTTTTATATAATCCCAATAAGATTTAGCTTCTACGCTATTTTGTATGGCGAGAGGCACTTCTTTAACTACATTTCCGTTCGTTTCAATCAATTTGGCTTTTCCCACAATGTCGCCTTGTTTAACAGGAGCTTTTACGGAAGCGTCGATTTCGTATTCAACGGAATAATCTACGCTGCCTTTTTTCCCGAACGCGGCTAATTTATCGGTTGCAACGATATTTACGGAGTTTCTTTTACCGCCTATAACTTGAACGTCGCCAACTTCACTACCTTTATCGACGTACACTTTACTTTCGTAATTAGCAAACGCAAAATTGAACATGTCGCTTATTTCCTTGAATCTGGTTTTACTATCCGGCGCGCCTACTACTACTGCAATAACACGGGTATTGCCTCTTTTGGCCGTAGCCGATAGGCAGTGCATAGCTTCGTTGGTATAACCGGTTTTACCGCCGTCGCAGCCGTCGTAAAAGCGTACGAGTTTGTTAGTATTAGTCATTCCGGTAACTCGTCCGGACGGATGAACAAAGTCCTCCATCCAAATTTGCGAACACGTAAAATAATGCTCGTGTTTAATAAGGTTAGCAAACATTGTCGCAACGTCTTTCGCACAAGAGAATTGACTTACAGCCGGAAGTCCCGTACAATTTTCGAAATTTGTAGCTACCAGCCCCAACTCTTTCGCTTTTTTATTCATACCTTCAACAAAGTTTTCTACGCTGCCGTCTATATATTCTGCCAAAGCGACGCAACTGTCGTTTGCGGAACATATAACGATGGATTTAACTAAGTTTTCTAATTTATATGACGCATTAGCGTCTAAAAACACTTGCGAACCGCCCATAGACGCGGCTTTAGCGCTCACAACGACGTTATCGTCCAAAGTTACTTTACCGCTATCGATGGCATCGTAAACTCTAAGTAACGTCATAATTTTAGTCATACTGGCAATAGGTCTTTTCTCGGTTGCATTATTCTCATAAACTATTTGCCCGTCTTCAGACATCAGTACGGCTTCACGCGACGTTATACTAAGAGAAGTCTCGGCGCACGCGGTAACCGGCACCAAAACTGCAGCCAGCAAAGCCAGTCCAATTGCAAAAGTTACAATCTTTTTCATGATTATCTCCTTTTTCTTTTACAATTAGTATTTGTAAATTGCAGTTTTATATGCGCTTCCGAATTTCAATAACGATTATAAGTTTTAAAAATAGAATAAAATTTATACTAATAATAAAAATAACCGCTGATAAAGCGGCTATTGTGAGGTATAAAACTTATCTTGTAACTTTTTCCCAAACCGATTTTACCGGCGACGAAGCTATGCCAAGTTGGTCTTTAATCGTATCGCTGATAACGTCAAATCCTTTCAAGGTTCCCAAATTTGTAGGCACGATATCGCATCCGTAAATCAAAAGAGGCGTATACTCTCTCGTGTGGTCGGTATGCAATTTGTGCGTTGGGTCGCAGCCGTGGTCGCCAGTTATATACAAAACGTCGTCATGACGCAGCAGTTTTATAAGTTCGCCGACTTTACCGTCGATTTCCTCAAGCGCTTCGGCATACCCGAATACGTCGCGTCTATGACCGTATTTCATATCGGTATCCACTAGGTTCACGAATACCAATCCGTCAAAACGTTCTTTAGCTATTTCAATAGTTTTATTCAGTCCGTCCAAATTGCTTTCGGTATGAATACTGCGCGTTATTCCTCTGCCGTTAAAAATATATTCTATCTTTCCTACCGCGACGCATTCAAGCCCGGCGGATTTTACGTAATCAAGCAAAGTAACTCCCGTAGGGTCGAGTGAAAAATCTTTACGTTCGGCAGTACGAGAGAACGGATATTCACCGGTAAAAGGTCTTGCTATAACGCGTCCTACGCCGAAATTACCGACGCACAGTTTCCGCGCTTTTTCACACATATCGTACAATTCGCCGATAGTATATTTATCCATATGAACGGCGATTTGCAATACGCTGTCAGCCGAAGTATAAACAATAGGATACCCCGTTTTTAAATGCTCTTCTCCGTAATCCTTTATTACTTCAGTTCCGCTGTAAGGCTTGTTGCAAAGTATTTTTGTACCCAATTCTTTTTCAAGTTTACTAACGAACGTTTGAGGAAAACCGTTAGGAAACGTCGGCAAAAACTCCTTGGTTATGACGCCTGCCATTTCCCAATGTCCAACGGTAGTATCTTTCCCCTTAGAAAGTTCTTCAAGTCTCGCGTAAGCCGCGTTAGGTTGTCTATCGTCGTTATAAGTGCCGTCGATATTATATAAGCCCATATCCGCCAGCACAGGCAAATTCAAGTCGTAAGCATGACGAATATTTTTTAACGTATTTGCTCCGTAGTCATTGAATTTTTTACAATCAGGCATCGCACCTATTCCAAATCCGTCAATGACAAGTATAAAAGCCCTCATTCTTTGCGCTCCTTTTAACGCTTAATTTAAACGATTGATTGCAAATAAATATTTATTTGCGTTTTGACGTTATTATATCGTACACGAATAAGTATTACACCAAACATTGAATAATAAGCGTGATACGATATGATAAAGACTAAATAAGCTCAATTAAACCCAGTTAGTTATTTTACTAAAAGTATATCTAAATTTGCATTTTTAAACAACTGTACAAATAGATATTGACTTTTATCCGTTTCGATACTGCTTATATTTTATCCCTGCTAGTATTATAATATTTACGCACGGCGTATTTATTGCCGCTTAACGGAACCTTCTGTTATTGAAATAACGCCGACAATTTCGTATACACTATGCAAGATTACAGTATCTAATAAAATAATTATAACAAAAAATTTATAATTACACAATCAAATTACGGCAGTTAGAATTTTTAATACAACGAAAAAAGCAAATATTTTGTATATAAATCCTACCGTAAGCACAAACGCAACCGATTTAAAATCACGCAGAGATTCGCAAAAACTTCTTTTCATCGATATTTCACAGCATGATAAAAAACACGTAACCGCTAATATTAAAACTTCCGCCAAACTTACTAGAACGGCGAACAGAACGCCCCAAACAGTAGAACACACAATCAATGCCGCAGTATTGGCGCCGCAATACAATGCCGAAATAAAAATAACAAAGCAGGATAAATACTTTGTGCATGCAAGCATATTGCAAAGCGCTATGCAGATAAAAATCAAAATATAAGATATTAAAAAAATTATTAGTACGCCGAACCCGCCTTCGAAAATTTTTTGAGCGAAATTACATCTGTTCCAATACCACCAACCATAATTAAAAGCACAAAAAAAAGCAACGCCTACCGCCACTCCGGCAACGGCGATAATGCTGCAAATTATCGCTTTAAAACGATTGCAAACTATTTTATGCCAAATATCGTCTAATTGATATCTTATAAAACAAAAATTACTCATATCATTTGATATGAGTAATAAACGGTTTTTATGCTAGTTAGTTAACATCCATTTGGCGTACATCCCGTATCCGCGAGTCGGGTCATTAACGAAAACGTGAGTAACGGCGCCTACGAGTTTTCCGTTCTGCACTATCGGACTGCCGCTCATTCCTTGTACGATTCCTCCGGTTTTTTCAAGCAAGCGCGAATCGGTAACGTGAATTACCATACCTTTGTCATCTCGTGTATTTTGAGGCGTAGCTTTGACGATTTCAATTTCATACGAGCTTCTTACGTTGTCATCCAACGTACAATATATCACGGCTTTACCGGGTTTAATTTCGTTGATGTCCGCCACTTCTATCGTATTTTTACAATAGCTTGGCATTGAGCTGAACGTGCCGAAAGCGCCGAATTTATTATTTGCGTAAATATTGCCTGTACGTTTATCAAAGCAGAATCCGCCAATAAGTTCGCCTGCCGCGCCCTTTTTACCTTTTTCTATTCCGTCAATCGTACAATTGAACACACCGCCGTTTTTGCAGTTTATCGTGTTTCCTTTAGAATCGGTTATGGGATGTCCCAAACTTCCGAAATTCAAGTTTTTGCGCACATAAGTAAGCGTACCTATACCGCTTGCGGAATCTCTTGACCACAAACCCAAACGGTACTGTTTGGAAGTCAAATCTTGTTGAGGCAAAATTGTGCTTTCAAGTATATTGCCGTCGCGCATATACTTTATTTTTAAATTGCGTCCGTTGGAGTTACCTGCAATTTCGGAAAGTTTCGCCGAACCGTAAATTTTCTTGCCGTCCAATTCTATGATTACGTCGTTTATTTCTATACCTGCGGCGACAGCCGGACAGCATAATTTTCCGTCTATTGCGATAAATTCGTTTAAACCTATAACGGTTACTCCATCGCCGTCTATAGTTATACCCAAAGGATATCCTCCCAAATAGACCTGTTCGTCTATTTTGGCGGACGAATTAGCTCCTATAAACAAATCGTTTATATCGTCTATTATGTCGGCATTAGCGGCAAACGTCGCATCTGCGCTAACCTCTCGACCTAGAGAATCCGCAGAAAGCGGAATAACAACGCATTGCAAGCAAATTAAAAATGCAAAAAGAAAAGTAAGAAATTTTTTCATATTCACCTCAAATGTGCTAAACATAGTTTGTGAATATGTTTAAGTAATATACGCCCGACTATCATATGTGGAAATAATAATTCTTGAATTTACGCTTTAAAAAGAAAAGCTATAATTAAATATTTAATTCAAAACCGAACTTTTTAATTCTACGGTGTTCACCTCGTGATACAACGTGTTAGCATATTAGCAGCATAAAAATTTAAAGAGTCTTACGTTATGAAAAAACAACTTAGAAACATACGGATTAAAGAATTTAAAAATATATTTCTACTTACGCGTTACGCGCGGCAAATACGATTTAACGTAAGAAACTATGTCCGAAAAACTATTGATAGACATCCGTTCTTATCAAACCTCAAATCCGGCAAAAACTTACTCGGTTTTCGGCGTATATTATATTCGATACGATATTTCCCGACGTCGGTTAAATCGACGTCAGAAAACGACTGTTCGAACTTTTGGAAATTCAAAGATACAACAAATAATAATCGTCAATGTAACCAAATCCGGAAATTTAACCGCCGATTCCGTTTTTATAGGCGTTAGACCATTCGATAAGCTCTTCGGCGTTTACAATAGCGTGTTTCCCGACGCTGCCCATCAACCTGGCAACTTCTTCGGCGCGTTGTTCAAAACTCTCAAGAACTCTTACGTTAGTAAGGGTTTTTCCGTTGTGCTCGTGTTTTTCTATAAACAAGTTTACGTCCGCCATCGCGCATATTTGAGGAAGATGCGTTATTACTATACTTTGATATCCGTAATTCTTATCTCGAGATACGCAGGCAAGTTTATTCGCCACCATTTGCGCCATATTGCCAGATATGCCCGTATCTATTTCGTCAAAAACCATAGTAGGTATTTTTTCCGCCAAAGCGGTTATGTTTTTTACCGCAAGCATAAATCTTGACATTTCACCGCCTGATATTACTTTAGAAAGCGGTTTTAAAGGTTCTCCTACGTTTGCAGACATTAAAAAACGTACTTTATCGATACCGTCGGCAGAAGGAGCTTCCGCATAGCCTTCCAACGTAACGTCGTCGTTGAAGTAAATTTCGAACCGCGTTCCGTCCATACCCAAATCAGATAATTCGCTCATAATTCGTTCGGATAAATCAAGCGCGGTTTCTTTTCGTATATTAGATTTTTTAACGGCTAATTCGTACATTTTACATATAATGTCGTATTTTTGACGATTCAATTCTTCAATTCTTTCCGCACTGTTTTTTAAATTTTCGTACTTAATTTCCGCTTCGCTTAAAAATTTCAATACCTCCGAAACGCTGCCGCCGTATTTGCGTTTTAAAATACGGATTTTCTCCAAATGTTCTTCAACTCTGTCAACTTCGGCAGAGCTGAATTCCACTGAAGAAAAAATACCGTCTAAATTTACCGTTATATCGTCTATCTCCAATCTGGCGCTTTGCAAACGCGATATAAGTTCTTCAGCCTCGCTCTCGATTGATACGATAGGTCTCAAATAACCGACGGACTGAGAAATTTTTTCTACCGCCCCCATCTCTCCGTTTAAAACTTCAATAGAAAACTTTAAGGCGTTAGATATCTTTTCCGCGTTCACCATACGTTTATGCGCGGATAAAAGTTGCTCCTCTTCCTGTTCGTCTAAGTTTGCAGCCTTTATTTCGTCGATTTGATACTTTAAAATATCTAATAATCTTTCGCGTTCCGCTTCGCTGCCGCCATAGCTTTTTAACTCTTTGTTTATTACGCTAAGTCGATTTGCCAAAACAGATTTCAGCTCGGTATCAATACCGTTGAAATTACAAAAAGCGTCTAGTACGGAAAGCTGATTATTCTCGTTCAACAATGACAAGTGCTGCCCCTGCCCGAAAATATCCACTAATTCGGAGCAGATTTCCTTTAAAATAGCAAGGGTACTCGTTTTACCGTTTATTCTGATTTCATTTTTACCGCTTACGGACATTTTACGGTTGAGCAAAATTTCACAATCGTCGCCGTAACCGTTTTCTTTCAATTTTTCTAAAACGGGACAATCCGATGCAACCTCGAACAATGCGGTTACTTCTGCAATTTCTTCGCCGTATTTAATCAAGGTTTTATCAGCTCTATCGCCCAATACAAAAGCCAGAGAATCGATAATTATCGATTTTCCGCTACCCGTTTCGCCCGACAATACGGTTAGACCGCGTTCGAAGTTTATATCTAAACGGTCGATAAGAGCTATGTTGTTGATAACTAAATTTTTAATCATAATCCTTAGTATAATGCAATCAACCAAGCAACGCGTTGATTTCCTGAGTTAAAAGTTCTGCGTTTTTAGAATTGATACAAACAATCAATATCGTACTTCTATCGGCGACCATTCCTATAACTTCCGATAACGCAAGCTGTTCCAACGCACCCGAAACCGCCGACGCGCTATCGTGCAAAGTTTTTACAACGACGATATTATTTGCCGGCAAAACCGAAATTACGGTTTCACGTACAATGTTCAATAACTTACCCGATAAATTACTGTCAACTTTTTGCTTGGTTACGTATTTATATTTTCCGTCCGAAGTTAAAGTTTTAAGAAGTCCCAATTCTTTAATATCGCGGGAAACTGTAGCTTGAGTTACGTTAAAGCCGGCATAGTTTAATTCGTTAACAAGTTCTTCCTGCGTTTCTATATCGCGCGCGGAAATAATACTTAAAATTTTAGATTGTCTTGTAGCTCTGGACATATTAACCTCTGTGTATAAAGTAATTATACATCTTTATGCATAATTATTCAACAATTTGCCAGCATTTCGCTTAATATTCGAGCTACGTTTTCAGTATCCATACCGCACATACTTATTTGTTCGTCTATAGTCGCGTGAGATACGAACTCATCTTCAACGGCCAATACTTTTACGACGTTAGGTCTATTGCAAGAAGCAAGATATGCCGCTACGCTTTCGCCGAAGCCTCCGCTTTTGACGTTTTCTTCCAAAGTTAAAATTTTAGCGCTGCCAACGCCGTTTAGGTATTTATAATCAAGCGGCTTAACAGTTGTAACGTCCACAACTTCAACGAACTCACCGGCTGCTTTTAAAGCCGTTTCCAGCATTTTGTATCCGACGGCCAAAACTTTGATTTTACATATGTCGTCAGTACTTTTCACTATATTCCAATTTCCCTCGAAAACGCGTACTGTTTCACTCAGCGTTTTAGAATATCTTATAGCTACGGGGCAATTTTCGTGCATGCCGGCATGTATCATTTGAGATAGCTCGCTGTAAGAAGACGGCGTCCAAATTTTCATGTTGGGAATATTGTTTAAATACGATAAATCGAACAATCCCTGATGAGTTTTACCGTCGGCTCCCACAAATCCGGAACGGTCAATCAAAAAGGTTACGGGCAAGCATTGCAACGCTACGTCGTGTAAAATCGAATCGTAACTGCGTTGCAAAAACGTCGAATAAATTGCGACAAACGGTTTTGCTCCGCCCTTAGCTAATCCGCCGGCGAACGTTACAGCGTGTTCTTCAGCTATACCTACGTCGAAAAATCTATCGGAAAATTTATTTTTAAATTCATCCAATCCCGTCGCTTTAGACATAGCGGCGCAAATTGCCGCTACGTTATCGTGCTCGGCCGCTAGCGCGCACAGAACGTCGCCGACAATTACCGAACTTTCCAATGAGTTATTATTTATGCCGGAAGCGGAAATCGAATGATAATTTTCCGGGTCTTTTTCTGCAGGTAAATATCCTTTTCCTTTTTTAGTAACTATATGCAATACGGTAGGTTTATCAACGTTGTTTTTGATACGCGTCAAATAATAAATCAAATCCTTGATTTCGTTTCCGTCTATGATACCTACGTATTTTAAATCGAACATATCGAAATAACTGTTGCGAACGTATCTCAGTTTAGCGCGGCGTTTGCACCAGCGCAAAAATTTGTACGCGGGCTTACCCAACAAAGGTATTTTAAGCAGCGCGCGTTTTAAATTTTCCTTATTTTTATCGTATTTGCCTACGCGCAGTTTGGACATATTCAAAGTTGCAGAACCGACGTTATCGCTTATAGACATATTGTTATCGTTTAAAACGACGAGCATTTTAGTTTTTTGTACGTTATTAAGCGCTTCGTAGGTTAATCCGCAGGTCATAGAGCCGTCGCCTACCACGCTGATAACGCGATATTTTTCGCCGAGAATATCGCGCGATTTTGCAAGTCCCAATCCTACCGAAATCGCAGTGCCGGCATGTCCGGTATTAAAACTATCGTATCGGCTCTCTTCACAATCCGGAAAACCGCTTAAACCGTTTTTTTGACGTAACGAAGAAAAATTCTCACCGCGACCGGTAAGAATTTTATGTACATAACTTTGATGTCCGACGTCCCAAACGATTTTATCGCTTTCATCGAACACGTAATGAAGAGCGACAGTAAGTTCGACAATTCCCAAATTGCTTGCTAAATGTCCGCCGCTTAACGTTACTTCTTCGATAAGTTTAGAACGTATGTCCGCGCACAATTCCGGCAGCTGTTTTACGTCGAGTTTTTTTAAATCCGAAATAGAATTTACAAGTTCCAGCACTACTATCCTTCCTTATGGAAAACGCTTAAAAATTTAGCTACGCCGAAAATAATATTGTTGCCGTTTATTACCGCAAAATTCTTTCCTACTGCTTTAAGCGTAATAGTTGCGGTAGAAACGATTGCCGATATTCCTACTTTAACAAAAAAATTAGCTATTTCGTTTAAATTATCGGAAAAACCGTTCGCCAAACTCATAAAAATAGCGGCGGCGCAAACACCGGAGACAATTCCACAAATATCGCCCACGATATCGCAACATACGGACGATACGATATGACTGTTTTTAGACAATTTTACCGCCGTTTTTGCACCCTTTACCTTACGCGAAGCCATTGCCAAAAACGGTTCTACATCACATGAAGTAGACGCCGTTCCAATCATATCGAACGTAACTCCCAACACTAAAATAATCAAAGTAAGTAACGACGCAAGCCACCATTGCGCGCCGGTCAATACAAGTTCGGAACCCGCGTTAACGGCAAATGATAAAAACAACGTTATTATCATTGCTTTTATAGGCCATAGATTACGTTGTTTCTTCTTCTTTTTATCACATTGCTTTTCTTTCTTTTTATCTGTTTCTACAACGTTCTTAGAAGATACTTCGTCCGATTCGTTTTCTTCTCGTAACGGAACAGGGTCTGAATTTTTCATATTTCTCCGTAATAATGTTTAAATTTAAACAAATAAAAAAGGTGGTAGCTCGTCAAATAAACCTTACGGCATAGGTTCAGTAGGATTTCCCAAGCAAAAACTTCCCGTCGCCGAAGAAGCAGTTTCCTTTTAATTTCGCCTACAATGTGTCGCCACTATTGTAACTGAATCGCCACTTAGTCCGTACTATAATCTCTGACAAGCCTCATTGACAGTCTAGAAGATTTCCTTTGCAGTAACGCCGCATTTTAGTTTCTTTTGCAGAATTCATTTTGTAAAGCCATCAAC
The DNA here is from genome assembly GCA_910586905.1 of uncultured Christensenellaceae bacterium. Taxonomy (GTDB): domain Bacteria; phylum Bacillota; class Clostridia; order Christensenellales; family CAG-314; genus Fimimonas. The sequence goes on from CAJUIV010000002.1 coordinate 10,152, forward strand.
TGACGTTGTCGGCCAACAAACGTCGGTTGTTCATTACTCCCAAAATTCCACTCAAAACAAGCTACTCTGTACACAGCTTTTTGTTCACCGCATAGCAGGTTTAATCTCAGAGAGTAGTCGCAATTCATCAAATGCAACCACCCTGTAGAGTCTCCACGAATACTGGGATTATTTCGCATGCCGTTGCGCTTTACCCACTATTCTTAACTTCCAGCACCAGCCCCCGTTTGGGCAACGAAAGCCAGCACAAGAAACTTCATCGATATGCTCGTCGACGGTCTTTTAGGCCCGTCTTCAATACGTCGATTACTGACTAGAATACTGCACCACCAAATTTATTTAGTTATTAGATATTATATCATACTCAAAATAAAAATGCAAATACATTATTTTATAGTAGTATATAACGTTTTTTCTTTAATTTGAGTATTATTTAAAAATTATTTTGTTCTGGTTAAATTACCAGCGGCAATTTCCGAAATAAAACTCATATCGTACGGCAAACGCTTGATTAATTCCGCTATGTCGTGAGTCAAGTTCTGAGCGTATTCTTTTAAATCGCGTTCCCCCATAACGTCCAAAAAAGATTTCTCACATTTAGACGAATCGAGCATATCGTCGATAACCTGATAACATACGCCGAGTTTTATTGCAATTCGGTCGAATATAGCAATTTCCTCTTCGCGCGCCCCTCCGCACAAAGCGCCGCAAACTATAGCCGCACGCAATAAATCTCCGGTTTTATGCAACGCCACTTCATTGGCGTCGTCTACGTTTTTCGTTTCCGTAAATAAATCGAGCGATTGTCCGTGAATCATACCGTTTACCCCGCTCATAGCAAACAAATACTTACAAGCCTCGGAATAACGCTTATCTTCGATCGGACCGCCGAAACACACTTCAACCGCTAAGTTCAGCAAAGCGTCGCCCGCAAGCACCGCGCACGCTTCTCCGTATTGCATATGACAAGACCTTTTGCCTCTCCTCAAGTCGTCGTTATCCATACACGGCAAATCGTCGTGGATAAGAGAATACGTATGGATATACTCCAATGCGGCGGCAAGCGTCTTAGCTCCGTCGTTAATACTTCCGCCAACAGCTTGAGCGGTGGCAAGCAAAAGCATCGGTCTGATGCGCTTTCCGCCGCTGAAAACGCTATACTCCATAGCTTGCGCAACTTTATCGCAAGAACTAGGGAAAAACTTGCGCAATATATCGTCTACAGTTTTAACGCTGATATCATTTTTCATCCGTCAATTTCCTCACTTTTTCCTGCAAAACAACCAATCGTCCGTTGCAGTCGTTTAAAATTTTCATACAATCGTCGGCAATAACGACGCTTTGTTCGAACAACTTAAGAGATTCTTCTAAGGGCGCGCCGTTTTCAATTTCGGTTGCAAGCTCGTCCAACTTTGCGATTTTTTCTTCAAGATTCATTTTTTTCTTTTCCTTTAACAATAGCGTTTATTTTGCCGTCGAACATTGTTACCGTAAACTTTTCGTCTAATTTTAAATTGCCGACAGATTTAACAATACCCTCTTCGTTCGAAATATAACCGTATCCCCGCATAAGCACGTTAACGGGATTTAAAGAGGATATTTTTGCCAGCACCGTCTCATATGTTTTTTCGTGTTTTTTTATCTTTTCCGTAACGCGCCGTTCTATATCGCTTAGTAAAATAAGTATAGAATTTTTTGTTCTAACGAAATTCACAAGCGCGCGCGAATTTATCCTGTGCGCGTTTAAAACCACTTTTCCGCTTCGCTGTTTAAGTCTTTCTTCGATTAAACTAGAACTACGCGTCAAAAGCGTTTCTATTCGTTTTTTAATCGCCTGCACGTCTACGGTAACAAATTCCGCCGCTTCAGACGGAGTTACAGCCCGCCTGTCCGCTGCAAAATCGCACAACGTAAAGTCTGTACCGTGTCCCACGGCAGAAATTACCGGTTTTTCACAATTAGCTACCGCGCGCACGACTTCCTCGGTATTAAACGCAGATAAATCTTCGTTAGAACCGCCTCCGCGACCCACTATAACTGCGTCAACGTCTGTATCGCTAAAATAACGGATGCCGCTTGCAATTTCCGATTCGGCGCCCACGCCTTGAACCTTAACAGGGAACAAAATAATTTTAGTAAACGGCTGCCTGCGCAGACAAACGTTCTCGATATCGTGAATAACCGCCCCGGTTTCGCTGGTAACGACGCCTACGGTTTTGCAGCAACGCGGAATTTCTTTTTTACGTTCGTCGTCGAAAATGCCTTCTTTATTTAATTTTTCCTTTAACTCGATAAAACGCAAATACGCCGCTCCCGTATTATTGGTAGCCGTTAATCTGCGGACGAAAAAAGATACGCTGCCGTTTTTAACGAAATAGTTTATTTGTCCTTCGGCTACGGCTTGCTTTCCTTCTTCCGGCGCTGTAACCGATTCGTAGCAAAAACAGTTTAACGACGCGGCGTCGTCTTTCAGCGAAAAATACCATCCGTCGCGGGATTTTTTTAAATTAGTAACTTCACCGCAAACCGAAACATTATTCAGTACGCCGTCGATATCGAATAAACCGCGTATATAATTGTTCAACTGCGTTACGGATATCGTCATTTAACACCTTTACAAGCCTGCAACAGATTTTCAAACAAACAAGCGCGCGTTATCGGTCCGATACCCCCAGGAACGGGAGAAACGGCAAGACATTTTTCGTAAGCCTCTGACGCTACGTCGCCGTTAGTTTTTCCGTTTACAAAAGAAAGACCTACGTCGATAACAATACTTTTTTCCGTTACGTAATCACTTGTTATCAAACCGGCCGCTCCGCACGCCGAAACTAAAACGTCGGCTCCGCGGCAAACTGACGAAAGATTGACTGTTTTAGTATGACAAACCGTAACGGTAGCATCGCGCCGTAGCATAAGCAGAGACAACGGTTTGCCTACTGCGTTGCCTCTTCCTACGATAACTACGTTTTTTCCGCGTAAATCTATATCGTAAAAATCCAATAATTTAAGGACCGCAAGCGGCGTTGCGGGAGAAAATCCCGAATCGCCTTTATACATATTGGCAACCGATAACGGATTAAGACAGTCCACGTCTTTAGCTACTGCAACGTGTTCTAAAGACAAATCGTACTCTTTCGGCAAAGGTTGCTGCAAAATTACTCCGCCGACGTCGCTTCGGGCGCAAGCGGATTTTACAACATTACAAAAATCATCCGCTGAAATACCTTCGTCAGCGACGATGTTTTCGCACTCGAAACCGTAGTTAACCGCGCTTTTGCTTAACGAAACAGAGTACTGTTCCCATCTCGGCTCATTAAAACCCACCGTACACAATTTCAAACGGCAATCCAAAGATTTCACTTCGATTAAAATTTTTTCCCGCATCGAGTCCACGCAAGGTTTGCCCAACAATAATTTTGCGCTCAAGACAAACTCCTTTCGTACGCCGCTAATATGCCGTTAACGAACGATACGCTTTTTTCAGTCGAATACTTTTTAGCTATGCCTACGGCTTCGTTTATAACAACGGCATGGGGAGTATCGAGATATTGCATTTCAAACAAAGCAAGCTCCAAAACCGCTAAATCCGGACGGTAAATTCGCGACAATTTGTATGCGCGCGAAAAATCGCCAATCTGTTTGTCCAATTCGGATTTTTTTTCAATAACTCCTCTAACTAACGACAACGCGAAATCCAAATCCTGCTCAGAAAGAACTTTCGTGTCGAACTGAGAAAAATCCTCGTCAAATTCTTCGCACATCAAATACGTATATACCTTACAGAAAGCAACTTCTCTAGCGTAACTTCTCATATAAACTCCACTACATACTAAAAACCCTTTGACAATCAAAGGGTTGTTTAGCACTGATTAATTCTCATCAAATTCTACGTCGATTACGTGAACGTTGACGTCTTTTACTTTAAATTCCGTCATACTTTCGATTGTATTTTTTATAGTGTTCTGTATACTGCTCGCAACGTCGCTGACTTCGATATTATATCTAAGCTTAACGTAAACGTCCACAAACATTTCGTCGGAAACTTGCTCTATTTTTATCGACTCGCGCGCTTGCTTGGAATTTTCAGCGTACTTTACCACGCCGTCTACTTCGCTTAATGCGCAGTCTACGATATCCCTCAGTATTTCGCTGCTATAAACAAGTCGTCCCGCTTCGTCGAATCTGTTTACTACTTTCATAGTTTTCTCTCCGATTTTTCTTTTGTATGATTATACCACACTTTCTCGAAAATTACAATAATTATACCGATAGAATTCTTACATAATCGTGAGATATAGACGCTTGAGTCGCAATAATGTTGTAAATACGTACCGTGTCTTCGCGACCGAGTTCGTCCTTATCGACAATTACGCTCACGTTATCCGAGTTTGCATTGACCGTAACCAAAACGTCGGTATATCCTTGAGCCTTTAACAGCGTTTCGAGCAACAGTTCAGTTTCCATAGCGTCAACGATTTTTTGTTTTTTAGCTAAAGCGTTTTTACGCGCTTCCGCATACTCGTCGCCTTCCATAGCCAAAATTTGATTCAACTCGGCAATTTCGTAATCGCGAGTAGTTTGTCTGTCAAGACGCGACGTTTGGAAAAAGCTCGTTTGTACTGAGTCGTTTCCCCCGTTGTTTTTATCTTTGGTAGCAAGCAGCGTAACGTTCAAAACAGCCGCGACAACCAACACTGCAACCATCGATACAATCAATGCAATTTTCTTTCCCTTAGACATAATAATTCCTCCCTAACTTTTATATGTAAAAACTTGCACTTTAGACGAATCTACGCCCAAAAGTGTTATTACCGCTTCCGTTATCTTCATCTTTATTACGGGATTATCCGCTCCTTCGGCAACAATCACTACTCCCAGTATATTAGGCGTTAAAGTTTTTATAACCAAAGGTTCGCCTTTTACATATACTATATTGCTGGTCTGTTTGACAGTGTCGCCGGACGTTATCGTTTCGGTTTCGTAAGCGTATACTTTTTCCTCGTCGCTATCGTAAGAAATCGCTACGGTAGCTTTTCCGCAACCTTCTATTCGCTCTACTACGCTAACAATTTTATGCTCCATTTGACTGATATATGAGTTGTCGTCGGCAGTTTTTATGTTTTTTTTCGACGAAAAATCGCCGCTTATAAAAACCGTTAACAAAACGACCGCAACAAGAACTAACGCCAAATAAATTTCCCAATGTTTAATCGATTTAATTTTTACAAAAAATTCTTTTACTGTTTTCACCTGCATCACTTCCAAGTTAAAATTAGTTTATAATCGGGGAAATATCTAGCAACAATAGTTGTCAAGGTTTCTTCCGACTTTGAATTGTAGACACAATCGACTTTTATTTTTAGACTTTTGCTTATCGTAGAAAGCGAAATATCTTTTACTTTGTAACCGTTTTCGTCCGCTACGCGTTTGACGTTTTCTATGGCGATGATGTTCTTTTTATTTTGTATATTTTGCAAATAATGCTCCTGCGCTTCGATACTTGTTTTATCGGATACGTCAACGTTTAATTCACCGCCGAAAAATCCGATTATAGGCTGTATCATAACAAGAGTAACTATTATGCCGAAAACAGTTTTGACGTATTTGCGCGTTTGCCCCTCCGGCAGAATAACGTCGCAGATAACCGACAAAATGGCAATTCCCGCCACCGTTATAACCCATTGTCCCATTTTACACTCCGTTCGCGCAGCAAATAGCCACAAGCGTTAAAATACAAAACATAAACGCTACAGCCAAAATCAGCACAGCTAAAAAAGTTAGAGTTTTGCTTATTCCGTTAAGAATTTTGATATATCTGTCGTCGATTATAGGTTCGCAAAACGCCGCAATAGCTTGTAATCCCAAGTTTATGCACAAAACCGACATCAACGGTTGAGCTACGGTAAAGACCAAAGTTAAAAGCGATACTACGCCGAACGCGTTTTTGATTAACGAAGTACTTGCAATAACGATATCGAAACCGTCGGATAAATATCCTCCGAGAATAGGTATATAGCTTTTGGTTGCAAATTTTGCGGCGCGGAAACTTACGCCGTCGATAGCCATAGCGGATATTCCCTGAACAGAAGTAAACGCAGAATATAGCATAAAAACTACACCTAAAACCCAACCGGAAATATTATTTAGAAAACTCGACATTTTGCCTACTTTGACGTTTGAAGAAATATTCCCTACCAAGGCGAACACCAACGCGAACACCGAAAGCGGCAATATCACTCGCTGCGTAAGCTTTATTATAACGCCGGAAAACATAACCATGGACGGCTGACATACGCTGGAAGCCACGTTTCCTCCGTTTGCAATAAGCAGCGTAAGCATTATAGGCATCGTAGCGTCGGCAAGAGCGCTTACTTGAAACAGTACTTGATATACGTCTTTATAAGCTTTTGCAATAAGCGAAAGCGTAGATACGATAACGACGGTTACGCCGACAAATGAAACTACTTCGTCGGTGCTTTGCGATATCATTCCTCCCGACGTTTTGCGTATCAATCCAAGTATTACTATCACTACAAATATAACCGACAGCTCCGGCAGCAAAGCTTTAAGTCCGCTTGTCAAAAGCGCCAGCAACAGTTGCAAAAATGATTCTGCGCTGTCGTATTCTCCGTTGATGATACTTTGCACTTTGCCGGCTACGCTTCCGATGAAATCGAACGCTACGTCGTCAACTTGAGAAAAATCTATATTGTTTATGTTGTCGGTTACTTCGTTTTCCAAGTCCTCAATAACGTCGGCGTACGCAAAATTAGGCAAAATCAAAATGAATATAAGCGCCAACAAAACGGTCATTTTTAATTTCATAACGCCAAATCCTTGATTAGCGCAAAAAGCTTTTCTACCATCGGCAACACACAAAACATAATGGCGATTTTAGACGCCAAAAGCACTTTATCGCCTATGCTTTTGCAATTAGCGTCAATACAGATGTTATTCGTAAATTCGGCTATATACCCTATGCCGACCACTTTAATAACGCACGAAATAGCTTGTGAATCTATCTTTGCGTCGTTAGAAAAGTTATAAAAGGCGTAAACCAAATCGAAAAGCTCGTCGCACAAAAGCGTTAGAATAACTACCGACACGCCTATTATCAGCGGAACCGTAAGCTCTTGTTTGAGCTGCCTTATAACCAAAACAGCCACTACAGATATCAATCCCAAAAGTGCAATTTTAACGAAATCCATAGTTACAAATCGAACAAGCCTTTTAAAGTATCGTATAACTGAGCAATAGAATCCAACATCATAATCAAAGCCACTACCAATCCGACGACGGAAACAACCGTAGCTATTTCGTCTTTTCCCGCGCGCTTCAAAAGCATACCGGCGATAGCGGTTATTATGCCCACGGCAACTATTTTTAAAATAATCATTATGTCCATATTCATCACCGTTATATCAACAATATTCCTACCATGGCGCCTAAAAGCAAGCCCAATTTGGAATACAAATTCGCTCTCGACACTTCTTCGTTTACTCTTTTGCCGTCTTCTTCGAACACTCTTTTGAAATAGTTCAAATGATTCAAAAGTTCTTGCGAACTAATGCACGACAAATTATCGAAAAAAGCGCTTAAATTTTTCTTTTGAATTTTTGAAAAATAGATTTTTGTCTTTTTGTCTTTTAAGTAAAGAACAAAACTTTCCGAACTTCCGTCGCAAAAACCGTCGTTAAATTTTGACAGTTCTACCCTGCGACCCTCGACGTTTTCCTCAAAGGAAATCACGTACTTTTGTAAATCGCGATAGAACTCGCCTTTTTCCGAAATCCTTTTTTCAAAGAACTTTCCTATTAAAAAACCCGACAGCGAGCACAAGAAAAATATTATTATGTTTATCATAGTATCTTATCAATCTTCAATTTTCGCTAATCTTTAGTCAAATTGATTAGTTTGGGAGTTTTTGCGTTTAAAGATAAAACCACAGCGACGTCGAAACAATTTACGAATTCGGCAAATCTGTTCTTAATATCTTCCAGCGAATTTCCGTGCGCGCTGCAAGCAACGTTCACTCCGCTCTCTCCGCAATGCTTAACGTATTGTCCGTCGTTTTGCGATATTTCGTCGAAAACTATGAGATTAGGCGACATCGCTCTGACACCCGCTTCAAAAACATATTGTTTATCCGCCCATTTAATTACGTCGCAATTTGACGTTTCGAATACTTTATCGTCAAAAAACAACTCGCCGCGTTCGTCCGCAACCAGAACGTTAAGACTTTTGGAATACTTAATCGCAAAATCGCGCAGTAACGTAGTCTTACCGCTGCTCGGAGGTCCTACTACTATTACGTTTTTTCCAGAGCATGCCATAAGCGTTTTTTCGTCAACGCAATTTATATAATGCGGGATACGGAAGCACAACGATGTATACTTTTGGAAAACCACTTTTTCTTTACCGAACGCATACCCGCAAACGCCAACTCTGACACCGTCGTCAAGAGTAAAAAAGCCCTCGCTAAGCGATTTTTCAAAAGCGTAAATAGAATTGTTGCACGCTTTATTCACTATTTCATCGCAGCTGCTCGTAATAGCTACGGCGTTACTTTCGGATGAAACCAAAGCGTTTCTTCCCGCGAAATACCATTTGCCGTCGACGTTAATTCTTACAGGACGATTATTGCGAATCCTTATTTCACGGACATCGCGCAGTATGCCCGATATAACGCTTGACAATTCTAACGGCAAGCAATCTGTCAATTTCATATAATATAGTATTGGACAAGCAGACGTAATATGTCTTAGGAAATAAATCAATTAAATAATTAACGTTCCAAAATCGGTAACAAACCCGGTTACAAACGTTTAAACCTCAACATCTCTTTCATAACACTTTACAGAAATTCAATAATTTTACTTAGGCAAACGCGCGGTCGTAAAATCGCAAAATCAAAATGTTTTCAAAATCAGAATAATAATACGTATGAGTTAAAAATATCAAAAAAAATTCCGTAAGTTCAATCAAACGCTTTACGATGTAATTAAAACTGATTAACACAGTTCACTGCTTACTTTGCTGTATTAAAATTCATATAAGCCTATTGATTATGTCATTTTTCGTTATTTGCAATAGAATTATATTAAATAAATGATTTACTCAATGCCCCATTGCCGAAAAGAATCACCGACATTTAATCAGCAATAAAACGCGGCAACCCACGACGTATTTTTTTTCTAAAATATTACGGTTGAATTATGTTCATCAAATATATAACCAAACAAAAAAAATAGCTTAAAATCAAAAGTTTTAAGCTATTATAAAAATTTTATTATAATATTATTTAAGGCAGCAACTTATAGCAACTCACAAATTATTTATTTTGCTCTTTCCATATATTCGCCTGTACGGGTATCGATACGTATCATTTCGCCTTCGTTGATGAACATAGGTACCATAAGCGTATATCCTGTTTCTACAGTTGCGGGTTTAGTGGCGTTAGTAGCGGTATTACCGGCCACAGCAGGCTCGCAATTGACAACCTGCAAAACCACAAAATTGGGAGGCTCTACGGAAAAAGCTTCGCCTTTGTAGAATTTTATCGTTGCGGACATATTTTCTTTTAAAAATTGCAATGCGTCTTCCACTTGACTTTTATTAAGCGGCACTTGCTCGTAAGTCTCGCTGTCCATAAAGTAGTAAATATCTCCGTCGTTGTAAAGATATTCCATTTCTTTATTCTCTATTTTCGCCAATTCGTATTTTTCGGACGGGTTAAACGTTTCTTCTCTAACTGCTCCGGTTACCACGTTTTTAATTTTGGTTCTTACAAACGCGGCTCCTTTTCCCGGTTTGACGTGTTGAAAATCCACTATTACGTAAATACCGTTATTATAAACAAAGGTTACGCCTTTTCTAAAATCGCCTGCTAAAATCATAAAAAGATTTCCTCCTGATGTTTTCCTATAAAATTATAATATTTTTATCCGACATTGTCAAATCTATAACGCCATCTTCTTCAAACAATAACATATCTTCGATTCTTACGCCTCCTACGTTGGGAACGTATATACCGGGTTCGCAAGTTATCAGTTGCTTCGCTTGCAAAATATCTTGAGAACGCATAGATGCGTACGGCGCTTCGTGTATGTCGATGCCCAAACTGTGTCCCGTGCTGTGGGTAAAATATTCTCCGTAACCGTTAGCTTTGATTATTTCCCGACAGGAAGTATCTAACTCCTTCCCTCCCATATTTGTATAAGCGTTATTTATTCCGGTATTTTGAGCTAAAAGAACAACGTTATAAATTCGACGCAGCTCTTCGCTTGGCTCTCCGACGAATACAGTTCGCGTCATATCCGAACAGTACCCGTTATAACGCGCCCCGAAGTCCATAACCACCGCGTCTCCCGTTTCAATCAGTTTTTCAGACGGATGCGCGTGCGGTTTTGAAGCGTTTGCACCGGAGGCGACTATCGTATCGAAAGCAATGCCGCCCGAACCGAATTTTGACATTTGATACTCCAATTCGATAGCTATGTCTCTTTCGCTGACTCCTACCTTAATATAGCTTAAAATGGCTGAAAACGCCTTATCGGTTATAGATTGAGCTTTTTTAATATAAGAAATTTCCTGCTCGCTTTTAAAGCTTCTTACGAAATTTATATGAGTACCTACCGGTTCCAACTCGAAATCGGCAAGTTGTTCTTTGATATTGCCGTATTCTGCCACGGTCATTTCCGTATCTTCGAAGCCTATTGTTTTTACCGAACGCTCGTTAAATAAATTTATCAAAACTTCTATCGCGTTGCTTCCGTTCGATATTTGACGAACTTCCACTCCCTCATCGATAAGTCCCTGCGCCATTTCAAAATATCTCGGGTCAGTTACAAATACCGACTTTCCATCGGGAAACAACGCTAAATAACCGAAAGTAGAAGCAAATTCGGTAAAATAAAAACGATTTTTTTCACTGACTACTAATATAGCGTCGGATTTCGACAATTCAAAAAGTTTTTCAGTATTTTTCATAAAACCTCCAATATTATATACTGTCGTAAATTCGTTTCATAGTTATAGCGTCGTCGGCTTGCGTGCCGTCCGATTCGCAAATAACAACCGGCGATAAATCGTATTTTTTCAGAGCTTTTGCAAGCGGTTCGAAATCGGGACCGTATATACCGTCGTCAAACGTTAAATGCCGTACTTCGCCGCCTTTACCGTATTCTATCTTAGAGAAATGTATATGCATTTTTTTCGCCCGCTCGATTCCCAAATTATTAACGATATGCAAAATAATTTTCTCATAATCGTCTTGCGTTTTTAAACTGCCGTACGTGCGTGCGTTTATATGACCGAAATCTATCGTCGGAACATAAAAATCGGCAATTTTACAAAACTCCGTAATTTCTTCAACGTCTCCGATTTGGTTGATTTTTCCCATCGTTTCGGGACAGAACAAACAGTCGTCTAATTTATTCTCGCAAATTATTTCCGCCAAAACCGTTAAGCGTTTTTTTGTCAGTTCGACTGCTTCCGTTCTGGTAAGTTTGCCGACGGACGACGGATGAAAAACCACTCTATCCCCTTTAAACGCTTTAACTTTACGGCAACTGTTCAGTACGTAATCATAGGACTTTGCCGCCATTTCGTCCGATAAATTTGCGAAATTTATATAATAAGGCGCATGGACGGAGATCGCTACGTCGTATTTCACTCCCTCGCGCCCGATTTCGGCAGCTTTATCGTCGCCAATCGAAATTCCTCGTCCGAACGAATATTCGTAAGCGGACAATCCCTGTTCATACAGCCATTTAGGCGCGTCTACAGAGGACTTGTAAGCTTCGTCATAAAACCGTCTGCAATTACCGCTCGGACCAAATCTAATCATTTAAAACCTTCTCCGTATCCGCTTTCAACTGATTCGCCAAATCATTTACGCTCGAAAATTTTTCGATATTTCTCAAATAACTGGTAATAGATACTTTAAGTTCGCGTCCGTATAAATCGCCCGAAAACTCAATCAAATGCGCTTCTACGTTAAAACGGTCAATACCAAACGTCGGCGTTCTTCCTATATTTACAATACACTTATGTTTTATCCCGTCCACGTACGTATAACCGCCGTAAACTCCCTGAGACAAAAGTTTTTCTGCGTCTATTTGTAAATTTGCAGTAGGAAACCCTAAAGTTTTTCCCACTCCGCGGCCGTGAACGACATTACCAATAATAAAATACGGTTCGCTTAGCAGCGAATTCGCTTTCAATATTTGACGATTGGTTATCAATTTCTTTACGAGCGTAGTACTGATTTTTACGTTATCCACGGTTATTTCATCTACGATTTCAACAGAACACACTCCGCGCAGCTCGTTTTCGATTCCGTTGCAGTCGAGTTTGTTACTTCCGCATCTATGGTCGTAACCGCAAACAACGCCTTTTAGGTCGTAATCTTTGAATATACGTAAAAACTCTTCGCCCGTCATCGAGCGAAAATCGTTATTGAAGTCCGCAACTATCAAGTAGTCTACAGATAACGAGTTATAAATTTCTAATCTTTCACGATAAGTATACAAAACCGACGAATCTTTTCCGAGCAGTTTTAGGTGATTATTAGAAAAAGTAAACAACGCCACCTTAGCGTGAAATTCAGCGGCAGTTTTTTTAGCGGTTTCGAGTAACTTAACGTGTCCTTTATGCATGCAACCGAAATAACCCAAACATACGATAATCGGACACGTCAGTTTTTCGCCGAATTTAATAATTTGCACATTCCACCTTTATGCATTCTTCAAATAGTAATCTATTTTTAATATTCCGTCGACGTTTCGTCCCAATCCGAAAAAAACGTCTCGACAGTATATTCTGCGGTAACCGATTTCGAAAGGACACTTTATTTTTCTCCCGAAATCAATATCGTCGAAATACTTATCGTCAAAAACATAACTTTCAACGTCTTTAAGAGGATAACGAATATCGAGCAAACATTTTTCTTTCAGTTCTCTAACTTCGTCGAGCGTGTATGCGTCTTCTAAACAAAATGCGCCCGATTGTATTCTTATCAAGCCGCTCATATAGCCTACGGTACCGCAGGCTTTAGCAATGTCGCGAGCTAAAGAACGAATATAAGTTCCGCCTCCGCATTTTATGTCGAATACATACGTATCGTCGCTCGACTTAGATATCAGTTCGATTTCATATACCGTAATTTTTTTGGGACTAAGAGAAACATCGACGCCGTTTCTAGCCAACTTGTAAGCCCGCACGCCGTCAACCGACTTCGCCGAATAAGAAGGAGGCATCTGTTCGAATTCTCCTACAAAACCGCTTAAAACGCCCCTAATGATATCCGTATCGACGCAAACATCGTTTCGCTCGGTTACGATTCCGTAAGAATCCAAAGTATCCGTGGTTTTTCCAAACGTAAAAAAAGCGCGGTAATACTTTATTTTATCCGTTAAAAAAGAGAACAATTTAGTAGCCTGCCCCACTGCAACGGGGAGAACTCCGCTTGCGCCGGGGTCCAAAGTTCCCAAATGACCTACTTTCCTTTCATGCAATATATTCTTTAAACACACCACTATATCGCTGGCCGTAGCTCCGACCGGCTTGATAATATTGATAAAGCCGTTCATATAGAATATCCGACCGCCCTTACAATCTTTTCGATAACGTCTTCCAAAAATCCGTTAATCAAACATCCTGCAGCCAAAACGTGGCCGCCACCGCCGAATTCGTTGCAAACGTTTCTAACGGAAAAATCTTTTCCGCGCATACTTACTTTAAACGTATTAGGCAAATATTCTACAATACAAACGCCGACTTTTGCGGTATCTATATCTATTGCGTATCTAACCAATCCGGACGTAACGCTTTGATCCAAACCTAATTCATCCAAATCCGATTTAGTTACATAAAGTAAATACATTTGATTGTCGTAATACGACCTGACACGCGAAAGAACTCTGGCGGTAAGCTTTATTTCGGCAAAAGTTACGTCGCGGAAAAACACTTGATAAACTTTTTGAATATCCGCCCCGTATTTGAATAATTGCGCCGCCATAGAAAAACTATCGTAATCGGTATTATTATGCGCGAAATTTCCTGTATCCGTACAAAGTCCCATGTACAGGTAAGTCGCCGACACTTCGTCAATTTGTAATCTTAAAGCGTCCGCAACTTCAAATACGATTTGACACGTACTGGCATAATTCTTGACGCAATTATATTTAGAAAAGTACTCGCCGCCGTGATGGTCTAAAGTAAGCGTTTCATCGAAATCCGAGTAACAACCCGAAAAATTTCCAAGTCTGAATAAATCGCCGCAATCTACCGCTACCATCAAATCGTATTTGTCGTCGATTTTATTTTTTATGGCGCGCGCTTCCTCAAATCTCAGCAATTTGCCGTTAATTTCCGAATCGCAAAAGATTTCTGCGAATACTCCTATTTTTTGCAAAATAAGCTTTAAGCCGACACACGCTCCTACCGTGTCGCCGTCGGGATTTTTATGCGCAAACAACGCTACGCGCTTACACGACGTTAATATCTGCGCAGCCTCGCTAACCGTTACCGTTTTCTTTTTTATTGATTTCATTTAGTATTTCGTCTATTTTTTGCCCGTAAGCCATCGACTCATCCAATACGAATGTAAATTCAGGCACTTTTCTTATATGCATACTTTTAGATATTTCGCGTCTGACGTAAGCTTCACTGTCGCAAATTGCCGCAAACGTTTGAGCAGCGCGTTGCGCGTCGACGGAAAAAATACTAACGTAGACCTTTGCAGAGGACAGCTCTTTATCGCAATCCACTTCCAAAATAGTATACATTTCAGTCAATCTGGGATCTTTTACTTTTTTTGACAGCAAGTCGGAAATGTATCTTTTAAATTCCGCGTTAAGTTTATTTACTCTGTTTGTCATTGAGCTATTTCTTCCATTTGATAAATTTCAAATACGTCGCCGAGTTTTATGTCGTTATAATTTTCAACGGAAATACCGCACTCGAAACCGTAAGCAACTTCCTTAACGTCGTCTTTAAATCTCTTAAGCGCCAAAATATTGCCCTCGTACACGCTGATATTATTACGGTAAATACGAACTTTACCGTTACGGACGACCTTTCCGTTTGTAACGTAGCAACCCGCTACCGAGCCTACTCCGGTTATTTTAAATACTTCTCTTACTTCAGCCGAACCGACCACGGTTTCGGTAAATTTAGGCGCGAGCATACCTTTCATTGCCGCAGTTACGTCGTCCACCGCATCGTAAATGACGCTGTACAAACGTATATCTACGCCTTCTCTTTCCGCCAAAGTTTTAGCGTTGTTATCTGCGCGAACGTTAAAACCTATAACTATAGCTTGCGACGCTTTAGCCAGCATTATGTCGGTTTCGTTTATTCCTCCTACGCCGCCGTGAATTGCCGAAACTTTTACCTCGTCGTTAGATATTTTTTCCAAACTGGTTTTCAACGCTTCGAGACTGCCTTGAACGTCCGTTTTAACGATAATATTCAAAGTTTTGAGCTGTCCTTCGGATATACGTCCAAACAAGTCGCCCAAATTGATGGAAGGCATTTGACGAGCGTTTTCCAATTTGATTTTATCTTTTCTTTCTTCAGCGGCTTTCTTAACAAGTTTTTCATCGGCAACGTACATAAAATCGCCCGCTTGCGGAACTTCCGAAAAACCCAATACTTCAACGGGCATAGAAGGTCCTGCCGATTTGACTTTTTTACCTTTATCGTCGAACATAGCGCGGATTTTACCCGTAGCGGCGCCCGCAATCAAGCTATCGCCGACGCTTAAAGTACCGTTGCTGACCAAAATCGTGGCAACAGGACCTCTTCCCTTATCCAGCTTTGCTTCGATAACAGTACCCGTAGCGCGTTTTTTGGGATTGGCTTTAAGTTCTTTCAATTCGGTAACGAGCAACACACTTTCAAGCAGTCTATCAAGTCCCATACCCGTTTTGGCAGAAACCGGCACCATTATCGTGTCTCCGCCCCATTCCTCAGCAACCAATTCGTATTCGGTAAGCTGTTGCTTTACTTTGTCCGGGTCGATATGAGGCTTATCCATTTTGTTAATCGCAACGATTATAGATACTCCGGCGGCTTTGGCGTGATTGATAGCCTCTATCGTTTGAGGCATTACGCCGTCGTCTGCGGCGACTACGATTATCGCTATATCGGTAATCTTAGCTCCTCTAGCCCGCATCGCGGTAAACGCAGCGTGTCCCGGCGTATCGATAAACGTTATAGGTTCGCCGCTTGCAGTAACGGTATACGCGCCGATATGTTGCGTTATACCACCCGCTTCGCCGCTTGTAACGCTGGTATTTCTTATAGCGTCCAACAGTGAAGTTTTACCGTGGTCTACGTGCCCCATAACCGTTACGATGGGAGGACGTTTCGTGTCGTTATCCAATCCGTCGTCCGCTTCCGCGCCGGAAATAATCTCTTCGGCGGTTTTTTCAACCTTAAGTTCAAGCGTAACGCCGTGCATTTCGGCTATGTATGCGGCGTAATCGAAATCAACGGTATCGTTGATTGTTTTCATGATTCCTTCTTTAAACAGCTGTTTAATAATCTCCGATGCCGAAACTCCGATTTTTTCGCTTAAAACCTTTATAGGCACGTCTTTAATCGTAATTACAGCGTGAGTGATTTTAGGCGCAACAACGGAAGAATGGCTGTCCGCCTTCTTAGAACGAGCCTTTCGCACTACTCTGTCTTCATCATAATCGGTCGAAAAATCTCTCGTCAAAAGACTCTTTTTCAAACCGCTGACGCGTTTTTCATCCGGATGTTCTTTGGTTTTATTCTTATTTCCGTGAGATTTCTGTGGCTCGGAACGCGGAATATCCATAACCGGAGTAAACTTCTTTTGTCCCTGCGTTTTTGTTCCTCCGGCAGAACGCGGAGACGTTTCGTCTTTTCCGAAAGAAGCTCCGCCGCGTTTTACGTCTGTTCTGTTCGCGGTATTTTGTCCGCGCGAAAACTCACCGCCGCGTTTAGCGCCCCAATTAGGCGAAGACGCAGGCTTTTTTGCCGCTGCGGATAAATCCAAAAATTTTCTGACTTTAACGTTGCCCTTTTCGTCGGTAATCGTTTTTATTTCCCGTCCGTTTTCTATAGTAGTAACCACTTTGGCTTTGGGTTTTTCTGTTTCGGCAATCGGCTGTTCTGTCGCGGGTTTCTTTTCAACGGGCGCAACATTTTCTTGTTCCGCCGTTTCAGCGGCTTGCGATTCCAAAACTTTTTCAACCGATTCGGATTTTTCAACCTCGGGCGATGTCTCAACTATAGTTTCCGGTTCGGCAATTACGTCAACCTTGGCAAATTCTATCTTACGTCGCTGCAAAGTATCGGTCATAACCGAAGCTTGTTGCTTTAGTTTTGCCAACGCAGACTGCAATTCGCGAGTAATGTCCACTACGTTAGTTCTAACGTTCTTTACGGTTTCCTGCCCTCTATTTTGTTGAGTATTAGTTGTATTTGCCATATTACCTCCCAGCAACCAACATTAAATTTTCAATAATAGCGTTTGCGAGCGAAACGTCGGTTATCGCAAGCGCTTTACAATTACGTTTTACCAAAACGTCGTAATTTTCAATTTTAATCAGCGGACATTTTTTTTCGTCCGAGACGGCTTTTAAAACTGACAAAGAATTATCCGATAAAGTACCGGTATACAAAACAAGCCGAATCTTTTTCCGGTATTTCTCGATATTGTCGCAACCGAAAATAACCGAGCCTTTTTTGATTGCAAAACCGATATACGTTTCAACTTTATTGTTCAATCGCTTTCTCCAAGTCGTTTTCAAGCTCGCTGAGCGAAAATCCGTATATTGCGCCGAATTTTTTATTTTTCAGCGCTTTTTCTATACAGCTTTTACATTTGCACAGATACACGCCTCTGCCGTTCGCCTTGCCGGAAATATCAATCGATACGCCGTTTACATTGTTAACGATGCGTATAAGTTGATTTTTCGGTTTCATTTGACGGCAGGAAACGCACATTCTTTCAGGTATTTTTTTTAATGAGGACACAGCGTTATTCTACCTCGTCGTTTTTTATATCGTCGAACATTCCGCTTTGCATTGCAGCCGTATACGATTTTACGTCGATTTTCCATCCCGTAAGTTTGGCAGCCAATCTGGCATTTTGTCCCTCTTTACCGATTGCGAGCGACAATTTTTCATCCGGAACGATAACTTTGGCTTCTTTATTTTCTTCGTCAGCTTGAACAATCAAAACTTTAGCCGGCGACAAAGCTCTGGCAATATAATCTAAAATATCGCTGCTCCAAGGAATAATATCTATTTTTTCGCCGCCTATTTCAGATACGATAGCGTTAACCCTTATTCCTTTATTTCCCACGCAGGCGCCTACGGGGTCAATTTCGGGGTCGGTAGAATATACTGCCATTTTAGTACGGAATCCCGCTTCGCGAACAATGCTCTTTATTTGCACTATATCCGCGCGAATTTCAGGCACTTCGTTTTCGAACAAGCGTTTTATAAACATAAAACTGGCTCTTGACAGCATAACCTGCGTACCGCCAACGCTGTCGCGAACGCGTTTTACTAAAACTTTGATACGGTCGCCGGCATGATACTTTTCGCCCGGTATTTGTTCCTGTACCGTAAGCACGCCTTCCATTTGATTTTTTCCTATTTCGACAAAAATAGTTCCGTCGTCTTTTATACGCGTAACGACGCCTATCAAAAGTTCATTTTCTTTGTCGGCAAATTGGTTATACGTAACGTCTTTTTCCGCCTGATGCAAGCTGTTCATAATAACTTGACGCGCATTCTGAGCAGCGATTCTGCCGAAAGTACGCGGGTCTATTTCCGTCAAAACTTCGTCTCCCAGTTTGTAAGATTTTTTTATTTGTTTCGCGTCGTCGAGAGATATTTCCTTTTCGGGAGTTTCAACTTCCTCTACGACAGTTTTACAAATATATGCTCTTATGGTAAATTTTTCCGGATTGGTTTTAACTACGACGTTAGACGCCTCGCCAAAGTTCTTTTTGCAAGCGATAGCCAACGCGGTTTCTAATGATGATATAACTTGTTCCTTGCTAATACCTTTTTCTTTTTCCAATTCGTCAAGAGCAAGAAAAAAATCTTTACTGGTCATTTTTGTTCCTCCTAAAACTCTATGATAGGCTCAACTTTAGCCGTATCCTTTTTATTAAAAGTAATTTTTTGTTCGTCGTTCAATCCAATGCTAAATGTTTCGGCATCGTAATCCGTCAAAACGCCTTCGTAAATTTTTCGACCGTTCAAAGGTTTATATAATTTTACGGAAATTTTTTTGTTTAAATTTCGTTTGTAATCTCGGTCGGTCTTAAGCGGGCGGTCGATTCCCGGAGACGAAACGTTAAGAGTATACGACGTATCGATAGGGTCTAACTCGTCTAAAGGCTGATCTATCGCTCTATGCAGTTTTTCGCAGTCGTCGATAGTAACGCCTCCGTCTTTATCTATAACGACAGTGAGGTTCATTCCGTCGAATCTTTTTTCATACGTAACGTCTATGACTTCCAATCCAAACCCACTTGCTATCGGCGCTACCAACGCAAAAACTTCATCGGACACTTTTCCCATACGCTATACTCCAAACATATTCTTACAAAGATTTGAGAGTGGAGAAAAAACCTCCACTCTCACCATAGTAATAATTTCTAATTAACTTTGGCGGAAATTGCAAAAAGCTTAATAATCGTTTAAACAATCCGCAATTTAGTATAAACAAATTATACCATAGATAAAATGGGTTGACAAGCATTTATTTAAAATAATTATTTTACCTGACGTTAAGAGATAAAACCGCCAAACACTTACTAACCGTCAACGCCGTATCCGAACAAAAATTCACACCCAGACAAGGAGTTTTACAGCTTTTTGCAACGTCGTCTATTTTGGAACAATTCGGTTTTTTATCGAAAACGCTGTTATCGAACAATGCCGAAAGCAATTCGGTTTGACTTACGCAATTATTGCTGAATTTGTAACCGAGCGGCGACGCGTAATAATTCAGTACATCCATATATTGATTGACGTCGGTACCGACTAAGTCGAATCCGTAAGTGAATTTGTATAAATCGCTTATTATTTCGGTAATAGTAGGATAAAAAAGCAGTTTTTCGTTAGTTATTTTAGCCTTACTCAACGCCGATTCGTCAATCTGCATTTCCGGATTAACGTAAGTAAAAAATCTTTCGTTTATATGTCCGTCTGTCAATTTTACACCGCATACTGCGAAAACTTTATCCTTGGTTGCGTTAACTCCCGTACCGTTTATGTGCAGAACGACAAGGTTTTTATCTCGAATCAAAGACTTTTTCACAATTTTATCGACAAACGACGATTGTTTATATTCCTCGTATTGCACAGGCTTTATCAATGCGTACTCCGAAGAAACCGAACGGGAATATTTGGACGAATTTCCAATAGGCGCTATATTGCATTTACACAAATCGTAAACGCACATTTCGAGCTGCTCGCTATAGTTATTAAAAGAAATTTTACCTCTCACGATGACGGACATACTATCGTATATATCCATCATCTTTTTCATTTTCTTATCGTTAGCCAACGTTCTAGTTCGGGATAAAGTTTGAGCTTCGTTGTCGCTTTTACCCATAGTTTCTTTTATCGTTTTAAAATCGGATATATCGAATCTGACAAAAATTATACACGGCATCGAACCGCCCGATGCGTCGGTAAGAGTAAATTTACAAACGTACATATTAGAGTCGTTTTTAGACGCTTTCAACGTTTTATTAGACACCGTACCGCAAATTACACAGGAATCGGACGCATTGCGAATATCGCTTATATACATCGGAGCGGATAAAATAAGTTTACCGATATGTTTTTCTACGTTCGAAACGTTAAAATATCGCGAAGGTTTAAGCAGTTCTCGATTTATAGCCAGTTGAACCAGCTTTTCCTGCTCCGATATACCTATGCCGTACGAAATAATATCGTCCTGCGCAACTTTTACGTTAATTTTTACTTCATAACACGTATAATCTTTAAAAAAGTCCGTTAATCGTTCGCAAAATAAAGACGTCTCCATATTTTTCGCTATTATCTCGTCAACAGAAAAATTTGCAGCGATTTTACGGTCTTGAACCGTAACGAGCAAACGCTCCTTGCTTATATTAGAAAAAATCGGATAACCGGTTTTTAATAATTCCAATAATAATTTTTTAAAAGAAACTTCGTTAAAACTATCGTTAACATAGCTGACAATACAAATATAACCGCTAGGAACCAACGTTTTTACATAGTTTGTTACAGCGTTTTTCAGATTAGTATCCAAGACGGACACATTAGGAAACGACAAAGTACAAAATACTTTTCGCTGTTGTTTATCTACGCGTATTTCTCTTGCGCGCAAGTCGTTCAATTCTTTAAACTGTTTGTGAAGTTCGTTAATTATCATTCGTTAATAATTCGATTTCCTTTTTAAATAGTTCTACGGCTTCAATACTTTTAACACGCTTGTATACTTGTCCGTTTTTAAAAAATACGCAGCAGCCGTTTGCGCCCGCCAACCCCAGGTCGGCGTCTCTGCATTCTCCGGGACCGTTAACTTCGCACCCCATAACGGCTATTTTAATATTTTTATCAATAGTCCGTGCGTAATCGTACACTTCTTTCGCAATATTTTCCAAATCTATGCTACACCTACCGCATTTCGGACAAGAAACGAATTTAACACCTCCGCGCAAATTCAGCGCTTTCAAAATTTCCAAACCGGCGTAAACTTCTTCAACAGGATTTGCAGTCAAAGAGACTCTGATAGTATCGCCTATTCCGTTCAAAAGCAACGACCCGATACCGATAGAATTTTTGACTATACCTTGATTTGATAATCCCGCTTCCGTAACTCCCAAATGCACGGGATAAGGTAAGTCGGCAAGAAAACGATTGGCTTCAACCATTTCCGTTACGTCGGAACTTTTAACCGACAATACCAAATCGTCGAAATTTTTACTTTCAAAATATCTGACGTATTTAGCTAAATTGCTTTTTAACGCCTGCAATTTATTACCGTTACATTCCTCAAGTATTTTACCGTCGACAGAACCGCCGTTTACACCTATTCGTATAGGAACCCTGTGGCATCTGGCGCAATCTATAATCGAATCCAGCTGAGAAAGAGGTATGTTTCCCGGATTGATACGAACCTTATCCGCGCCCGCCTCAATCGCTCCGACGGCTATTCTCGCGTCGAAATGAACGTCTGCTACCAAAGGCATATCGGTTTGAAGTCTAACTTTTTTAAATGATTCCAGCGCGTTCAAATTAGGTACTGCAATACGCGCTATATCGCAACCGGCTTTTTCCAAATCTTCAATTTGTTTGAGTGTCGAATCAATATCCAAGACGGATACGTTCGTCATTGATTGCACGCTTACCGGAGCGCCGCCGCCTATTTTTACTTTTCCGACTTTTACTTGTTTCGTCATAAGATTTTATAGCTTCAGTAAATCTATCAAGACCATCAACACTATCAAAACAATCAGTCCGATACCGTTGATATAGCTTTGTACTTTTCTGTTTATCGGTTTTCGAGCAATCCATTCTATCAAAACGAAAACCATTTGACAGCCGTCCAACGCCGGCACTGGCAACAAATTGAAAACTGCCAAATTAACCGATATCAGCACTATCAGCGAAAGGATGTTTGCAAAACCGGTAGAAACAATTTGACTGGTCATAGTTATAGTAGTAATCGGACCGCCGACTTGGTCTATTCCCACCGCGCCGGTAAGCAGCCCTCCCAACGTACGCAAAACAAGCATAGCAACTTCTCCGCAATACGGGAAAGACCTGCCTAAGGCTTTTCCGAAAGAAAATTTATGTTTAGCGTACCCTATCGACATACCTACGCCGGTATATGGGCTTTCCTTAACCACTATATTTGCGTTAGATATTTCCGACGCGTCGACGGTATAATCGTAATACCCGTCGTTGCCTATCACCGTTAAAACGCACTCTCCCTGCGCTTGGGCAAAAACATTTTTAAAGTCGTCCTTAGCGCCTAACGGCTTTCCGTTAAACTTATATATCGTATCTCCTTCCGACAATTTCCTCTCGCCGGAAAAATATTTCCCTTTAAGTTTAGAAACGACAACCGAAACGTAATCGCTTTTAACTATGTTTTCTATAACGACTTCTTCGTATTTAACGTTATCGCCCTCGCCTACGGGACGCAAGACCGTAAAAGTCATCTTATCCGTTTTCATATAACGATTCAAATTGTCGAGTATAAAAACGCTCTTACCGTCGATTTTATAAATTATATCTCCGCTTTGCAGCTGATGATTCGATTCGACGGCATAGTCGTATACGTTCCCCACCACGGCTACGGTTTCGCCATAGCCAGCAAACGCTATTATTGCGATAAGAATTGCGGAAATAAAATTGAAAAACGCGCCCGAAAAAAGCACTATCAACCTTTTCCAAGGTTTTTGCCTGTTAAAAGCTTTAGGATTGGAGTTTTCCTCTTCGTCGCTTTCGCCCTCGAAAGCGCAAAAACCTCCAAGCGGCAAAGCGCGCAAGGAAAAAACTTCTCCGTTTTTCTTTTTCTTGGAAAAAATTTTAGGTCCCATTCCAACGGCAAATTCGTTGATTTGGAATCCCAAAATCTTTCCGGCGGTATAATGCCCGGCCTCGTGGATTAAAACCATAAACATCAGTACGACGAACGCCAGCAAAACTCTGCCTATCGTAGACATCACCGATGTAAAATCGCAAATAATATTTAACATATAACTCCGTCTATCAATTCGTCGGTATAAACTCTGGAAAGACTGTCGTAAAGTTTGATATTGCTCAAACTCAATTCGAGTTTTTTTACAGTTTTTTCAAAATGATTAACCGCTTGAACTATTATATTGTAGAATTGCGTAAAAGACAACTCGCCACTTAAAAATTTTTCTACGCAGACGTCGTTAGCGGCGTTCATAACAGTGGCGCATAAAGGCGGATAATCAAAAATTTCGTATCCCAGCCGCGAACATGGAAATTTTTTAAAATCGCATTTCTCAAAACTCAGCGAAGATAATTTGACTAAATCCGGAGTATCGACGTACTTACGGCGCGCTCCGTCAAGTAAAGAAGCCTGAATAGGAATTCGCATATCCGGATTAGATAACTGAGCGACAATACTCCCGTCCGAGAACTCCACCATAGAGTGTACGACACTTTGACGATGCACCACGATTTCAATTTGTTCGACTTCGACTCCGAAGAGCCAACGCGCCTCTATCACTTCCAGCGCTTTATTCATCATCGTAGCGCTGTCGACAGTTATCTTCTGCCCCATCTTCCAATTAGGATGCTTCAACGCGTCAACGGCTTTGACTTCGGAAAGTTTTGACGTTTCCGTTTCCCAAAACGGTCCGCCGCTAGCAGTTAGCAATAGTTTAGAGACGTCTTCAATTCTTCGATTTGATATACACTGACTTATTGCATAATGCTCGCTATCGACAGGCAGCAATTTAGAACGGCTGTTTTTTAACTTATCGGCAATAAGCTTACCGGCGCACACCAACGCTTCCTTATTTGCAATCGCAACGTCTATTCCGTTATCTAAACAATACAATATGCTGTCGATAGCGCAAATTCCTTTTGTCGCTACAACCGCAATATCGCAATTCTTAACGGCTTCTTTTAAACAATCTTCACCGTCGACGCTTATAAGCGCACAGTACCTTGCACCGAATTGCGCAGCCTGTCGTTCAAGCTTCGCTTTATCGGAATACGCTACAAGGGATTCGACTTTTAAGTCCTTTAAATTTCCGCCGATTACGTCTAAAGTTTGAGTACCTATCGAACCGGTACTTCCCAAAACAGCAACTCTTTTCATCAGAATATAAACATAAATACAAACGAAACCATGACAGCGTTAAGCATGATGCCGTCAAAACGGTCCATGATGCCGCCGTGTTCGCCTAAAATTCTGCTATAATCTTTTATTCCGCAATAACGCTTGATATGACTAGCCAATAAGTCGCCGATTTGAGTCGTAACGGAGCCCAAAACGCCGATTATAACATACGTTGCGACGATTTGCGCAACAGGCAAATTATATCCGGCAAAAGTCAAACCGAATTGCGGCGCAAAAATCTTAAAGAAGTCGAACAGAAAATAAACCAATGCAGAGCCAATCATCCCGCCGAAAAGTCCGCCTACAGCGCCTTCGACGGTTTTTTTAGGACTGATTGCCGGGCATAATTTATGTTTACCGAACAAACTCCCCACAAAATACGCAAACACATCTGTAAACGTAGATACGGCAAAAACCAACGCCAAACCTATCGCGTTTAACGGCAAAAGATTGTTCACTCTGTTTTTGCTCAAAAACGACCAAATATCGTTTTCCAAATACTGAAATAAAGGATTATCCGCGGAAATACTGTGCGTTGACGCAGAACGGTTTAGATACAGCATCGTAGCCATAAGCAACCCCGGATACACCAACATAAACGCGACGAACAAAAGGCTGTCGGCTCTGTCTTTTACCAGCGAAGTAATCGCAGCGGCAATAAATACCAAAAGCGTAAAGAACAAAATGCCTATGTATCCGAATAAACTGTAAGCCGGACCCAGTCCTATGCCGTAAAGCCACAAAAGCCAACTAAAACAGTCGGGTATGCGCTCTGTCCCCAAGGCTCGGCGCATTTCTACAACCGCGAGAAGAATAAGAACGGATATTATAACAGAGTTTATGGCTCTGCCGCTTATAACGGTATTCGACGAACCGTTTGCATAATTGGGAAAGTAAATATTTATCAAAACCATCCCAATTAACACTATAAATATTGCTGCGCCGACCCAAATACGGTTTATCAGCGTTTTTTTGTTCAGCATTAAATTCCTCCAAAATTACGAGTTCGGACAGAATAGTCGTTCACTATTTCGTTATACTCGCTCAAACTGAAATCAGGCCAAAGAGTATCCGAAAAATACAATTCGGAATAAGCGCTTTGGAAAAGCAGAAAGTTCGACAATCGCTTTTGTCCGCCAGTTCTAATTATCAAATCGGGGTTTGGAATAAACGAATTATATAAATTAGAATAAATATTCTCAATAGTTACGTCTAATTTTTTTTCGTTTATCTTTTTTAAAGCTTCCGCGATGTCGCGCTGTCCGCCGTAATTTATGCATAAATTCACGCATATAGCATCATAATCTTTGGTTTTTTCTTCGATAGCGGTAATTTTTTCAACCAACGCCGCAGGCAGTCCTTCGCGTTCGCCTGATACAACCAAACGAATTTTATCACGGCAAAACTTTTCCAATCTGCTAAGATATTTGTCTGCCAAAGAGAACAAAGAATTAACTTCCGATTGAGGTCTTTTCCAATTTTCGGTCGAAAAAACGTATAAAGAAACGTATTTTACGCCTATTTCCAAAGATTTGTCTATAAATTGTTCGGCAACTTCCAATCCGCGTTTATGTCCGAAATTACGCGGCAATCCTTTACGTTTTGCCCAACGCCCGTTACCGTCCATTATCACTGCTATATGCTGAGGAATACTCATCTATACCCGAAACAGATAACGGCAAACTATAAGCTCTATCCCGTCGCTTTTATTTCGAACTGCCGTTACTAACTCCTTGTCGAATTTGTTTTGCTTTCTATCTACATAATAAACAAACTTGAAGTTTGTTATACCTTTTTCGCGCAATTTGCTTTCGGCAGCACAAACTTCAAGTCCAATCAAATCGTTAGTATTCATTACAATCAAACTGACATAACGTCGTTTTCTTTTTCCTTAGCAAGTTTGTCTACCGTTTCGATCAATTTAGATAACGATTTATCGATTTCAGCTTCGTAATCGGAAATCAAGTCCTCCGAAACAGTTTTGGCGTTTTTCTCTTTTTTCAAACTTTCCATAGCGTCTCTGCGAGAATTACGCAACACTACTTTAGTATCTTCCGCAAGTTTTTTAACTTGTTTAACCAACTCGCGGCGGCGTTCCTCCGTAAGAACGGGGAAAGTCAGTCTTATCACTGTACCGTCGTTTTGCGGAGTAATGCCTATATTAGCGGCTAAAATGGCCTTTTCAACGAGTTTTAAGGCGGATTTATCCCATAAAGTGATAACCAAACATCTAGGCTCGGGTATCGATATATTCCCCATTTGATTGATAGGCGTCAAAGCTCCGTAATAATCGACTTTTATTCCCTCTACTACTTTAGGATTCGCGCGGCCGGCACGCATAAGATTATACTCGTTTTTCATATACGTTATTGCTTTATCGCAATCCATTTCGAAAGTTAAAAATAAATTTTCAATTTGTTCGTTAGCGTAGTTCATAAAACACTCCTAAATATTTGTTTATTGTATTGTACAACAATATCGAATAAAATTCAATATTTATTTGATTATTGTGCCGATTTTTTCACCTTTTAAAACACGCAATATTCCGTTGGGTTCGTCTTTACCAAGAGCCACAACTTTCAGTCCGTACTCACGGCACATAGCCATTGCGGTCATATCCATAGCTTTTAAGTTATCCGAAATGATTTTATCGAACGTAATCTCGTCGTATTTACGAGCATTAGGATTTAGTTTAGGGTCGCTATCGTATACTCCGTCGATATTTTTCAAATAAAATATTGCGTCCGCATGCGTTTCGCAAGCGCGCAGCGACAAAGCGGTATCGGTAGAAAAATACGGCGAACCCGTACCGCCGACGAAAACGACAATCTTTCCCTCGTTCAAATATTTTTCGACGTCGGGTAAATAATAAGTTTCGACCGCCTTATCGATAGAAAGTGCGGAAACTACTCGGTTGTCAACGCCGCAATTAGTTAACGCCGCTCCAAGCGTCAAACCGTTCATAACGGTTGCCAGCATACCGATACTGTCGGCCGTCGAACGGTCCATACTCGCGTTAGTTCTTCCGCGCCAAAAATTTCCACCGCCTACTACTACGCCTACTTGTACGCCCAAACCTACTATTTCTTTTAATTGTTTGGCAACGGTTTCAACGCTCGCCGAGTCTATTCCGATTCCGCCGTCAGACAGTGCCTCACCGCTGATTTTAATTAAAATACGCCTATAATCTAACATCGAATACCTCTTTTAGAAAAAAGGGAACAACAAAAGCCATTGTTCCCTTGCAAATTTCAGATAAAATTACTTGATATTTTTCATTTGCTCGGCAATTTCGTCTACGAAATTGTCAACGCGCTTTTCAATGCCTTCACCCATTTCATAACGGACAAATCTCGTAACTTCGATTTTCGAACCTACGGTCTTTTCTACATCGGCAATAACTTGTTTGATAGACAACGCGCCGTCGCGCACGTATTCTTGTTCAAGCAGACATACTTCTTTGTAGTATTTATGAATACGTCCCTCAACCATTTTTGCGATAACAGCTTCGGGCTTGCCTTCGTTTCTGGCTTGTACCGTCAAAATTTCTCTTTCAGAATCTAATTGACTGGCATCAACGTCGGAAATATTGACGACTTGCGGTTTACTAGCCGCAATTTGCATACAAAGATTAAAAGCAAGTTCCTGCAAATCTTCTTGTTTAGCGTCGCTTTTAAGTTCCGCCAAAACGCCGATTTTTCCGCCCATATGAATGTAGCTGGCGATGATTCCGTTAGAACCGAGAGTAAACTTGGTAAATCTACGGAAAGAAATTTTTTCTCCTATAGCGGCAGTAGCTTCGGCAATAAGAACGTTAACAGTTTTGCTGCCGTCAAGATAATACTTCTCCGCCAATACTTCTTCTACGCTTTGCGCGTCAGAACTCAAAACATGATTTGCCAAATTGTCTACCAAAGCGATAAATTGGTCGCTTCTTGCAACAAAGTCCGTTTCACAGTTGATTTCCAACGCGACGGCGGATTTTTTGTCTTTAGACACAACGCATTTAACAAGTCCTTCCGCTGCAACGCGGCTGGCTTTTTTAGCTGCCGACGCCATACCTTTTTCACGAAGATATTTTACCGCTTCGTCAAAATTACCGTCGGTTTCAACAAGAGCCTTTTTGCAGTCCATCATACCTACGCCGGTTTGTTCGCGCAGTTTCATTACGTCTTGGTTAGTAAAATTAGCCATTATTTTCCTCCTGCGATTCGTTTTGTACTTCTTCCTTTTCATCGTCTTCGGGAGCGGTCATAACTACGCCTTCTTTCGCTTCGATAACGGCGCCGGCAATAATAGAAGCAATAACTTTTATCGCTCCTATTGCATCGTCGTTAGCGGGAACTACAATATCAACTTGGTCCGGATCGCAGTTAGTGTCGACGATAGCGACGATAGGAATATTCAAAGAATGCGCTTCCGCAACCGCTATAGATTCTTTTTTCGGGTCGACGATAAAAATACATCCGGGCATACCTTTCATATCTTTTATACCGCCGAGATTCGCTTCCAACTTATCACGTTCTTCCAAAAGTTTAGAAACTTCTTTCTTTGGCAGAACGTCGAGTTCGCCGAGTTTTTCCATTTGATTGATGTGATTCAATCTCTCTATACGCGATTTGATGGTTTTGTAGTTTGTCAAAGTACCGCCAAGCCAACGGTTATTTACGTAATACATACCGCAACGCTCCGCTTCGCTTTTTATAGCGTCTTGGGCTTGCTTTTTCGTTCCTACAAACAAAACGGGTTTTCCTTCTTTAGCGATATCTCTTACGAAATTGTAAGCCACTTCCGCTTGCGCGACCGTTTGTTGGAGGTCGATAATATGTATACCGTTACGTTCCGCGTAGATATACTGTTTCATTTTGGGGTTCCATCTTCTGGTTTGGTGTCCGAAATGAACGCCGCTTTCCAAAAGCTGTTTCATAGATACAACTGCCATTTTTCAAATCTCCTTATTTTTTATCGTTTTTAACCTCTTTGCGCCGTCTTCTCTACACGCAACCAAGCGGCAAAACTTGGCACAACGAATAAATCTTGCGCAAATGCGAATTAAACCTTATAGATTATAGCACAACAAGCTATATTTTGCAACAAAATTATTCCCTATTTTCTAGCGGTAAACTCTGCAATTTTTAAGTTTATATAATTACTTTTAACAGTCGTTTTTATCGACAGTATTTTACCGTACATTCATGTTGATTTAAGATTGAATAAATATAATGCGTTTAAGGTAAAACGTAGCGTCAAATAAAATTTCGTTTTTTATCCTTATCGTCAAAATTTGCGATAAAACCAATTCGGCGCGCGTTATAAAATATATCGACCGGTTCAAAGGAGCACTTATGAAAAAAAGAAACGGATTGTTATTGGCGATACTTATTTCGTTAATAGCGCTGACGTTCACTGCTTGTAACGCAAAAAATACTAACGACGGTTTATCCGCATACGAAATAGCGGTAAAAAACGGATTCGAGGGCAGCGAAGTCGATTGGTTGGAATCGTTAAGATACACTAATACAATAAAAGAAACTCACAATAACTACAACGTAAACGTCAGCTCGGACAAAGACGTTTCCGTTGCCGCAAATATCGGACTAAAATCAGTAGTATCTATTTATTGTAAACACACCGTTGAGGAACGCGTTTACGTAGGCATGTATCCTTTCGGACAATATCAAACTCAGGAACGGCAAGTGCAATCCGCAGGTTCGGGAGTAATATACCGAATCGACGAAGACGGCTCGGCTTACGTAATAACTAACCATCACGTCGTTTACGAAAATGACAGTACGGCTGAAAATCATATCAGCAACGATATCAGTATTTTTCTTTACGGTATGGAAGGTAGTAACTACGCGATTCCGGCAGTTTACGTAGGCGGCTCGCAAAATTACGATATAGCCGTGCTTAAAATCGAAAACAATACTATCTTAAAAAACTCGGTTAACAACAATACGATAAGCGCTGTTGATTTTGCCGATTCCAACGGAATAAAAGCCGGTCAAACATCAATCGCAATAGGCAATCCCGAAGCGGAAGGAATATCTGTAACATGCGGAATAGTAAGCGTTGAATCAGAATATATCACAATGCAAGCCGTGGACGAAAAAAATACGGTTACTTTACGCGTAATTCGCACGGACACTGCGGTAAACAGCGGAAATTCGGGAGGAGGTCTTTTCAACGACCAAGGCAAGCTGATCGGAATAGTCAATGCCAAAATAAGCGATTCGTCGGTAGAGAATATCGCTTACGCCATACCCGCAAACGTAGCTAAAGCAATAGCTGACAACATAATCTATAACAATAGAATATATAACAGCAGTACGGTAATGAGAGTTATGCTCGGATTAACCATTCAAACGGGAGAATTACGTACCGAACTGGATTCGGACGGTTTTCTTGTAAAAACGGAAACTGCCGTAATATCCGATATAACTTCCGACAGCATAGTAAAAGATATATTGCAAATCGGCGACGTACTGCAAAGTGTAAAAATAGGAAATAACGATGCCGTAACCGTAACTCGAAGCTATCAATTTATAGACGCCTTGTTGAATGCTCGCGTAGATGACGAAATAACAATCGTTTTCAGCCGAAACGGCACACAGCAAAACGCTACGTTCAAGATAACTCAAAACTGCATATCCGAATACTAAACAATTTTGCGGCTTAAATTTCAAGCCGCATTTTTAATCCGGAGCGATTATCTTAGTAATTGTAATTACGAGCATTATTATTAGAAAAAACAAGTATGCGCCAACGCTATCGCGCCGCGGTTCTCACAGCACGGCAAAAAACGATTAGCACAAGAGAAAACAGGTTTGTTTTAATTTGATTGCAGATTCGTTTTCCGTTTAAACATCTTACTTCAACGCCGCTTAACCACAATTTAAAACGTCTAATTCAGCTCTTGATTTAACGATTTATTAACAATAAAATTCTTCTTATTGATAAAGTTTAGTACTTTATAATCGATACAATATGTACCGCTGAAAATAAAGGAATTATACGTATATAAGAAGCAATCAAAAACTTGATAAATAAGAATTTTTCAATATTCTGAAGCATGCCGGAAACCGTTAGAAAATCAAATAAGATAAAAAGTCTGAACTGCTAGGCTTCGACACGCGTTCTTATCAGAATTTAGAAAAAGGCAAATTTGTTACCTGTACAGTTACTTTTAGATTTTCACGATATCGTTTTCTAATTTAAATATCAAACGGTTGCTAACTAAAATTCGCAAAATCCTGAAATATTTTAATTATATAACGTAGTCGGAAATACAATTTGCTCGTCAAGCCCAAACGGTAAAACAAATAATTATACAGACGAAGACATAACGTCTTCGTCTGTATGTAAAACAAGAACTCAATTCTTATCGTTATGATGACAATCGCAGTCGTCGCAATCGCACTCGCCGTCCATAGCCGCAACTTCGGCTTCCAGCTTAGCGTAAAGCGTTTCGTACAAATCGTCGTCGATAGGCAAAAAGTTATAGTACACGTCGTCCGCTTCCTGCACTTCTTCCAATTCGAATATTTCAACGATAGGGTCTTCGTCGTCGGCTTGCTGTAAACAGGCGAATTCTTTTCCCTCGTGTTCAAGCGTCGCTATATGATAAAAAGGTATTTCGTTTCCTTCTTCGTCCTCTAGCATTACAACGTCTTCGTCGACTTCACAACCGCAGTCGCATTCATGCTCGTGATGATGTTCGTGTTCGCATCCGCAATCGCAGTTCTTTTTCTTTTCCTCAGTCATAATAAACCTCCATTTTATCTTTTACTATCCAAATAATTTTGCAATATAATTGTCGCCGCAACCTTGTCGATTACTTTCTTTCTGTTTTCGCGGCGGACGTTTCCTTGTATCAAAACTCTTTCGGCAGATAAGGTTGTAAAACGTTCGTCTAAAAACTTTACGGGAATATCGCACATCCCTATTAAAACGCCGATAAACTCCCGCGTTTTACGCGTTTGTTCGTTTTCCTTCCCGTCAAGTCCCAACGGCAAGCCCGAAACAAACAAGGATACGTCTTTTGAGTTAGCCAAATCGATTATATACCTCGCGTCGTTTTGAATATCTCCCTTGCGCGTATAAGTTTCCAAAGGATTAGCTATTATACCCATCAAGTCCGACACGGCTATGCCGATTCGCACGTCGCCGACGTCCAAAGCCATTATTCTTTCCATAATAGATATATTATAACACAAACAAAGTCGAAAAGACAATACATTTCAATCAAATTAGTTAAAACAACGCCGCAAGATTGTTCTTACGACGTTGAGCTATATATTTAAATGATTCTATATAACGTTATCGTATCGAAATTAAATTTGATTTTTAATTCGATTTCAGTCCATTATATCTTTTACTTTCTTTTTGCCTTTCTTTATAACGCCTTTTACCGCCGGAATCTCGCCGATAATCATACCCGCTACTGCGCCGAGAGCAATACCTATCAAAACCTTTTTCATAAATTCCTCCGTTATCGTAATTGATATTTTTAGTTTGCTCATACGCAAAAAAAATATACCGATTAAATAAAACGAAGGACGATTCGCACTTTAATTATACTTTAAAAACGCTATCTAGTATAAAAGCAAATCAAACGTACTCTATCGTACTTTTATCTACGGAGCTATTATTCTGCTTTGCCCGATAGTCCTCTATTGCTTTTTTTATCGCTTCTTCGGCCAGTACCGAGCAGTGAATTTTTTGCGGAGGCAGACCTTCCAATTCTTCCACGACACGCGCGTTCGTAAGTTTTAACGCTTCTTCAACCGTCATACCTATAACCATCTGCGTAGCTGTAGAACTAGTCGCTATTGCCGCCGCGCAGCCGAAAGTTTGAAACTTTGCGTCAACAATAACGTCGTTTTCGATTTTAAGCGTAATTTTCATAATATCGCCGCAAGTAGCGTTGCCTACCGTGCCTTCTCCGTCCGCGTTTTCGATTACCCCCACGTTTTGCGGATTAGCAAACGCGTCTAAAACCTTTTGATTATACATTATACGTTCCTCCTGTTTTAACGTTAAATAACGGCGACATTTCGCGCAATTTAGATATGGTTTCTTTTAGCTTATCCACAGTATAGTCTACTTCTTCCATCGTGTTGTCTTTTCCGAAAGAAAACCTTATAGACCCGTGCGAAACTTCTATCGGTACTCCCATAGCAAGCAAAACGTGAGACGGGTCCAGACTTCCGCTACTGCAGGCAGAACCGCTGGATACCGCTATACCGTTAAAGTCCATAAGCATTAAAATGCCCTCGCCTTCCACAAACTCGAAACTGAAGTTCGCAACGCTCGGAATACGGTGTTCCTTGTTTCCGTTAAATCGAACGTATGGAATTTCCTTTAAAACTCTGTCTACAAACCTGTCGCGCAGTCGTTCTATAAAAGCGTTATTAGCCGTCATTTCTTTAGATGCGATTTCCAATGCTTTAGCCATGCCCACGACCAAAGGCGTGTTCGTCGTACCGCCGCGCTGCGAACGTTCCTGTCCGCCCCCGCAAATAAGTTTATCGAGTTTAACGCCGTTACGTATATAAAGCGCGCCAATGCCTTTAGGTCCGTAAAACTTATGTCCCGACATAGACATCAAATCCACGCCCAATTCTTTAACGTCGATTTTCATATAGGGAATAGCCTGGACGCAGTCGCTATGAAACAGCGCGCCGTGTCTGTGAGCGATTTCGGCGAGTTCGCGAATAGGCTCGACAGTTCCGACTTCGTTGTTAACATACATAACGGAAACGACGGTCGTCTTATCGTCGATAACTTTTTCCAAATCGGAAGGCGAAATGAGTCCGGTTTTGTCCACAGGCAGTCTAGTTACCTTAAAACCGTTTTTTTCTAGCCACTCGGCGGCATTTAGTATCGCGTGGTGTTCTATAGAAGAAATAATAACGCGATTTCCTTTATCTCTGTTATGCAGCGCCGCGCCTTTTAAAGCCCAGTTATCCGCCTCGGTTCCGCTACCCGTAAAATATAGCTCGTTAGGTTTGCACCCTATCAAATTTGCTATTTTTTCTCGCGCATCGGCAACTGCTTTGGCTGTTTCGCGTCCGTATGCGTGCTGACTGTCGGCATTGCCGAACTCTCCTGTAAAATACGGAATCATCGCGTCAACAACTCTTTTATCGCAAGGCGTAGTTGCCGCGTGGTCGAAATATATTTTCATTTTCAGTAGTTCTCCCTGAATTTTAAATTTTATCTTCCGCTAATTGTTTTAACGAAATAGTATCCAAGTAAGAGTTTATATTATCGTACAATTTTGTCCAAAGATTGCGCGAAACGCAATTACATTTATTGTTACAATCTTTATGCAGGCAGTCGACGATTTCCAAATTGTCCTCCACGGCTCTTAAAACTCTGCCGACGGTAATATTCTCCGGAGCGTCCGTCAGTTTATAACCGCCGCTTGCACCGCGTGAAGATATTACTAAATCGGCTTTTTTCATAAGAGCTATAATTTGCTCGAGGTATTTTTCGGTTACACCCGTTGATTGCGCTAAAAAAGAAACGTTCGCCACTTCGTCATCGCCGTATTTTTTAGACAGTTCAACCGCGACGTACAAACCGTACCTTGCTTTTGAAGACATTTTCATTTTTAATTCCTACCATTTTACTAGGATTAGTTTACTACAATTATGTACGATAGTCAAATATTTTAACGCAATTTAACAAAAAAAAAGCGAACAAAAAAACTGCCGCATCAAACGGGTTTACGCTTAGTGCGACAGCTCGGTTTTAGACATTCAAAATTATATACGGAGTATACTAATATAATGCTGATCACGTTATACGATGCAACAACGATCAATCGGCAGTCGTTAATTGTATCAAAATATGCTCTTTATTTATATAATTAAAAAGAAAAAATAATAATACGAAACCCGATTATATCCTAATACCTTTTACAAGAAATAACTGAACAAAATGTAAAATCAAACGCAGATTACGATCGACTTATGGATAAAGTACTCGACAGTCATTGAAACCGTGTTTGGATATTTTCGAAATGGATAATAAATAAGAGCTGTTGCATTAAAATATTCAGATACCAAACCATACTGAAAACGGCTTAAAATCATGCGATTTTAAGCCGTTTTGTATGCTCGTTCATAAACGGAATATTACAACTAAGGCAACTGAAATTGAAACGCCGTACTACAACGTTTCAAAAAGTTTTTCGGAATTGACGAAATTGCTGGTAACGCCCGTGATGTACGGATCTATATTGGCAATTTTATCTTTATCGTCCAGCGTCCAAACTTCTAACGGCATATTAGATTTCTTGCAAGAATTTATTTGAGGTATCGTTAAAAGAGAATACCATACGTCTATAAAGCAAAGGTTTCTTCCTTTATCAATTTCCGCAAGCGCTTTTATAGACTTGGAACTTACGATATTAACAATCAAGCCTAATCTGTCATTAGGACGAATTTCTGCAAGTTGTGATAAGAAATCGATATTGCGCGCAATCCAAGTTACCGTAGTTAGTTCCGAATTCGCTACGACTTCTGCAAGATAGGCAGCCTGCTCTGCCGTCGCGCCGTTTTTTATTTCAATATAAGGATACAATTCCAACTCCACGCACAAATCGATAAACTCTTGATAAGTGGGTATTTTTTCACCCTTATATTTATCGTTTTTCCAACTGCCGAAATCCAGTTCACGAGCTTCCGCAAGTGTCAAATCGCTTATTTTAACTTTTCCTTGACTATTTATATTGGACGTACGGTTAACAGTGTCGTCATGCAGCAAAACAGCTTGACCGTCCTTTGTAAAACACACGTCGCATTCCACCATTGTAAACCCCATTTCTTTAGACAGTCTGTAGGCAGATAACGTATTTTCCGGAGCGTCGCCGTAGCCGCGATGATTTACTGAATTTATTTTTCTGTTTTTATTGGCTTCGACGTTTTGGCTGCAACCGCACAAAACTACGGACATAACTAACAATAAGCAAAGCGCTAACGCCGCTAATTTCTTCTTTATAACGTACTCCATATATATTTATGCCGTAACAATATCAATAATTTGATATAAACGCAAGAAAATATTTTACAAATACTTTTTAATTACGTTTGTAAGCTCGTCCTCGTCGCAAAGTCCGATTATTCTGTCGACCAATTCTCCGTTTTTAAAAATACAGACGTTAGGAATAGACATAATTTTGTACTGTCTTGCCAACTCAGGAGCAGCATCCACGTTAACTTTACCGAATTTTACGCCAGTTACTTTTTTCGCTACTTCGTCCAAAATCGGAGCCAGCATTTTGCACGGACCGCACCACGGCGCCCAAAAATCCACTACGGAAACTCCTTCTAAAATAAATTCGTTAAAGTTTACCGCTACATCGCTAATTTTACTCATTTTCATTTTCTCCTTTTAATATATTATCCTCATTTTGATTTAATTTAATAACGGATTTCATTGTCGGCGACGTCGTCCACTTGCGTTTGTGCAATTTATCAATCAAAGCAATCATTGCAAATCCGACGGCCAAACCGACAAAAAACAAAGTTATAGTAAGCCATTCTTTCCACTTAAAAACTACCGATAAGCACAACAGTATCAAAGACGGAATAAGCGGAATTATATACGCCACAAATGCCAGTTTTGCCGAATTTCCCTCGGGTATATCAAGTTCGACAATATCGCCTACGACAGCATTACACGCATTTTCGACAAAAAAATCCGCATGTTTTTGTTTTTCAGTCATGCCGCATTTACCGCACGAACCGCAAGCGGAATTCCGCTCGATGCGAACTTCGGAATATTTGCCTTTATTCTTTATGACAACTCCTTGTTCAATCATCGCCAGCCTCGCATTTAATACGCAATTCCGTCAACTGTTTTTCATCTACCTGCGCCGGGGCTTCGGTCATCATACAACTCGCGTTTTGCATTTTGGGAAACGCGATTACGTCCTTGATATTGGTCGTATCCGTCAAAACCATAACCAATCTGTCAAAACCTAAGGCAAGCCCGCCGTGAGGAGGCGTACCGTATTTAAACGCGTCGACAAAGAAACCGAATCTCTCCGCTATTTGTTCGTCGGTAAACCCCAAAGCTTCGAACATCGTTTTTTGTACTTCGCGATTGTAAATACGCATGCTTCCGCCGCCTATTTCGTCGCCGTTAATGACGACGTCGTAAGCTTTCGCTCTTACGCGCGACGGGTCGCTGAGCATAAACGGCAAATCTTCGTTTTTGGGATGAGTGAAAGGATGATGCATAGCAACAAACCGTCCCTCTTCCTCGGAATATTCGAACAACGGAAAATCGACGACCCACAAACACGCAAAATCTCCGGATTTGTACAATTCGAATTTCGCCGCCAAACGACAACGTAAAGCGCCCAGAGCTACGACAGCGTTTTTCCAATTTTTATCAGCAACGATAAGAGATATATCGCCATGCTGCATTTCGAGTTTAGTCTTTATTTCTTCAAGTTCCGATTCGTCTACCGCTTTCGAAAAACTGCATTTTACTCCGTCTGCGCCCAAACCGTACCAAGCCAAACCGCCGACTTTATAAGTTTTTACAAATTCTGCAAGTTTATCGAGTTCTTTTCGGGAAAGCTTATCCGCGCCGTTTTTCAAAACAATAGCACGCACCGTTCCGCCTGCGCTCAGCGCATTTTGGAATACCGCGAATTTAGTATTCTTAACGGTATCGTCCAGATTTTGAATCTGCATTCCGAAACGCAAATCGGGTTTATCCGAACCGTAAAGGTTCATACAGTCTATCCAACTCATACGCGTAAAACGAGTCGGCAAATCGACGTTTCGAATTTCCTTAAAAATTTTGCAAAGCAAGCCTTCCGTAAGCTGCATAACGTCTTCTTCTCGGTCGACGAAACTCATTTCCAAGTCTACCTGCGTAAATTCGGGCTGACGGTTGGCGCGCAAATCTTCGTCGCGGAAACAACGCGCAATTTGATAATACTTATCCATTCCGCCAATCATAAGCAGTTGCTTATAAATTTGGGGGGATTGGGGCAAAGCGTAAAAACTTCCCGGTCGTATACGGCTGGGAACAAGATAATCTCGCGCTCCTTCGGGAGTGGATTTGCCCAGCATTGGCGTTTCCACTTCTATAAAACCGTTATCCGACAAATAATTACGTATAATTTGACAAATTTTACTGCGGACAATCAAATTGTGCTGCAGTTGTTCACGACGAATATCCAAATATCTGTACTTCAAACGCAGTGCTTCGTTTGCGCCGTCGTCTCCAATCGAAAACGGCGTAGTATCCGCTTCGGATAGTATTTTCAGTTCTTCAGCCACTACTTCGATTTCGCCGGTTTTCATATTGGGGTTTACGTTATTACCGATACGTCTGCGTACTTTTCCCACGATAGATACTACGTATTCCAATTTTATAGTAGAAGCCTTTTCCAGTAATTCACGGGAACAAACGTCCGTATCGAAAACCGCTTGCGAAATACCGCTTCTGTCCCTAAGTTGCAAAAAGATGAGTCCCCCTAGGTCGCGTCTGCGATGAACCCAGCCCATCAACGTTACCGTTTTACCTACGTATTCGGTCGTAACTTCGCCGCACATAAGCGTGCGTTTTTGACCGTTTAATAATTCAGCCATAATTTTATCTCCGGTGTTTATAAAACGTATTTTTTAAGATTACGCGATTCGGTTCGGAAATTATTTTCCACGTACTCTTTATCTATCACGACTTTTTTAGTTTGTCCTTCTTCGTCGATTTCGTAAGAAATATCTTCTACGATATGTTCCATAATACTTTGAAGGCGTCTCGCTCCGATATCTTCCAAAGTATTATTTTGGTCGAACGCCACGTTGGCTATTTCACGTATGCCGTCGTCTGCAAACTGCAAATCGATATTATCTACTGCAAGCAGCTTTTTGTATTGGTCGGTTATAGCATTAGCGGGAACGGTTAAAATTTTTACAAAGTCGTCAACATTCAAACTGTCCAACTCGACCAAAACGGGGAAACGTCCTTGCAGTTCGGGAATAAGGTCCGAAACTTTACTTACATGGAACGCGCCGCTTGCGATAAACAAAATGTAGTCGGTTTTTACATTTCCGTATTTTGTATTTACCGTACAGCCTTCGACTATCGGTAAAATATCTCTTTGCACGCCTTCGCGTGATACGTCCGGACCGTTTTGCGAAGATTTACCTGCAATTTTATCCATTTCGTCGATGAAAATTATTCCGTCGTTTTCCGCTCGACGTACCGCTTCGATTTCAACGCTATCCAAATCTATCAACTTTTCGCTTTCTTCCGCGGCAAAAATCTTTAACGCTTCGGCAACCGTAACCGTGCGTTTTTTCGTCTTCTTAGGCAAGATGTCTCCGAATATGCTTCCGATATTGATTTCGCCGGCGCCAGGTTGTAACTCGACGGGTTTTGGATTATCGATTACCGAAATTTCAACCTGCATTTGGTCCAGATTATGCTTGGATAACTCGTCTTTCAAATCTATTTTAGTAATGCCTTCAGGCAGTTCTTCCGTCTTTTTGAGCATGATGTCCGCAAGTTTATCGACAGCCTTTTCAAAAGCGCGAGCTTCGACTTCCTTATATCTTTCGTCTTTTACGAGACGGATAGAAACTTCCACCAAATCGCGCACCATACTTTCAACGTCTCTGCCGACGTACCCGACTTCGGTATACTTTGTAGCCTCAACCTTTAAAAAAGGAGCTTTTACAAGTTTTGCAAGTCTGCGGGCAATTTCGGTTTTACCAACGCCTGTAGGTCCTTTAAGTATAATGTTTTTAGGAGTAATTTCTTCGCGGTCGGCAACGGATAACTTGCTGCGGCGATATCTGTTACGCAACGCTATAGCAACCGCTTTTTTCGCCTGAAATTGTCCTATAATATATCTGTCCAATTCGTTTACTATTTGTTTGGGTGTCATTTTATGCTTCCTCCACGGTTATATGTCCGTTAGTAAATACGCATATTTCACTCGCTATTTCCAACGCTTTGCGGGCTATATCGGCTGCGGACATATCGGTATTTCCGTAAAGAGCTTTTGCCGCCGCCAAAGCGTAGTTACCTCCGCTGCCTATAGCGCAAATTCCGTCGTCTGGTTCTATTACGTCCCCAGTTCCGGAAAGTAGAAATATATTTTCTTTATCGGCTACAATCATCATAGCTTCGAGTTTACGCATAACGTTATCTCTGCGCCATAACTGTGCCACTTCCACGGCGGAACGCAATAAATTGCCGCTGAATTTCTGCAGCATCTCCTCGAATTTTTCGGACAGCGTAAAAGCGTCTGCAACCGAACCGGCAAAGCCCGTTACGATTTTACCGTCGTATATTCGTCTTACCTTAACCGCGTTCCCTTTCATTATTACGTTTTGCCCTTGCGTAACCTGACCGTCGCCTGCAACCGCAATTTTACCGTTGCGCTTGACTGCGCATATCGTAGTGCCTTTTATAGAATCGGCAAACACTTCAGCCATTTTAAACCTCCTGATTTCTAACTATATTCTTTATGACTTGGAGCGAACGTTTACTATACGCCGCTTTTCTTTGCGATTTGTCTCTTACATGTTCCGCCAAAGGCGAAAGTATACCGAAATTGCTGTTCATCGGCGAATAATCGCCGAAATCGGCAGAAACGTGATTGCATAACGCTCCTGTGATGGTTTCAGACGTAAAATCAACGGGAGATTTACCGCTGAATATACGAAAACCCTGAATTGCCGCAATCAGTCCGCTCAAAGCAGACTCCATATATCCTTCAACTCCGGTTATTTGTCCCGCAAAAAAGATTTTGGAGTTTTGCTTTAATTGGAAATACTTATTCAAAAATTTGGGAGCGTTTATATACGTATTTCTATGCATCACTCCGTACCTTACGAATTCCGCGTCTTTCAAAGCGGGTATCAAAGAAAACACTCTTTTTTGCTCGGAAAATTTCAAATTTGTTTGAAACCCCACCAAGTTATAAAGCGTCCCTGCCGCATTTTCCTTACGTAACTGCAAAACTGCGTACGGTCTTTCGTTTTTCCTTTCGTCGTAAAGTCCTACCGGTTTTAACGGTCCGAAACGCATCGTATCGGCACCGCGTTTCGCCATAACCTCGATAGGCATACAGCCTTCGAAAACGTTAATTTCAAAATCTTTTAACGCTACGGCTTCGGCATCGATCAAATTATCGTAAAACGTTTTGTATTCGTCTTTATTCATCGGACAATTCAAATAATCCGAATCGCCTTTCCCGTAACGCGAAGCGACGAAAGCGCTGCTGTAATCTATACTGTCTGCAGATACGATAGGAGCAACGGCATCGAAAAAATACAAAAAATCGATACCGAAAATAGCTTTCAAAGCGGGGATAATAGCTTCGTCGGTCAATGGTCCCGTCGCAACGATAACAAAATCGTAATTTTCGCAATCAATATTGCTTTCGATTTTTTTCATCCAACGGAAATTATCAAACTTTAACAGTTCTTCGGTTACTCTATTGGAAAACGCGTATCTGTCCACGGCAAGGGCGTTTCCGGCGGGAACTTTTGTTTCCTCGGCAATCTTTATAACAAAGCTGTCCAGTAAACGCATCTCGGCTTTAAGCAAACCGCTCGAGGTATTTACGTCGTCGCTTTTAAAAGAGTTGGAACACACTACTTCGCACAGCGTGTCCAAATTATGCGCGGGTGATTTTTTAAGCGGTTTCATTTCCACGAGCGTTACGTCTGCGCCGCGTTTCAAAAGCTGATAGCACGCTTCAACGCCGGCGAATCCGCCGCCGATAACTTTAACTTTCAATTTTCTCACCGCCGTCAAAACCGCAATCTTTGTTAGAACAACGAATTACCGTTTTAGCGCCGTTCCTTTTAAGTATCAAATGAGCTCCGCAATCCGGACACAACGTACCCGTAGGAACGTCCCACGAAACGAAATCGCAGTCGGGATAGCCTACGCAACCGTAAAACACGGCGCCTTTTTTAGAAACGCGTTTAACTACGTCTTTACCGCATTTCGGACACTTTGCAACAATTTCGTTTACGGGTTTCGTATTCTTGCAACGCGGATAATTGCTGCAAGCGAGATATTTTCCGTATCTGCCTTGACGCTCCAACATTTTAGCGCCGCAAATTTCACAGTTTACGTCAGTTTCTTTAGGCGGTACTTTTTCTTTCAAACTCTTTATATTCGAACAATTAGGATAGTTGCTGCACGCTAAATACTTTCCGTATCTACCCATTCGAATCACCATAGGCGAACCGCATTTTTCGCATATTTCGTCGGACTCTTCGTCGGCGACTACTACTTTTTCGCCGTGCATTGCGGTTTTGACTTCCTCCGCCATAGGTTTGTAAAAGTTATCAACTATATTATACCAAGCTTCGCCGTTATCTTCTATGGCGTCGAGTTTATCTTCCATTTCCGCCGTAAATTGTATGTCTACGACTTCGCCGAAATATTGTTCTAAATAATCGGTAACTTGAATACCGAGATTGCTGGGAGCCAAAGCTTTACCGTCTTTCACAACGTATTCGCGCTTGTAAAGAGTTTGCATTATCGTAGCGTAAGTACTAGGTCTGCCTATGCCCTTTTCTTCCATAGTTTTTATTATGCTTGCTTCCGTGTATCTTGCCGGCGGTTTCGTAAATTTTTGTTCGTTCTTAAGTTTTACAAGTGTTAGCAAATCGCCCTCGTTAATTGAGGGAAGAACTGCGTTTTCCTCTTCGTCGGAATTTTTAGCGGCTTTGTTTTCATTGTAGATAGCCAAATAACCGTCGAAAATCAGTGTTTTTCCGGTAGCAGTAAAACCGTAGTTCTCGCAAGAAATACCGGCGGTTACACTGTTATACGACGCGCTCATTGCTTGACTCGCCAAAAAGCGCCGATATATCAGTTTATAAAGAGCGTACTGATTACGCTGAACCTTGTCTTTTATCGATTCAGGCGTAATATCCAAATTTATGGGACGTATAGCTTCGTGAGCGTCTTGCGCTTGCTTTTTGGCCGCATAGAAATTGGGTTTTTCAGGCAAATATTCCTTACCGTAAACCTGCGTTATTCGTTCGCGCGCAGCGGCAATCGCGTCGTCTGAAACGCGCACGGAGTCAGTACGTATATACGTAACCAAAGCGACGTGCCCCATACCGGCTATATCGAACCCTTCGTATAATTGCTGAGCTACGGACATAGTAACCGAACTTGACATTTTCAATTTATTTACGGCGTCTTGCTGCAACGTACTCGTTGTAAACGGAGGTTGAGGACGCGTTTGCGTTACAGATCTTTTAACGCTCGTAACAACGTATTTTCCGTCGTTT
Source organism: uncultured Christensenellaceae bacterium (assembly GCA_910586905.1). Taxonomy (GTDB): domain Bacteria; phylum Bacillota; class Clostridia; order Christensenellales; family CAG-314; genus Fimimonas. The sequence continues at coordinate 54,333 of CAJUIV010000002.1, forward strand.
AAAACGTTTAGCGCTTGTTCGCATTGTTCCTTATTTTTGATTTTAAATTTTTTTCCGTCTTTCTCGGTCAAATTTGCAATAAATTGCGGAGTTGCCTTCGGCTTTTCCAGTAAAGCGGAAACAGTCCAATACTCTTCCGGTTTAAAAGCCTTTATTTCTTTTTCTCTATCAACGATTATTCTTAAAGCAGCCGATTGTACTCTGCCCGCCGACAATTTATTTCTGATTTTCTTGCACAACACGGGCGATAAGGTATACCCTACCAATCTATCTAATACCCTGCGAGCCTGCTGGGCGTCTACTAACCCCTTGTTGATATATCTGGGATTGGCTACGGCGTTATTTACCGCTTTTTTAGATATTTCGTTAAACATTATGCGGTTTTTTTCGTTCGGGTCGAGATTCAAAGCGCATTGCAAATGATAAGAAATTGCTTCCCCCTCTCGGTCCGGGTCGGTTGCAAGGTAAACTTTTTCTGCTTTGTTAACTTCTTTTTTTAAACGTTCTATCGTTTCTTTCTGTTCGGGTTTACGCGCCTGAAGTTCGGGTTCGTAGTGATTTTTAAAATCCACACCCATAGTTTTTTCGGGCAAATCCCAAATATGTCCGCGCGAAGCGTCGACTTTATATCCATCGCCTAAATACTTCGCTATGGTTTTTGCTTTTGCCGGAGATTCGACAATTACAAGTTTCATTCAATTCCTCCATACAACCGATATGTGTTACCCGGTAATCTAGCAATTATACTCCTTAATTCCAAATTTGCCAACAAAAAATTCAGTTCCGAAGGCTGTAAAGAAGTTTCCACTACAAGTTGGTCGAACGTTTTACCGCCGAGCGAAAGAGCGTCGACAATTCTCTGTTCCTGAAAATTTAGCTGTACGGTTTTACTATCGTTTAAACGGTTATCCAAACCGTAATAATCTATAATATCTCTGGGAGTGGTTACACATGCTCCCTGCATACTTTTGATTAGATTATTGCTGCCGCTAAATCCGGAATCGTAAATTTCCCCCGGAACGACGAATATATCTTTTCCCTGCTGCAACGCTAATTCTACGGTAGAATTGGTTCCGCTCTTTAAAGGAGCCTGACAAACCAACAATCCTTTTGCAAGTCCGGCAACCAATCGGTTACGATGAGGAAAACGATATGCCAAAGGCTGCGCTCGCAGTCCGTATTCGGAAACTACAAGTCCTCCGTTGTCTACGATTCGTTTCGCAAGACCTTCGTTTGCCGAAGGATATATATTCAAAATTCCGCTTCCCAGTACCGCGACGGTTTCGCCTTGCTCTTGCAACGTAACTTCGTGAGCGACACTGTCGACTCCATACGCAAGTCCGCTGACAATAACGAAGTCATCCGCAAGCAGCCGAGTAAAATCCGCAGCGACTCGTCTTCCGTAAGAAGAAATTTTTCTGGTTCCAACTACGGCTATACCGTCTTTATTTAACAACGAAACGTTGCCCTTGCAAAACAAAACGTAAGGCGGTTCGTCTATATCGCGCAGTTTAGACGGATATTTATCCGAAAACCACGTTATAACTTCAACGCCGTTTCTTTCCATATCGGAAAAAAGCCGGACTTGCTCGCAATCTTTTAACGCTTTGCAAACGGAAACGTAGCTATCGCCGAACAATGATTCTAATCGTTTATTATCAGCGATAACGTCGGGTAATTCGTCTAAATCGTTTAAACTACTGAGCAACTGAAAGAACTTTTTAGCAGTAACACCCTTTTCGCCGAGCATAGCGCATATTTTATCGGATAAGGTATACATCAGACTCTGTACTTCCTGTCTAAGGTTCTATATTGCAGCGCTTCCGAAACGTGCATATAGTTTATATTTTCGCTGCCGTCTAGGTCTGCAATGGTACGCGCTACTTTTAAAATGCGGTTATAAGCTCTTGCAGACAAATTAAATTTTTCGAAAGACGCTTTTAAAAGTTCCGCGCTGTCGCGCTCTAACTTACAATACTTTTTAATATCCGCAGAAGACATTTGAGCGTTACAGCGTTTTCCGCCGCCCATAAGCCGCTTAAGCTGAATTTCTCTGGCTTTATTTACGCGCTTACGCACCTCCGACGATGCCTCGGAATAAGCTTCGCTATGGATATCGTCGTACGAAACGTTATCTACTTCAATGTGTATATCTATTCTGTCCAATAACGGCCCCGACAGCTTACCCAAATACCTATGAATTTGCGAAGCGGTACATCTGCACTCGGCAGTCGCGCTTCCGTAATTGCCGCATGGACATGGGTTCATACTGGCAATAAGCATGAAGTCTGCCGGGTAAGTTATCGAAACTGCGTTGCGCGCAACCGTTATAACTCCGTCTTCGAGAGGCTGCCGTAGCGTTTCCAAAGTCTGACGGTTATATTCCGGAAGCTCGTCCAAAAACAAAACGCCGTTATGCGCAAGACTTATCTCGCCGGGACGCGCTTTGTTCCCTCCTCCCGTTAAAGCGACCATAGTCGTAGAATGATGCGGAGTTCTGAAAGGACGCTCGTAAACGAAACCGCCGTCTAGCTGTCCCGATACGCTATGGATTTTAGCGACTTCTAACGCTTCTTCGAACGTAAGATTTGGCATTATGGACGGCACCGCGCGCGCAAGCATAGTCTTGCCGGCTCCGGGAGGACCTATCATCAATATATTATGTCCGCCGGCAACGGCAATTTCCATAGCGCGTTTGGCTGCAAATTGTCCTTTTATAAACTTAAAATCGTTGTCGTTACTTTTATAGACCGAATCGTTTGCCCAACTGCGTATTGCTATCGGTTTCTTATCCGATTGATTTGTAAGCAATTCTACCGTTTCTAAAAGTGTTTTTACAGTATATATTTCCGCGCCTTCTATAAAGGTTGCTTCGTCGGCGTTTTGCTGAGGAATAACGAAAACCGATTCTCCCTGCTGCCGCGCGGAAATTATCATAGGCAACAAACCGTTGACTTTTTTAACTTCGCCGTTTAACGACAATTCGCCGAGTATAACGGCGCGTTTCAGAGTATCGTACGGAATTTGTTTACTTGCCGCAAGCAGACCTATAGCAATGGGCAAATCGTACAGACTGCCTTCCTTTTTTATATCCGCCGGAGCAAGATTAACTACTACGGACGCGACGGGATATGAGTACCCGCTGTTTTTGAGCGCCGAACGGACGCGTTCCTTAGATTCTTTTACCGCAGTATCGGCAAGTCCTACTATGTCGTACGTCGGCATACCAGAATGCATATCTATTTCCGCCTGAACAGGGAAACCGTCCAAACCATTTAACCCGTAACTCTTAACGAGAGCAAGCATTGCCCTTTCTCCTTTGCATAAACACTTTCCTAATTTAATAGTATACCCGCCAAACTTAAAACTAACAAGTCTTTTTAAGCAAAAATAATTCAATAAATTTTTAACTACGCTATAAGTTTGTAATATCTAAAATAAATGCTAACTTACGCGTATATTTAAAATCGCAACTATCCAGCAATAAATAACGCGCAGAACAATTCCGCGCGCAAAAAACCGGTAGGCTCTAAAACAATGTCTCCAACTTGCAGAGCGTCTGTGTTTACGAGATTATTTTTTTCAAACAACCTATAAAGCACACTGTCAATGTAATAATTAACGCCCTCGTTAGCGACTACGTACAGTCCGCGTCTGCCGGTTTCACCCGGCTCTCCTTTGTCTCCTTTGGGGCCTGTGTCTCCTTTCTCCCCCTTATCGCCCTTTTCAATTACTACCGCATCCATTTTTGCGGCGGCATCAAGAATTTCTTCTTTTAAAATTTCAAAGGTTTCCTTGTTCAACGAAGTGCCGGCATCGTATATTGTCCCTTCCGAAAGAACAATATCGTATGTCGCCTCTTCATTCGTCGCGACATTGCGCAATTTTACCCGTCCGGGATATTGCACGTCTCTGTCTTTGAATTCTAACATTTTTTCTTCTCCTTTTTTATATTTAAAAGTCTTGCGACTTTTAATTCAAATTAAAAAGACGGCAAATAAGACTATGTATTAGTCTTATTCGCCGTCTTTATTGCCCTCGCTTTCGGGGTCTTTTCTTGGCTTTATTAAGTTGCGCTATTTAGTATGTTTAACGAATTTGGAATATTGTGTGCCGTCAAACATTTCTCCGAATGCATGCAGATCGTAATCCCAACCTTCCTTATGGAACACATATTGCTTGAACGGTTCTATTGGAGGTAGCGGTATTTGTTGTTCGTACATTAAATTTATTAGGTTTTGCAAGTGCATTAATGTATACGGTGAAGTTTCGCCAATTCCTGCCCATAAATCACTTACTCCAATATTAAATACGTATTCAACTAATAAATTGATTTGTTTGTTTGTTTGTTTGTAACTTTCTAAAAGCAGTTCTAATTCTTTAGAATTTGGAAGGTCTTCGTCACAATACAGTTGCGCTCTAAGCTCTTGCATTTTCCATCCGCTATTTTCATGGCGTCTCGGCAATAATTCACTAATTAACGCCCACCAACGTTCCAACGGTAAACAGTTGTTAATTGTCGGGTCGCATGCTGCGGGGAGCTCGGTATACCACCATAATTTTTTTAACAGAAAATTCCAACCTTCACCTCGAAGATTATAGTGCTCTAAAGCGTTTTCCAAACAACATATTCCATACGCTACACACCCTCGTATGGATATTTTTTCAAACTGCTGCGCATTTATTTGCATTATTGCCTCCTAAAATCCCGGGAACAACCCGGTATAAATTGCCGCAACTTTTCCGTTAAGCACTCTGTTGCATACTCGGCATGCGTATGCGGCATTTCCCGTTCGAGTATTAACCGTATAAATATGTAAGTTCATTAACTTAGAACCTGAATTAGGTTTATTTGTTTATATTATACCCGAAGATAGTGCCGTTTTCAAACAGCGAACGTCTTACCGTAACAGCTAAAACACGCAAATTATCTCCCCAATCGTCGGCTACTCGAATTCCTTGTCTTATACGCGTTTGATTCATAGAATAAGTCTCGGTGATAAATACACTGTATTCTTGCCGTTGCACAGAATTTAAGATATTTAGACAGATTTTGTCATTATAAATACAATGATTATACACAGGTCCGTAAAAAGAATCTCCCCTCTGCATCGTACGCGTTTTCTAAATCGTTTTTGACGTATACAAAACCGTATTCGTTAAATTAGAAAGAAAAAAGGATTCACTATCTTATCATCGTTTCGCAATGAACTCAGTATTTGTATTGCGATTCTTTGACGCGATTCAAGCACTCGTCAAAGTCAATACATCGCAGCAGCTTTTGCCGCATTTTCTTGCGCCGAAAAACACTTCTTTATTAGTCAACACAATACAATATTACGCTCATTTAGTATTTCAGTCCTTTTATAACGGAACAAAGCGCGCTCATAACAATCTTTCCATTTATAGCTGAAAACATCTACACCTTTGATAATACGTCTGGCTTCATAAATGAACCCAATAACACCCGGTCGCCTGGTAAGGCTTTCATAATTTTACCCTGCTTCTTACATTTATAATTCGCGTTGCGGACGCTCAACTCAACGCTACCAAAGAAAACCGACGGAAAGAATTTATACGAAAAAGCAATCCCGTAATGAGATTGCTTTTAGACTGATAATGAAGTTAGTTAGAACTCTTGACCTTGGCAGCTTTACCGGTACGAGAACGGAGATAATAAAGTTTAGCTCTACGAACTTGTCCCTTACGAACGACTACGATGCTATCGATTTTGGGACTGTGTACGGGGAACGTTCTTTCTACACCGATACCGGAAGATATACGTCTTACCGTAAATGTTTCTCTAAGACCGCCGTGCTTACGAGCGATTACGATACCTTCGTATGCCTGCACCCTTTCTTTATTTCCTTCGATAACTTTAAAGTTAACGCGCACGGTATCTCCTACGTTAAAGGGAGTTACTTCTCTTAAAGATTCCGATTCAATTTGTTTGATGATATCCATCTGACTTTTCCTCCAAAAATATATTTGTTAACTAAGCGTTCATACGCACTCTAGCCAGAGGACCGCCCGAAGCCACTGATATATTTTAGCACAACACTGAATTACTAGCAACTGTTTATTAGCTGTTTTTTCAAAAAAATATTATAAATTCGTTTAGCGATAAAAAGCTTAAAAGGCGATTGTTCATTGTTTGGGTATAGTCAATATTCCGGAGCAATAAGAAACTTTATCAAACCTTAAAGATAAATAACTATTAAATTTTTGGCAAACGAAATAAAATTCCTCGTCGTCCCATTCGTCGCCGGCTAATAACCTGCATTTGTCTTGGTCGGCATACGTTTCAAAAGCTATATCTCCGATAACGATTTTGCCGTTATCGGACAGCAAACCTAAAAGCTTTTTAATCAACTCAATCTTACTATCGTCGCGTAAATGATGCAAAGAATACGTAGCGATAATAAAATCGAACTTATGATTTAGTATTTGGGGATGCAATTCTTTTTCGAAATTACCGACAAACAAATTGGCTTCCGGCATTTTCTTTTTCGCCCTTTCTACCATTTTTTGCGAAAAATCCTGCCCCCATACGGAAATGCCTTTATCATAAAATTTTGAAGTAAGATAACCGGTTCCGAACCCCAAATCCAATATTTCGACAGCGCCTTGTTTCGATACAAAATCGAAGATTTTACAGATTACTTCACTGTATCCGGCAAACGGATAAACGTTACGGTCGTCTGATTCATTCACGTCGTTATCGTAACTGTCGGACCAACGATCAAACTCTTCACTATCCAACATGTCTAATTATTCTCCTTTAAAGCCGAATTTCATCTGCATCTATATTATAATTTATTGTAAATTACATTGTTATGTCTGACATAGTAGTATACATATAGCGTTATTTTAACACAATAGGCGCTGAATCTAAGAATCAAATGCGAAAAGCGTCTTTAATAATATTCACTTCGCCCTGCATCACTTCGACCACGTCAAAGCGAACAGGCATACCTACGGCGTCGTTGCGGTATTGCCAATAGTTTGCAACGCGTACAATCTTTTGCCGCTTATAATCCGTTACAGACTCTCTTGGCAAACCGAATTTATCATTACCGCGCGTTTTAACCTCTATAAAACAAACAAAATTACCGTTTACGGCAATAATATCGATTTCTCCGTAACGGCAACGGAAATTTCTCTCCAAAATTTTATACTTGTGTTTTTGCAAATACCGAGCAGCAATATTTTCGCCCTTGACGCCTTCTATGTGAGTGTTCATCTTTTTCTTTTACTTTAACCGTTTGCCGACGTTGCGGTGTTAAACGAATCCGCCAATTGTAATCTACTAATATCCACCGTCAGAAAATCACAAATTACGAAAGTTTGTGCGGAGGGTATTTAACTTAAATTTCAACGAAATTTTTTATAAAACTCCGTCTATGAATTTCACAAGGTCCGTATTGCTTCAACAAACGTATGTGCTCCGCGGTACCGTATCCTTTGTGTTTAGAAAAGTTATATTGAGGATACTGCTTATCTAATTCGCACATCAATCTGTCTCTCGTTACTTTCGCTATTATACTCGCAGCGGCTATATTGTAACTTAACGCGTCGCCGTGTATTATAGACAGCGAGGGAACATCGCAATCTGTTTTAACCGCGTCTATCAAAACGTAATCCTTTTTAGATAAACCGTTTATGCATTGCAGCATCCCCTGCTTAGTAGCGTTTAAAATATTTATTTCGTCTATAGTTTTGTGCGAAATTACGGCGACTTTATACTCCACTGCTTTCGTTAAAATTTTTTCATATAAATCGTCGCGTTTTTTTGCCGTTAACTTTTTACTGTCGTTTACTCCGTCTATAACATCGTTTAAAGGCATTATCACCGCCGCCACTACAACCGGACCGGCAAGAGGTCCTCTACCAGCTTCGTCTACGCCGGCAATAAATTTATAACCTTTTCCGGTTAGTTCTCTTTCGTAATCGAACATTATAATATATCCTCCGGTAAATCCAAGGTTATTTTACCTAATTTGCCCTTACGAAAATCTTCTAAAACAGCCTTGGAACAGCGCTCGTAATCTATTTCTCCACCGCGAATCAAAAAGCCTCGCTTAATAGCAATAGTTTCAAACAACTCGGAAGCGCTTTGATTATTTAAGTCGATTTTATAGCGTTCTTCCAAATTTCGCGGATATTGCAACGCCAGTTCGGCAATCAAAGCGTTGGATACTTCGTACAAATCGACTACTTCGTCTTTTATACTGCCGATGTAACATAACCGCGACGCAGTATTTTCGTTTTCAAATTTCGGCCATAATGTACCGGGAGTATCCAATAATTCCAAACCCGATTGCAACCTAACCCATTGTTTACCTTTAGTTACGCCGGGCTTATCTCCCGTAATAACCGTTTTTCTGCCCGACAAACAATTTATAATAGTAGACTTGCCGCAATTAGGAACGCCGATTATAAGACAGCGTACGGGTTTAAAAATACCTTTCGCATTATATTTTCGGCGCAGTTCCGACGTAATATCGGCAAAAGCGGAAGAAATTTTATTCGCCTCTGCCGAAGACGTTGCGGTTACTTTCACGTACGCTAAGTTATTTAAACTAAAATACTTACACCATTTATCAATTTTATCAGCGTCTGCCAAATCGCATTTATTAAGAATAAACACGCACGGTTTATTACATACAATTTTATCAAAACTAGGATTTAAACAAGACGCAGGCGCCCTTGCGTCCAACACGTAGCCTATAGCGTCTACTATTTTAACGTTTTCTTCCATCATTCTGAGGGCTTTCGTCATATGCCCGGGAAACCATTGTATAGTCATTTGTCCTCCAATAAATCGGGACGGTTCGCTTTGGTGATTTCGATAGACTTTTCTTGCCGCCATTTAGAGATATTTTTATGATTGCCACTGATAAGTACATCCGGCACGGAAAGACCGCAAAAAGTCTGCGGACGCGTATACTGAGGATATTCGAGCAAACCGTTGGAAAACGATTCGTCAACGGTAGATTCGCTGTTGCCGAGAACGTCGGGAATATAACGCAATACGCTGTCGATAACCGCCATTGCGGGAATTTCGCCTCCGGACAATACATAATCGCCAATCGATAATTCCATGTCTATATCCATATCCAATACTCGTTGGTCCACGCCCTCGTAATGACCGCACAGAATCATTAATCTGTCGTACTCGGACAGCTTTTTAACGATATTTTGGTCAAGCCGTTTACCGCGCGGCGACATATAAATGCGAAATGAACTGTGATTCTCGTCTACAGCCTTTATACAATCGTGAATAGGCTGCGGAGTCATTACCATACCGGCGCCTCCGCCGAACGGCGTATCATCGCATTTTTTATGTTTATCCTGCGAATAATCGCGTATGTTGTGGCAATTCAATTCGAACAATCCTTTTTCCTTTGCCTTTCCAATAAGCGAACTATCGAGCGCGACAAACATTTCCGGAAAAAGCGTCAAGACGTCAATCTTCATAAACGACCACCTCGGAAAAACGTTTAGCATCCGCCGTAATAATTTTTGTTTCTGTATTTACGGACACAACAACGTCGTTTAAATACGGAAAAGAAATCGTTTGACCGTTTAAATCTTTACAAACGAATACGTCCGCCGCGCCGTATTGTAAGACGTCTACTACTTTTCCTACCCTTTCTCCGCTGTTTAAAACTACTATGCAATCAAGCAAATCCGTAACGAAAAACCGACCGGACGGAATATTAACGCCGGATTTATCTACGTAAACAATCCAATTCTGCAGATTTTCCGCTGCGTTTCTGTCCGAAACGCCTTCAAGCATAACATAACAAAACGCGCCGTCGCATCTTATTTTCTGGACGTTATAAGTTAACGAACCGACATACAAACGCTTAACGTCTTTTAGCATTGCGGAATCGTCAAGATAGCAATTTATCTTGACTTCTCCTTTAATGCCTTGCGCTTTTACAATTTTACCCGCTTCAATTTTCATATTAAAAAAGCCACAAGTTTTGCTTGTGGCAAAAAAACTAGTCGGCAATATCGATACTGTATCTTTTACCGTTTTTAATTCCCACCGCTTTAGCTAAAGTACGGATAGCCATAGCGATTTTTCCTTGCTTGCCTATCACTTTGCCGATATCGCTTTCCGCAACGCGAATAGTAACGACTTCTACTCCGTTATCTTCGGCAGAAGTTACGTTTACCGCCGACTTGTCGTCGACCAACTGCTCTACTATGTAAGTAACAAGTTCTACCATCGTATACCTCTGTTACGCTTTAGGAGCTTTCTTCGGTTCCAAAACTTTTTCGCGAACAAGCAAAGTTCTTACTGTTTCTGTCGGTTGAACGCCGTTGGAAATCCACTTTTTAGCCTTATCGACGTCAAGGTGAAGTTCCTCGTTCAAAGGATTGTAAGTGCCGACTAAATCAACGTATTGTCCGTCTCTCGCTTTGTGAGAATCGATAACTACTACGCGATAAAAAGGACTTTTTTTGTCGCCCATTCTGGTTAATCTCATTTTTACTGCCATTTTAGTTTCCTCCAAAAGTATTTAATATTTATCAAAATTGTTTACTCAACAAATTTTTAAAAAGGTAATCGTTTAGACTTTGACATTTTTTTCATCATATCGCGAGACTGCTCAAATTGTTTTATCAATTTGTTAACGTCCTGAACCTGAAGTCCTGCGCCGGCGGCTATGCGTTTGCGGCGGGAATAGTTAAGAATTTTAGGATTAGTGCGTTCTTCCTTGGTCATAGATTGAATTATCGCTTTATTGCGCCCAAGTTGTTTCTCGTCTACTTTTTTATCCCCAAGTTTAAGTCTACTTGCTCCCGGTATCATACCTACCAAATCGTTCAGGTCTCCCATTTTAGCGACTTGTTCGAACTGTTCCAAATAATCGTTTAAATCGAACGAAGCTTCCTTAAACTTTTTAGCCATTTTAAGCGCCTGTTCTTCATCGATAGCGGTTTGCGCTTTTTCTATCAAAGTCAGCACGTCGCCCATTCCGAGTATACGCGACGCCATACGGTCAGGGTAAAACGGTTCCAAGTCTTCGGGCTTTTCTCCGATTCCGACAAATTTGATAGGTTTACCCGTTACGGCCTTTATAGATAACGTCGCGCCGCCACGCGTATCTCCGTCAAGCTTTGTCATTATAACGCCGCTTATATCCAATGCTTCGTCGAAAGTCTTTGCAACGTTAACCGCGTCCTGTCCCGTCATAGAATCCACTACAAGTAAAGTTTCGTAAACGTTAACGGCTTTTTTGATGGATTTTAATTCGTCCATCAATTCTTGATTAATATGCAAACGGCCTGCGGTATCTATTATTAACGTATCAAATCCGTTCTTTTCGGCATATTTTACCGCGCTTTCGGCGATTTTCGTAGGGTTGCCCTGCCCCATTTCAAAAAATCCGGATTTAACTTTGCCCGCAACTATCTCTAACTGTTTAATCGCAGCAGGACGGTAAACGTCGTCCGCGCATAACAAAACTTTCTTTCCTTGTTTTTGCAAATGCAACGCAAGCTTGCCGCACATAGTCGTTTTACCCGCGCCTTGCAATCCGCACATCATTATTATAGTCGGCAGTTTTGGCGAAACTCCGAGTTTGCTCTGCGTGGAGCCAAGCAATTCGATAAGCTGCTCATTAACGATTTTTATTACTTGCTGTCCGGGCGTAAGACTCTTTAATACTTCTTCGCCGACAGCAAGTTCGGAAACTTTACCGATAAAATCTTTGGCAACCGTAAAATTGACGTCCGCTTCGAGCAAAGCCACCCGCACTTCGCGCATCGCTTGTTTTATTTCCAATTCGGTAAGCGCGCCGCGATTTTTCAGCTTGGAAAAAACGTGATTTATTCTATCCGTTAAATTTGAAAAAGCAGCCAACTTTTACTCCTTCGAAACATATTGTTTCACTGTTTGTTTAAGTAGGTTTAAGTCGTCGGTATCCAACGCAACCCTTAAACTGCGAATAAATTGCGCAAGACGTAGATTTTCTTCTAATTTAATCAACGACGCCTCCGCTTTTACTATTGCGTCGCGCACTCCCTGACGGCTGATTCCGCGCTCTGCAGCAATTTCCGAAAGAGAACAATCGTAATCGCAATACATAGCCGTTGCATATTTTTGAATATCCGTCAATACGTCTCCGTATACCGTCAGCAATTCGCTCAGTTGCAGTTTCGATAGCGTCATTGATTCTCCCTGGTGTAAAGCAAAATTGTTTTACAGTCGTATTCTACTAAATTATTGCGCGTTTGTCAACGATTTTATACATAGTTATATTTTATATAAGAATTATCAGCTTCAGTTTTTTTCCACGCACTACGCTATTTCATAAAAACGGCTTTAAACGATTGACAAAATTTATTTTACTATCTATAATAAAACATATGTTGCATAACAAATGTTTTTAATAAATGAGGTTTTTATGCCGCCGAAAGCAAAATTTACAAAACAAGAAATCATCAACGCAAGCATCGAAATAATAGAAACAACCGGAATCGACACGCTGACAGCGCGCAGTCTGGGAGACAAACTCGGAAGTTCTGCCAGACCTATTTTTACCGTCTTCGACAGTATGGAAGAGGTGCTTTCCGCAACCTTCGCTTACGCTAACGAAATATACGAGAGTTACGTTAAGAACGGACTCAAGGAACCTTTGCCGTTTAAGGGAGTCGGATTGAGTTACGTAAAATTCGCAAGCGAACGTCCCAAACTGTTTCGTTTGCTTTTTATGAAAGAAAACAAGCGAATTTATAATACGCAAAACGTACTTGCAGGAATAGAATCCAATTACGATTTAATTTTAAATTCCATTGTAACGTGTTACGGCGTGGACAAGGAGATTGCAAAAAAACTGTATTTGCATATATGGGTATACACTCACGGCATTGCGGTATTGATTGCAACCAAAATGTGCAAGTTTACAAACGCGGAAATATCCGATATGCTAACGGAAGTATTTACAAGTTTATTGAAAAAAGCCAAGCTGGGAGAACTTAAATGATCGTTGCTAAAAATTTAAATAAAACTTATAACAACGGCAACGTCGAAGCGTTAAAAGACGTTTCCGTCGAGATAGCCGACGGCGCTTTCGTAGTAATACTCGGCGCTTCCGGTTCCGGGAAAAGCACTCTTATGAACGTACTGTCGGGACTTGAAAAAGCCGATTCGGGACAAGTTACTATTAGCGGACAGTCGCTGACAGAAATGAACGATAAATCTTTAACTGAGTTCCGCAGAAAAAATATAAGTTTCGTATTTCAGCAATATTATCTGCTGCACCACTTAAACGTAGAAAACAACGTCAAAATGGGCGCGAATTTAGCTAAGAATTCCGAATATATGCCACTAATCGAAGCGTTGGGTCTGCAAAGTAAACTAAAATCGAAACCGTGCGAACTTTCCGGCGGAGAACAGCAACGCGTATGTATAGCGCGGGCGCTGGCGAAAAAACCGTCCATTCTGTTTCTTGACGAACCGACCGGCGCCTTAGACGAAAAAACCGGACGCGGCGTTTTAGATTGTATCGTAAAAGAAAAAGAAAAACTGGGTTTTACAATGATAATGGTTACGCACAATCAGAATATTGCCGAAATGGCTCAAATCGTAGTCAAAATGAACAGCGGCAAAATTGTAGATATGTTCGCCAACGACAAACAAAAAAACGTTTACGAAATAGGATGGTAAACTTATGACGATATCGTTAAAAGATTGCGTAAAACTTACAGGTATCGTAATAGTTTGTTTTTGCGCGGTTTTCGTTTGCACTTTCTTTTTGAGTTTTTACTTAGACGTATTACCGCTTCGCGACAGCGTAACTGCCGAAACGTTACCGCTGTACGACGCGCAAATTGCAACCGCTCAAATGTGCTGCGCCGTAACAGGCGGAGTTTTGACGTTGATTTCCGTAATTATGTTGATATTTTACGTCAAATTATACGTAGACACTCATGCGAAAGAACTCGGAACTCTAAAAGCGCTCGGTTATTCCAACCGTCGTCTCGCAATGGATTTTGTAATATTCGGGGTCAGCGTTTTTATAGGCTGCGCCTTAGGCTTCGGTTGCGGATACGCCTCGGCTCCCTTCATATACGAACAGTTAACAATCGAAGGAATGTCCGTCAACGTAAATTTTCACGTCGAATTGCTTTTCGCGTTAGTTATTGCTCCGACAGTTGTATTTTCGGCTCTGGCCGCATTGATTGCTAGCGTAGCGCTGAGGCGCCCCGCGTTGAATATTATACGCGGAATAAAGAAAATAAAAATATCCAAAACAAAGGTCCATAATAATAAAAAACGAACATTCGTCGTCGAGATGGCGCTTAAAACCGTAAGCGCAAATAAACTGCTGACGTTCTTCGTCGCGTTTTCCTGTTTTTGCTTTTCAGCAATGGTACAAATGGGCGCGTCTATGGAAAATTTGGTTAGCGGAACTATGGGATGGATGATACTCGTTATAGGACTCGTACTTGCCCTAACATCGGCTTTTATGGCGTTAACTTCTCTTTTAAAAAATAATGCAAAAACTATAGCGCTGATGAAAACTATGGGTTACGCTTTATATGAACGTACAACTGCGGTTTTTATTGGCTTTATACCGTTTGCGCTGCTTGGTTTTGCGCTCGGTACGGCGTATCAATACGGCTTGCTGTCGCTTATGATAAACTTGATATTTAAAAACGTAAACGAAGTTCCCGACTATACGTTTAACGTCAACGTTATGTTTATTACGCTTGCCGCTTTTATAGCGGTTTACACTGCAATAAGCGCGATTTACGTAGCAAAACTCAACAAAGTTTCAGTAAAAGAAATTATGTTAGAAAACTAAATATGTTTGTTTTTTTAACAGCGTTGCCCGTCGTTAAAGGCGGGCAGCCAATAAAATCATTATTCTAGCTTAATCATTTTTTCAAACAATTCCGTTAAATCTTTAATAAAATCGTTAAATTATTTATTTTCTTCAAAATCTTTTTTAACAGAAACCGTAAATCTCTTTGGAAATCTTGAAATATACTTCCACTGTTTTTTAGTCGACTTTATTGCCGTTCGCAATCGTCATTAACTGAGATTTTAAAATATTCATGCTGTAAATATCTGAAATATACTACTCTACGTGTTAGCAATCGTCAATAAACGAATAATTTGCCTTGTTAAAAATTTTAACGCACTTCACTAAAAGCCGAACGTTTTCAATATCTTTCGACAAGACAACTTTTCCAAAACTATCGTCGATAAGTTTATTCATACGTCCGTCTATTAAAACGTGTGATATTACAATCATATATCTATAGAACTAAAAAATAGAAACGGCAACTATGCACGACATATCGAAATTTTGACTTTTGACCGCCGTAACGACAAAATAAACATGCAATGAAATCGATAAAACACAGTTGCCATTCTAAAAATATTGACTTTTTAATTAAATTTTTCTAAGTCGTCCATACTCAAACAACTTATAATAAAATCATATAGAACTAAATTATTCCTTCAACGTAACTTTCCGCATCGAATTCTAACAGGTCGTCTATACCTTCTCCTACTCCGACAAAATACACGGGAATATCCATGTCGTGTTTGATTGCAAGCACCACTCCGCCCTTCGCAGTACCGTCTAGTTTTGTCAAAACTATTCCGTCGATATCTATAGCCTCGTTAAAAACGTCTACCTGCTGAATGGCGTTTTGCCCAGTGGTAGCGTCTAATACGATTAAATTTTTACGGTCGGCTTCGGGAAATTCACGGTCGACAACGCGATTGATTTTAGAAAGCTCTTCCATCAAATTTTTTTTGTTGTGAAGCCGTCCCGCTGTATCGACAAGTACGATATCAGTTCCTCGGCTTTTTGCCGATTTTACGGCGTCGTAAACTACCGCCGCAGGGTCGCTTCCTTCTTCGTGTTTGATAATTCTGACTTTCGCGCGGTTCGCCCAAACTTCCAACTGTTCGCTTGCCGCGGCGCGAAAAGTATCCGCAGCGGCAATTACGACGGATTTGCCCTGTTTGACGAATATATTTGCAAGTTTGCCTATCGTAGTAGTTTTTCCTACGCCGTTTACACCGGCCACCGTTATTACGCACGGAGTATTAAACTCGAAAGTTTCTTCTCCCAAAATATCGCATAGAACAGCTTTCAAATACTCGTTCGCTTGTTTCGAATCGGAAATGCTATCCTCGCGCATGCGCTCGCGCAATTCGGCTATAATATCCACAGTCGTATCTTCTCCCACGTCGCTGGCAAGCAATATATATTCCAACTCTTCGTAAAAATCTTCGTCGAAGATGCCTCGTTTAAACAATTCGTTCAGTTTAAAACCTATTTGCTGTTTTGTTTTACGAAGTCCGTCTATAATCTTTTTGAAAAATCCCATACAGTACTATCCTTTGAAACTCCTTTCATTCTTCGGTTGCCGCGGTTAATGAGCAACCTACACTTTCAACACAACCGTTTTGATGTTGTAAAAGCAAACAAGACAATGCGAACAAGGTACTCGCGAGCGTACGCACATACCGTACGCAAACGAGCGGACAACCGTAGTTTAACGTAATATTGCGAAGCTTCAACGATTTCTAAACTACATCGCTTGCTTTATTGCTTCGGTAAGTTTAACCGATACTATCTTAGATACGCCTTTTTCCTCCATAGTTACTCCGTACAAAACGTCTGCGTTTTCCATCGTAGGCTTTTTGTGCGTTATAACGACGAATTGCGTCGACGAAGAGAATTTACGCAGATACTTTGCGATACGTTCTGCATTAGCGTCGTCTAACGCCGCTTCGATTTCGTCCAATACGCAGAAAGGCATCGGATTAAACTTCAAAATAGAAAACAGTATTGCTGCAGCCGTCATTGTCCTTTCACCGCCGGAAAGCAACGAAATATTTTGCAGTTTCTTTCCCGGGGGTTGCGCTTCTATTTCTACGCCTTGGTCGAGAGACGCTTTATTCGGATCGTTTTCAACATACAAACGCGCGTTACCGCCGTTAAACAACTCGCGGAAAATCAACTTAAAGTTATCGTTAATTTTAGCCATGCCTTCTTCGAAACGTACTTCGATATCGCTGGTTAAGCCTTTTAACGCGCCTTTAAGGTCGTCTTCCGCCTTTTTAAGGTCGTCGATTTGAGCGAGTAAATCGTCGTAACGGCTTTGAGTTTCTTCCAGCTCCTGTATTGCGTTTACGTTTACGCTTCCCAGTTTTAACAAGGCTTGTTTGCATTCGGAAATGCGCTCCTTGCCCGCTTCTTTATCAAAGTTCTCGTCTTTATACTGCATCGCAGCCGAATAAGTTATACCGTATTCTTCCTGAACCTTTTGCTGAAGCTGTAAAAGGTCGTCGTCGATTTTGCTTAAAATGTACTCTTCTTTGTCGATGGTTCCGCGCAAAGATTCCAACTCGTTGGACAAACGCATACGCTCGTCGGTTAATCTTTGAAAATCGTTATCTAATTGAATTTTCAAACTGTCCGAAGATGCTATTTCCTGAGATAACTTCGCCATTTCTTCCTGCAGTTCAGTATCGACTATGGTTTGATTCATAGTTTCATACATACCGTCTATGGCTTTCCGTACCTGTTCAATATACGCAGAGTTCGACTCTATGTTAGATTCTAATGAAGCTATTTGAGCCTGATTGGTTTTGATTTCCTTTTCGGCCGCTTCGGTATTTGCTATCAAAACCGCCAAACGATAGCGCTTGTCCGACAGAGAAAGCGAAACGGCGTCCTTTGCGGAAATTTCCGCTTGCGAAGTTTCTCGCAAATGCTCCATTTTTTGACGAATCTTTTTTTCGCTTTCGGCCAACTCCGCCAACCGACTTTCGTTTTTTACCGTTAACTGTTCTATAACTTGCAAGCGAGAGTTAATCTTGTTCTTTTCGGAAGACAATCCCAAAATATTCTTTTTATCCGAATTACTTAAAGTATTTGACGTTTCTATCTTCTCTTTCGCCGTAGCAATTTCGATATTCAAAACGTTGATATTATCGAGCAATTTATTATAAACCGCTCTCGTTTCCTGCAAGTTTGCGTCAAGTTCGGATTTATCGTCTTCAAATTGATGCAAATCTTTTTCAAGCGCTTTCAGTTTTTCTGTGCGTTCGGAAATCTGCGTATCGTACGACAGCAAATTGCCTGTAGACTGCTTACGCGCGCTGCCGCCCTCAAGAGAACCGTCGTTAGAAATACGCTCGCCGGTCAATGTTACCATACGGTGCGAATAACGGTATTTACGACTCAGTTTAACGGCGTTATCAAAGTTATCCACTATAACAATGCCGCCAAGCAACGATTCGAAAACGTTGGAATAATGTTTATCAAACGTTATCAAGTCGCTTGCTACGCCCAAAACGCCTTGTTCTGACAAAATCTCGGCCCTTTCGATTCCGTGAGGTTTCATAGAAGAAACGGGTAGGAACGTCGCTTTACCGTAGTCGTTTATCTTCAAATAGTTAATTAGATATTTAACGTCTTCTTCGTTTTCCGTTACGATATTCTGCAATCTACCGCCTAAAGCAGTTTCGATTGCAAGCTGCAAACGCGGTTCAACTTTTATCAAATTAGCCACAACGCCCGAAATATGAGAATCCAGTTCTCTGTCTCTTTTTGCGTCTTGCATTAAATATTGAACGCTGGCTTGATAGCCCTTGTAATTTGAAGCAAAATCTTTAAGCATTTCTATTCCGCCTTTTTCGCTGGAATATGCCTGATGCTTACGCTGAAGTTCTTTGCTTAAATCGAATTGTTTGAATTCTAAGTCTTTGATTTTTTGTTTTAGTTCGTTTGAAGTTGAATTTAACCGTTCTTTTTCTTTTTTCAGCGAATCGAATCTGGCAAGCATATCGCCTTCCTCTCCGGAAGACGCTTTAAGCTTCAACGCCAATTCGTTTTCGCTGTCGGTAATTTGCTCCAAACGTTCGGCCAGCGTATTTTTTTCGGCTTGGCACGCGACGATTTTACTGTTACAATCCGACGTTGACAAAATTATATCTTCTAATTTTTTACGATACGACTCGGCCGTAGCATTGTTTTCGTCCACTTTGGCGCCGATTTCGGCATATTGCTGATTAACTGCGGAAATCTCGTTTTCCAAATCTTTACGCTCGTCGATTCTGCGAAGAATTATCGTAGCTATTTTAGAATTCGCTTCCTGTAAATTTTCGATTTCTTCTTTACCTGAAGCAATTTGTTCTTCCTTAGACTGAATATCCCTCAAACATCCGTTGATTCGTTCCTGAATCAAATTCTTGGCGCCTTGCTTTTTTTCCGACTCTACCGCAAGCGCCAGTTGTTTATCGCGAAGCAAAGCGATTTCACCGTCGATACCGTTGCGTCTATGGAACATATCGTCATACTGTTCGTTAACGTCGACGTATTGCGTCTCTTTCAAAGAAAACTCTTCACGTAATCCGTCCAGCCGTTTTTTACCGTTTTCTTTGTCTTGACTGGCGTGATCGTAACCGTAGATGTAAGCGTTGATTTCACACAGTTTTAACTCGTCGTATATCGTAAGGTATTTTTTTGCGTTGGTAGACTGACGTTTAAGTTCGGGCAGACGATGTTTCAGTTCTTCAACCAAAATCATTATATTTTGCATATTTCCGCGAGTTTTTTCAAGCTTACGTTCAGTATCTACCTTTTTAATACGAAAAGTCGATATTCCCAGAGCTTCTTCAAAAATTGCGCGTCGGTCTTCGGGACGGGCGTTCAAAACCGCGTCCATACGGCCTTGTCCTACAATAGAATACCCTTCCTTACCCAGCCCGACACCGCGAAGCAACTCCAAAATATCTCGAAGACGAACAACGTTTCGGTTAAGCAAATACTCGCTCTCGTTACTGCGGTAAAGTTTACGGCTGATAATAATTTCGTCCATTGCAATAGGAAAGATTCTAGTCGTATTGTCAAAATACAACGATACCTCGCAATAGCTCATCGATTTACGAGTATCGGTTCCGTTAAAGATAAGATCCTGCATTAACTTACCGCGTAAATTTTTAGTGCTTTGTTCGCCCAACACCCAACGTATAGAATCGGATATATTGCTTTTGCCGCAACCGTTGGGACCTACTATTCCCGTTATCGGTTGATCGAATTTCAATTCGACTTTATCGGCAAAACTTTTAAAACCGTACATTTCGATTTTCTTCAAATATAACACTAGTTAATTCTCCATTTCTCAACTATTTCTCGAGCGGCTTCTTGCTCGGCATTTTTTTTGCTTGTCCCCAATCCTTCGCTTACAAGTTTGTCGCCGATATATAAACCGTATTTATATTGCGGTAAATTTTCACTGCCAAAACGTTCAATCATTTTATACTGAGGAACGGGCAGCTTGTTATGCTGACAATATTCCTGCAATTTGGTTTTGCTGTCTTTCAGTAAAGTCGCGTGAGCGTTTTCCAAATTTTTTTTCAAAGTACGCAAAATGAATTTTTTGGCTTCGGATATTCCTCCGTCGCTATAAACGGCAGCGACTATAGCTTCATATAAGTTCGATTCTATTTTTTTAGACGCGCTTTTTATTCCGCCGGCACCGTTAGCTACACGTAAATACTTCATCAAACCCAGCTCTTTTACTACGGGACGCAACGCTGTTGCAGATACTAAATTAGATCGCATTGTTGATAACTTTCCAACAGTTAAATCTTTGTAATTTAAATAAAGATACTCGGAAACGATATAATCTAATATCGCATCGCCGAAAAATTCCATACGCTCGTTATCCGCAACGTTTTCGGCGTTAGCGAATGACGAGTGAGTAAACGCCCGCTCCAGCAACCCGACATTATTAAAACGATATTGAATAATCGTTTCGATTTCGTTTATTTGATTGTTAGATATTTTAAAATTCATTTTTACTCGATTATATACTTAAAAATTATACTATAAACATACCCGTTTGGCAATAAAATAACGCAAAATACGCATATGTTTCACACAATATGACATTTATAAAATATTTGTTTCACAACGCAAAAAGCCATCGGAAAATCCCGATGGCTTAAAAATTAAAAAAAATCGATTACTTGTTGTCAGCAGAAACTTCTACAACTTGTTTTCCGTCGTAATAACCGCAAGCGTCGCAAACTTTGTGAGCAACTTTTAACTCATGACATTGCGGACATTCAACCAAAGTCGACGCCGTTGCCGTCCAATTAGCCGCTCTCGTATGCTTTCTTTGTTTAGAAGTTTTTCTCTTGGGTACCGCCATAGTAATGCACCTCCGTTAGAATTTTAAATTTTTAAGAACTGAAAAAGGATTTTCTCTCGTAATATCACATTCGCATTTCTTTTCGTTAAGATTTGCACCACATTTCGGACATAATCCTTTACAATCGTCTTTACATAGCAACAGACTCGGCATCGAAAGTACAATTTCGTCAAAAACAGCTTTAGTCAAATCCAAACGACTGTTACAATATACGTAACCGTCCTCTTCTTTCGCATTATCTTTGTAAAAAACCTGATTGAAAGGTAATTTAACGGCGCGCGAAATATTTGTAAAACATCGGTCGCAATTTCCCGTTACGTAACACGTTACAATTCCCGAAACTTGTACGTCGGGGTTAAGGAAGGTAACGCCGAAATTTACCGAAATTTTTTCCAAAACGGCGCTAGGATAAGAAAGCAATTCTTCCGCAGGAACAAATTCACCGACAAAAGAAAGTTCTTCGCCTATTTTCGACATATAATCAGTCAAGTCGATTACTAATTTTTCAGACACTTCACTATTATACAAATTTAAAAAAAATTTGTCAACGATTTAACCCAATTTTGCTTCAAGCATTGTTTCGCGAGCTATAACAAGTTCTTCGTTGGTAGGAATAACCAGTATTTTTACTTTGGAATCGGCAGACTGTATTTCCGCTATTTCTCCGCGCGGACAACTCGAATTTTTACGTTCGTCAAGTTTGACGCCCAAGTAATCCAAATTTTGCAACGACTTTCTTCGAACAACGTCGTCGTTCTCACCTATTCCCGCAGTAAACACAATCACGTCGACTCCGTTTAACGCGGCGGCGTATGCTCCGATATACTTTTTAACACCGTAAGCAAACATATTCAACGCCAATTCCGCGCGATAATTACCGTTGCTTGCCGCGTCGGACAAATCTCTAAAGTCTGACGATACTCCCGAAACTCCCAAAACGCCGCATTTCTTATTCAAATAATTAAGCGTTTCAGACACAGTCATATTCTCTTTTTTGGCAATATATTCGGCAGCGGAGTAATCAATATCGCCGCTACGTGTTCCCATCGGCACGCCCGCAAGAGGCGTGAACCCCATAGACGTATCTATGCACCTGCCGCCGTTTACCGCCGTTATTGACGAACCGTTACCCAGATGACACGTGATTATTTTTAAATCTTTAACGTCTTTTTTAAGGTATTTTGCCGCTTCCTGCGCTACGAATTTATGACTGGTACCGTGGGCTCCGTAACGTCGTATATGATACTTTTCGTAATGAGCATAGTCGATAGCGTACATATACGCATAATCGGGCATAGTAAAGTGAAATCCCGTATCGAACACCAAAACCATCGGAGTATTAGGCATTTCAGATAAGCACGCTTTGATTCCCACTATGGCAGCGGGATTATGAAGAGGCGCTAAATCCTTTATTTCCTCCATAAGTTTCATAGACTCCGGAGTTACGAGCGTAGGCTTTTTAAAGGCTTCGCCCGAAGCGACGACGCGGTGTCCTACTCCGTCGATTTCAGACATCGAAGAAATCACCCCTATTTCGCTATCGGTCAATTTGTTTAAAACAAGTTTTACCGCAACGTTATGGTTCGGCATTTCAACTTCCTGCTCTATGGTACGTCCGTGCGCTTTATATATAAAATTAGAGTGCGCAATACCTATGCGTTCGCAGTTTCCTTTTGCAAGTACTCTTTCCGTTTCCATATCTATAAGTTGATATTTAAGAGAAGAGCTTCCCGAATTTATCACCAAAATTTTCATTTACGTTTCTCCTTATATTACAGCTGAGTTTGCAGCACCGTAATAGCTATGGCACCGACTATATCTTCCGCTTTGCACCCTCTGGATAAATCGTTCAGAGGTTTTGCAAAACCTTGACAAATAGGTCCCACAGCCATAAAGCCGCCCAAGCGCTCGGCTATTTTGTAACCTATGTTTCCCGCTTGTAAATCAGGGAATATAAACACGTTAGCATGCCCCGCGACATCGCTGCCTTTAGCTTTCATTTCTCCTACGGATGGAACTATAGCGGCGTCGAATTGCAGTTCTCCGTCAAGCTTCAAATCAGGAGCTTTTTCTTTCGCTATACGCGTGGCATCTTGAACCAAAGTTACGTTATCGTGCTTTGCGCTGCCTTTGGAAGAAAATGACAGCATAGCGACTTTTGGTTCGATTCCCGCTATCGCTTGCGCAGATTTCGCCGTAGCAATCGCGCAGTCGGCAAGTCCTTCTGCCGTGTACGTTGGATTAAGTCCGCAATCGGCGAATACGACCAATCCGTCGGGACAATACTTATTGCCTTCAGGAGGACAAATCATCAAGTTGAAGCTGGAAACAGCGCTTACGCCGGGCGCGGTTTTGATTATTTGCAATCCCGGACGCAGCGTGTTAGCGGTAGAATGACACGCTCCGGAAACAAGTCCGTCTACGTCTCCCGCTTTAAGCATCATCGCGCCGAAATACGTGCCGTCTTTTAAAAGTTCCGCGGCTTGTTCGGGAGTCATCCCCTTAGACGCGCGCAACTCGCACAGCTTAGCGTTATACGAAGTCAATTTTTCGCTGGTAAGCGGATTTACGATTTCTACTCCGTCAAGATTTACGTCGGGATTATCGGTTTTAATTTTAACAGGGTCGCCCAGCAGTACGATACGGGCTACACCTTCTTTTGTAGCCATTTCCGCAGCTTTTACAACGCGGCTGTCCTCTCCTTCGCACAAAACTACGGTTTTATCGAGACTAGCGGCTTTACTTTTGATTTGTTCCAATACAGTCATAATTATCTCCTTTTAAAACGCTTTCTTTATTCGTTTATTTTGTGTATAATACACATGTTCGGATTTATGCTTAACTCAACGCGTATTACTTCATACAGTAAAAACGTATAACGAGGTTCTCATAATTAAGCGGATAAAGTATAGCATAAACGCGCGACCTTGTAAAGAAAATACGACGAATGGAAAACAAAATGAAAACGACTGCGATTATTTGCGAATTTAACCCTTTACACTCGGGGCATAAAAAATTATTAGACTATGCGAAAACCTTTTCCGATAAAGTTATATGCATTATGAGCGGAAATTTTACGCAACGGGGACTGCCCGCCTGCGCGGATAAATTTTCCCGAGCGACGCACGCCATAAAAGCCGGAGCGGATATGGTAGTTGAATTACCGACGGTTTTCGCAACCGCTTCTGCGGAAAATTTTGCCCTTGGCGGAGTTAAAATCGCGCAAGAGCTTAATGTCGATTACCTATTGTTCGGAAGCGAATGCGGCGATATTCATCAAATCAAAAATTTTGCGGAAAGCTTAGACAACGTAGAAATAAACGAAAAAATCGCAAGAGAAGTTAAAAACGGCGTCAGTTATCCAAAAGCGGTTTTTTTAGCCACTCGGTCGAAAATATTAGAAAGCCCCAATAACGTACTGGCGATAGAATATGTGAGAGCTATACAAAAACTAAAATCCCGTATCGAGCCGATAACGCTAAAACGCGAAAACAATTATAACGGCGAGGCAAACGCCTACGCTTCGTCAAACGCTCTTCGCGCCAACAAAAGTTTGCGTTCCGTTTACTCATACGATTATGTTCGCAAAGATATAGACGACGAAGTCGAAAATAAGTTTTGCTCGTTTGCAACATATTTTATGTCGCTTGCCTCGCCGCATCAATTAGAACGAATAGAAGGCGTTAACGAAGGTTTGGAAAACAGAATATACAATGCCGATAAATCAATGGGATACGAGGCGATGATATCTCAAATAAAAACGAAACGTTACACGCGATTAAAATTGCAGCGAATAGTTTTAAACTTCTTGTTGTCGATAACGAAAGAAACGGCGGAAAAATACAAATCGCTTAATCCTTCAATCCAAGTACTGGCAATAAATTCGAGCTCGGTTTCCTTATTGCAATATATAAACGACTCCAACGACGAAATCACTCTTAAAGCCGACAGACTGTACTACTCGCTCTCGGGCAAAAAAGCTCCCAAAAAGCTAATCAAGATCGACGTTTAAAAACCGTATTTTACCAAAGAAACCGCGAAGACAAACAAAATTACAGTATTATGTGTGTAATAGTATTATGCAAAATTAACTATTGTTAAGATACAGCAGATAAAAAATTCATAATTGATATTTTATTAAATAAAATATATTTGTGAAATACTTAAAATGGACAACCACCGCTTTATCAATTTGTATAGTAGCTGTATTTATTTCCGCCCCTGCAAAATATATGCGAAGCTTCTTTGACGGTATAACTATCTGGGCATACAACGTTTTACCGGCATTGTTTCCTTTTATGGTAATCACTACTCTCACTTTGAAATTGCACTCGAAATTCAAATATTCGCTGACCGAATTTTTATTCAAAATAGACTGCGATTTCGCATTTATATCAAGCTTATTATGCGGATACCCTGTCGGAGCAAAAGCCGTTGCGGACAGCGCCGCCGACACTGAAACGGCAACTGTTATGTGCAGTTTCTGTTCTTCGGCAAGTCCAATATTTATGATAGCAACCGTCGGAGCAAAACTTTTACAAAACTCTACGGCAACCGTAATCGTTTTTACCGCGCATTTATTTTCAGTTGTTTTAAACGGATTACTCTATCGTAAAAACATAAAAAATATCGTTACCTATTCCGACAAAACCAACGCGTTTAAAGCGTCGGATATAGGCGAAACCATTACAAATTCCGCGCTGTCTGTCATATCCGTCGGCGGACTTATAGCGTTGTTTTATATGTTGGCCGATATGATAAAAAGCTTTTTGCCTTTCGGTTTAAAAGACGATTTAACGGTTAGCTTTATACTTGGGCTTTTCGAAATGACAAACGGAATCTTCGGACTATGCGCTAACGCCGACATACAAACTGCGACCGTACTTTGCAGTTCGCTGCTCGCTTTCGGCGGATTATGCGTTATCGCGCAATGTTACGCTTTTTTAAGTAAAAAGCAAATCAAATTTCTGTCAGTTATAAAAATGAAAGCTACGCAATCGTCAATCGCTACTATCGCAAGCTTTATTTTAGTTAAAATTTTCATGTGAAAACTCTCGGAATTTTCCGAGAGTTTAATACTGTTATTTAAAATATTTTAATAGACACACTTACGATACTCAAGTTTTAAACGAATCTATTACAGCCTATTTATCTACCGCAAAGGCAAACTTTCCGCCAACAATTTTATTGCTTCTCTCGCTCGCTTAAAAAGCGCTGTAGGTATCCGAATACGAGTTCCGTATCTTCAATGGATAAACAGCCGTCCGTCCTCGAAACGCCGTACTCAGTCGATTTCTCGCCCTCGAATAGATAGCTTTCCAACATTACGCCGTTTATGCTAGTATTATTCACAACCTCTTTGACGTTTTCTATTTGACGTTTGGCTACTTTCCCGCTGTTGGCGTGATTCAAATCCGCAATTATAAAATCGTTTAAACCGCGCGTTTTAAGCAGAGTTTTTATGCGCGACACACTATTGAAATCTATATTAGAAAAATAGGCTGTTTCGCCGCGCGCATAGCTAACGCCTCCGCGCAAAACGACGTGAGCGTACCTGCAGCCGTTCGTTTCAATTTGATAACCGTTAAAAGGAAATACGTTCGGATTGCTTATTGCGCGCAAGGAATCGGCGGCTTTATACAAATCCCCGTCAGTACCGTTTTTAACACCGCAGCAAACGTCCAAACCCGACGCAAACGCACGATGCAAACTGTCCTCACCGCTTCGCGCTCCGATAAACCAGTACGATACCAAATCGCTGAAATAATCGTAGAGTTCCGGGTACAGCAGTTCGTCGGCGACGGGCAAATTATTTTCGATACAGTTTATCATCATTTGACGACAGCGAATTATACCTTTTTCCAAATCGGCGGATTCGTTTTCATTTAAGTTAAAACACGTTCCCAAATAACCGCTTCCGTTGGAATGCGGTTTTGCCGTATAAATACGCGCAACCGTCAGTAAACTTTTGCAGCGCGCCGATAAGGAGCTCAGTTTCGACACGTACTCCTTCATTGCGTCGGGCTCGTCAGCCGAACACGGTCCGCAAATAACGACAAACCGTTCGCGCGACAAAAAATTATTTTTTAAATCGATATCGAAACTATTTTTTCGCACGCGTAATTCATCTGCAAGGGGCGCAATTCGTCTAAAGTATTCCGAAGACGGCAGTTTCTTTTGTTTATCGAACATATTATTTTACCAAATACTTATAAATTTCATCGTAACAACATTCAGGCACGTATTCTTTGAAATCCCGATTAAACTCGGCCAATTCTCGCACCAAAGAACTGGATACATGCCGATATTCTTTGCCGCCAACGACAAAAACGGTTTCGCCGTTCCAAAAAGACGCGTTAACGTCGCACAAATCTATGACCGACTGCAAATCCAGCGCGTTGCGGATAGACTTAATCATAACGCTTGCGTTAACGCTTTTACAATAGTCCGTCATCAAACCGTCGTACGTTTCCACTACCGCATTATTTATATGCTTAATCGCGCGCTTTAACGATTCCGTACGCGCGTCCAAAGGAATAGCGTAACTTTTATTGACGTTAATTCCTATTACGACGTAAAGCTTATCGACAAGTTTAGACGCTTTTTCGATAGCGTCAACGTGTCCTTTCGTTACGGGACAAAACGAACCCGCATATACGCCTATTCTCATTATTTACTCCTTTTGTAAAAATCGAATTTTACGCTTCCGATTTTTCGGATATCATATACCGATAAATCTCCTACCGCTTCAAGCAAATCGTCAGCCGCAGCATGCTCGCAAACCACTATTCCGTCTTCGCTCAATAAATTTTTGTCGCTTATAATTTTTAAAACGTCGTCGTAATATGCCGATTGATACGGCGGATCCACAAAAATAACGTCAAACGTCGTATCCAATTTGCACAAACACGTTTTATAATCTCCGAATACGATATTCGGAATTTCGCCTATTTTCAGAAAATTCCGCTTAATCGCGGCAATCGACAAGGCGTTATTGTCGCATAAAACCGCTTTTTTTGCGCCTCTGCTCAAACTCTCTATAGCCAACTGCCCCGAACCGGCAAACAAATCCAATACCGCTGCGTTTTGCAACTTGAAATTTAAAATATTAAACAACGTTTCCTTTGTTCTGTCCAAGGTGGGACGCGCTTCGCCGCTTGGCGCGGTCAAAGTCATACCTTTGTATTTACCGGCTATCACTCTCATAACTTAAATATTTTACAACAATATTGAAATTTAGTAAAGAATATTTTTAGCAAAGCGCGATTCAGCGTAAATTACACAGCAATTCGTACACGATAACTTTGTCGTTAGATAAGTTTACACCGTCTCCGAGAAGTATAGCATCGTCGCCTACGGACACGTCGTTCACACCTATATCCACCATCGACATAGCCATGCAAACGGCGACGATTTTGCAAAATTTGCCGTTTATTTTAACGTAAGAACCGACTAACGCACGAGAGAGTCCGCTAGCGTATCCGGTATTTATTACCGCAATACGCGTAAAAGAATCCGGAACGAACACGCCTCCGTAACCGACTACACTGCCGCAATCAACCGAACGCACGGCTATAACCCTTGCGGACACTTTTTTAGCAGGAATTAAACGCTCGTTTCCGTAACCATACAAACCCAAACCGATTCTTACCATGTCCAAACGGTATTTATCGGATAAAAGCGCAGCGGAACTATTTGCAATATGTTTGATTAAATCTTTGCCCAAACCGTCGCCAAGAGAGTTTGCGCAGTACAGAAAATACTCGTACTGCTTGTCGCACGCATCGAGAGTATCTCCCCAAAAATGCGAATATACTCCTTGTACGTCGATATAACCGCATTTTTTTATTGCTTTTAAAAGCGGTTTTATATCCGAAACAGAAAAACCCAACCGCGACATACCGCTGTCTATTTTTATATGTACTTTCGCCTTTACGTTCATACTCTTTGCCGCTTCGCAAACTGTCATTAACGTATCGAAACTGTCTACGGTAAGCAGGCATTTTGTCTTTATCGCCTTGCAAGTATTCGCATAATCTTGAGGCAAAAGTATCAATACTTCCCGAGAGCAATCCGCTGCTTTTTCCGCTTCGTCCACACTGCCTACCGCAAAGAAATCGACGGCGCCGGAAAGAAATCTCGCCGTATGTACGATACCGTGTCCGTAAGCGTCGTTTTTTATAACCGCGCACAATTTGGCGTTTCCTATGATACTTTTAAAATACCGCGCGTTTTTAATTATCGCGTCAAAATCGATTTTTTGCAAAACTTTCTCCTTTATTAAGTTTAATATCATCAAATATATTTACCAAATAAGTTTATTGTGCTAAAATAGCGCTATGAGATTTCAAGCATATTTTACTCCGGTTATAAAAGTATTATTATACGTAATGGCGACAATTTCGTTTGTAGGAACGATTATAGGTATACTCGCGCTTGCAAAAGTACCAATCGAACTTTCGCAAAGGCAGGCGATCCTGCTAATTAGCGTATGCCCGTTATGCACGATTATTGCTCTGCTTTTTGCAACTTTGCATTACAGAGTCGAAACAAAATATTTGAGATTATATATCGGATTCATCGACATTTTCGGCGGACGCGTGCAAATAGATAAAATACTAAATATAGTTTTAGATAACGGAGCAATGTATATCAGTTACCTTTATAAGGACGGAGTCGACCCCATAATCACCGCAATAGTCATAAATCCGAAACGCTACAATCAAATGAAAGAATTGCTTATTGCGCGTAATCCCAATATTGAATTTTACGAAACGAAAAATGAATCTTCTGATAGCAAGCAATAATTCACAAAAAATAAAAGAAATTAAATCTATTTTAAAAGACAGATTTGACAATATCGTAAGCCTTAAAGAAGCCAAAATAAATTGCGACCCCGAAGAAAACGGTCAGACCTTTTACGAAAACGCTTTGATAAAAGCCAACGAAATTGCCAAACACACTTCTTTCGCCGTATTAGCGGACGATACGGGGCTGTGCGTAAACAGCCTAAACGGAGAACCTGGCGTATACTCCGCAAGATACGGAGGTGATCACGACAACGCAAAAAATCGTAATAAATTATTGGAAAAATTACAGCAAAAAAGCGACCGTTCCGCATATTTTCAAACCGCAGTCGTTCTGCGTTATCCCGACGGGACCACTTTTGCCGCCGACGGACGCGTGGACGGGCGTATTTTGGAAAGAGAAACAGGCGGCAACGGCTTCGGCTACGATTGCATATTCTTCTGCGACGAGTTAGGCAAAAGCTTCGGCGAAGCTACGGAAGAAGAAAAAAACGCCGTGAGCCACCGCTCCCGCGCGTTGAGAAATCTACTAAATAAATTAAAATACAACTAAACTTACTGATTTTTCTTTTTCATATTATCCAGCCATTTTAACAATTTCGGCAGTTTTTTGACAATCTTATTACACACTTTTCCGTAAGTATTATCGTCATATTTCTGAAGTCTGATGCCAAAAGGCTTCTTTGCATTTTTTGCGACTCCTATTACGCCCAATCCCATACCAATATCATAATAAACGTTATGAAAAAAGAACTCGTCAGTACCGAAACATCCTTTCATATAATATTCTTTTATGCACTCATCTGGGATTATTTCATCGATATTGCCCGTAAATAAACGGTAATCGATATTATTATTTTTCTCGTTATTACTCAAATACACTATTGATGCCCTGACAACGTACGAATTTCCATACTTTGTCGGGCCTATATAAATGATTTCCAAATAATTTTCCGATTTACGATAATATGTATTGCAACCGTCTTTCCCCAAAACAAAGCCGTTTTCAAGCAATACGGGAATAACGATTTCGCTTACAGCTTCTTTAATGGTTTTGAACAATGACTTTTCCTCCCGTTTGAACTATTTATTACCGTTTACAATTGACGTCAACTGTCGCAAATCGTCTATTTCGTAGTTCGGCGTCATGTTTGACGAGTTGACAATATGATTGGGATTGAACCAGCAAGTGTCGATTTCTGCATTTACTCCGCCTTGGATATCGCTGGTTAAGGAGTCGCCTATTATTAACGCGCGCGACTTATCAAAGTCTGATATACGTTCAAAGCAATAATCGAAAAAGCCTTTTTGCGGTTTGGGGCAGCCTACTTCTTCCGAAACGAAACGTTTGATAAAATATTTTCCCAAGCCGCTGCCTTTCATTCGGCTGTCTTGTATAGTTTTTACGCCGTTTGTAACCAAATACAGCCTACACTCGTTTTGGAGTTTTTGCAGTACGTCTTTCGCATGATTAACGACGAAAAAGCCTATGTGCAAGTATTCTTCGTATAATTCTGACGCTTTATCAAACTTAACAGTCAAGCCCAGTTCTTTAAACGTTTCGGCAAAACGATTTATAATTACTTTGTTTTTTGTAAGTTTACCCTGCTCGAACAACTGCCATTGACGTAGATTATTTTTGCGGTAAACTTGCAGTACGTTATCATCGAAATGTAGTCCGCACTCGGCAAACGCGCGTCCAAGCGCTTGCTCCTCCGCCTTGTCAAAGTCTAATATCGTATTATCAGCATCGAACAATAAAATTTCGTATTTCATTACGCACCGTTATTACTATTGCTAATAGTATATACAAGCTACAACTAAAAGTCAAGTTTGTAAAAGTCTAGAAATAGACAGCCAAGTGAGCTTTACCGTCGCTTTTTACTATACCGCAACCTAAGCGACAGTATATGCGACGCATTATATAATCCCCCAAATTGAACATCTTGCGCGCTTCGCCTTTGCCGTATGTATTAGTAAGCATAGGTACGATTCTACGATATAGCCCGTCTATTAATCTTTGTTCTTGAATGAACGATTTTTTACCTGCAGTTTTATCACAGTAATCGTAATATTTTTTCTTTCCGAACAAATAACCTGACATAAACTTAGATATGGCATATACAAAATCCTCAATATTTCCAAGTAGCGATTGAGCTTTCTTTTGACACTCGTCGTCTTCCGAATAGCCTGCCGCCATCAAACACTCATATTGCTCTATCAAAAGTTCGTAAGAGCTAACTATTTGCAACATCGTAGGATAGTTATGCTCATTTTTGAATTTCTTGAAGGTATGATAATATGCAAAAAATTCGCTCCAAAACCTCCATCCAATATTGATTATCATATCGAATACCGAATGATAACTTTTCTTTGAAAGCGATTGAAATTTATAAAACTTGTTATGCAAAGTGTGATAAAAATCATATATGTGCGCCAATTCATGACGAACCGCTATAGCAAAATCTAAGCCTCTATCGAAAGGTATTCTTTTTAAAGAATTTATATTGAGCAATATGATATATCTCTTCTTATAATAAACAGAACCGCCGTTGGTCGTTTCTTGATTTACAAAATTAGTTTCATTGTCAAGATCGCGAAATATGACGAGCAAGTTTATATTAAAATCGAAACATTGAGTCAATTCATTATAAATATGAGCGCGAATATCCTCAAGATATTGCTCAAAAATTTCTGCGTTACCGGATTCGTTTTTGATTTCAAGATTATATTTGTAACTCATAAAAATATCTCACGCGCTAAATGACAACAATTACATTGAAACAGATTTGAATTATCTCGGGCGATACGCCGATTCAAATTAAATTAAAAAGTTATCCGATTGAACACTTCGTAGAAACATGCGTTTTCCTTAGCTAAAAAACAAACCCGGATCAAATTTGTGGCATTGTAGAGGAAGGCTAAACCTTTGAAATTAAAACGCCGATTTGAATCCACAGCTAAAAAAAACTTCTGCATACCCGTTCCGGTTAAAGTCTCAAGAACAGGGGACGGAACCGAAGAGCCATTCCTTTAACAGAGTCGAAAATCGGTATAAAAATACCTCGGATCTATCCGAGGTAATGTGAAAGATGAGAGATTTTGATACAAAAATTACTGACCGTTCAAAATCGTCCATCACCGTTCAAATACATTTCGTCTCAATTCTCTTCGTCCCAAAGGTCCCGAAAAGTTAAGACATATTCATTTATAACCCGCGGATGTTGCCGCAGAGCAGCACGACAGAGCTTCCGGAAAAGCTCTACCATTTCTTCTTCAAAACAAAAGCCCAATACGCCGTCTAACAGGCGCACAAGTTCAGATTCGCTCACCTGTTCGCCGTTTGCAAATCTAAGGCACACAGCCCCAATTTCCGGCGCGTAAAGCGAAACCGCCGTGCAACCTGTTTCTTTAATATGAAAAGCTAATTCTGAGAGCCGTTCATCAGGCTCTTTTTTCTTCATCTTCAATAACAATGCAGTTCACAACCTTGCTCAAAGCTGTACAAGCGTCTATGGCAATAACGCCTTCCCCGTAGTACGGAGTGAAATCTTCAAAGACCTTCTGAGGCGAAAGCTCTCCGTCTTTGAGGGGCTTTATTTCTTTTTTCTCTAAATAAGTATGCCCGAATGAGCAGTGCCAGTGTCCGCAGACAATTGTTTTCCCAGGTTCAATACAACCCTGAAAAGCAGCCAGCATTCCATTATACCAGCGTGCAAGCATCCAGTCGCTCTTGGGCATTTCTCTCCAATTTTCCAGATAGTTAAACCAGTCGGCTTCACCGCCATACCCGCTGGCGTGACACGGAATCCACCCGTGGACGAATATAAAATGCTCGATTTCAAAATAATCCTTCATTGCAGGGATTATCTTCTGCAGGAAAGGTGTTTTTCTCATCCGGTCTGCAATCACTCCGGGCTGCTGCTTAATTCTACCGAGACTACATTCAGTCAAGTCCATAAGGGTTCTAACTGTCCGGTTCCGATAATGATGCGTATGTTCAATGCCCATCTCAACAAACTCATCCAGCCGGTTTACCAGGTCAAGCATCAGGTCTTCGTGATTTCCACGGATTAAAATTATTTCGTCTTTTTCAAGCAAATCAACTACGAATTTTTCCATCTCTTTTGCTTGCGACCCCCTGTCAAAAAGGTCCCCACAAATCACGAGTTTGTGCGGTTCCTTATCTTCAAAATATCCCTTTTCATTTAGTGCCTTAATCATCAAGTCATAGAATCCATGGACATCGGCAACCACATAATATTTCATTCTTTTTTCCTTCAGTCTGCTTTCTTAACTGCACGATTTCTTCAATGGCTTTTTGAATTATAACCACCGATTTTGGTTTCCCGTCTATCCGGTCAACTGTCCCCCAATTAGCCCGAAGTGCAAGTTTATTCAACTCGTCAATTATGTCCCTTTTTTCGGGTTCAAAAGTAGTCATTTTTTCCTTCTTTTATTTTTCAATTCCTCAAAGTTTACAGAAGGCATCTCCCTGGCGCACTCGGTGCAAAACGGCGCGATGTAACCTACGGAAGTTTTAGTTGCCTTTGCCCCGCACTTTATGCAGGTTCGTTGGGAAAGCTCCCAATATTTAGATTGCCAAGCAAGGTACTCTTTTTTTGCTTTGACCGGGACTCCGTTTTCGTACCACCGAAGAGTTCCGTACTTTTCCTTTATGTCGGTTATTCGATAGTCAGTCAAAGCACCCGCCTTTTCCAAGAATTCTTTTAACTCTCTGCACATCTGCAACCCAAAAGCAGTACGCCAACCATCGGGCATATTGTCCAGCTCTGTGTACGAGAAGTCGAAATCATCAGGCACTTTGTCTGTCCACCGGTTTCTGGGCAGCAGAAAAGGAAACTCTTCAATGAGCGTTTTGTTTTCTTCGATTGCCTCTTTACCCCTCATTTTTCTTTAACCTTTCTTTCCTTGCTTCTTCTTCGCTGAAGTCCTCCTGCTGCACCCCCACAAGCGAGTCAGAAATTAACCGCGGCGTAGTCGGAATAGCTCCAAAAATATACTTCACCACTGTCTCCATTGAGAGAATTAAATTCCACATCTCGGAAACCGCCTCCTTTGCAGAGTCATAGGTTTTTACCCTAATAAACGCTCTGGTCTTAAAGCCCGTCCCTTCTGAGTTCGTTTTTTCAACAATAAGATTTGTGTTCAAATCAGATGATTCTGCCCAGACTTGACAGCCTTTCTTGCGATACTTAAACCGAATAATTTCACCCGAAGCACATAACTCAAATTTGTCTCCGTCTCGCAACAGGATTTGTGAAAGCAAAGCAGAATAAAAGTTCAATTCGTATGGCTCACCCTGGGAATTGATACATTTTAATTCAAAGCCTTCCATGTAGTCAAATGACTTTTTTATGTACCGAATTTCTCGAATGGTTTCATTCATCAGCTTGCCATTATTATTTGGTAAACTTTCTATAAATTTCTTTATCTCTTCTTCGCTGCCATACAACGTTTCTTTCCCCTCATTTTCCGGGCAGGGATTTATGGAAACTGCAACATATCTCGGTGGCAATCCGTTTTTAAAGGGTTCTTGCTTCCACTTATCTAAATCAAAGTGCCACTGTTCCTCACTATACTCATCAGGATGAGCCTTCCGAAGCCACTCAATTTTCTTTTTAAGTTGACATATTATGGGGGTAATGTCGTAATTCGAGTAAATTTGTGCGCCCTTTAGAACATCCAAAATTTCCAAACCCCAAACCCAGGTCGTATGGTCCCAGTCATCTCCCAGTTCACACTCAGTTTTATCATACGAAACCATCAACCGGTCATCTTTCAAGAAGTGATTTGTGTGCCAGTTGGGTTTGTATTTCAAAGCCTTTATGCCCTTGGTTGAAATATACCCAAATCGTTTATAATATCGCCCATATACAAACCACTCCGGAAGTTCCGAAGCGTAGAGTTTCGTTCTTCCATAAGAAGCGGAAAACAGTGTTCCATCGTCCGTTCCTACATACCGATAGTTCCCATCGCTGCACCGCTTAAAATCGTGAATAAAATATAAATGTCCTTTAACTCTCTTTTTCATAGACCATACTTCTTTTTAAATTCGACAAAGGACTCCTCTGCCGTGATAAGGTTTCCGGCTTTCGCCTGTTCCAAACCTTTATTGATTTCTACCTGCATTTCAAGACTCAGTGCCACCGAAGCAATCGTTCTTAAGCTCTCAGACAAAACGAGACAAATTCTCTTCAATCCTTCCGGAGAGAGTGTGGACATGAACGCTTCTTGTTCTATTTTAGTTAGGTCCGAAAAGCATCTATTTTGCCATTTCCCATCTCGACAAACTCGATAAAAAATCCCGTCTAATTCAAGCACTGTCGGATAGTTTTTTGTTTCTTCTTGTTTATCAACCATCACCAAATACCTCTTCAAAAAATGATGACCAATCACACAAGGACAGCTCGTCAAACCTTGCTCTTGCCACTTGCACATTTTCATAACTCGACTCGATTAAGGC
This sequence comes from uncultured Christensenellaceae bacterium, assembly GCA_910586905.1. Classification (GTDB taxonomy): domain Bacteria; phylum Bacillota; class Clostridia; order Christensenellales; family CAG-314; genus Fimimonas. The sequence goes on from CAJUIV010000002.1 coordinate 90,837, forward strand.
GAGAGTGTTTTCCATTGAGCTGTTCTCTATTTTTAATACCCCCGGATGCCCCCAAATCATATCACCCAATGAATACCACTTTTCGGCTTGATTTAGTGTGTCACAATATTCCGGGTTTTCGATTTTAACGCGATATGCCAAGTAATAAACCTTATTCCTTTTAATCAAGTAGGCTGTTCCGGCTGCACGCGAAAATCGAACTTTATAATAGAACCCATACGAGTTTTCGTATAGATAATTCACATCGTTTAGTTCAAAAAATTTCTCGCCCAGAACCTGAACCGGAATTGCAAATCGAGTTTTAATGAATCCGGCATAATGAGTTATTCTTCGTTCCCCCGCCGCAAAATGCTCAAAGGTGGATTTTAATTCGTCCATCTCTCCATTTGGAATTCCATTCAATAATTGCCGAAAATCTTCAACTGTGCCGAAGAAGAGTTTTGTAAACGAAGTGCAGCTTGGCGCTGAATAATCGTCCAGCTCAAACGAATACCAGGGTTCTTTCTTATATCTTTGCATAACCATCACCTATTCCGAGCAATATTCATAATCGTCAAAAATATCAACGAGCCTGCCTATTTCTTTACCAAGTTCATCGTTCATATGCATTGAAACGTGCTTTGATAAATCGAACAGGCAATCAGTGAACCGGGCGTATGCATTAAGCCCCACCTTCGTAAAATATCTATATTCCGGCGATGGCGCATCGAAATCACCCCGGCTGCGGTTTCCACCAACATATCCCACAACTTCAGGTTTTTTTAAATAAAGGTTCCCCTTCAAATTAAAGTGCCTTTGCAGAATATCTTCCAATGTCACATTTTCCATTTCAGCGTTCCCTTTCCAAGACTGCTATAATTCCGGCGAAATTATACCATAATAAAAACGTAAAAAGCCGGCTCAACGGAAAATGTAATCGAAAATCGCAAAAATGTAAAAAAGCAGCGTTTTAACCGGCAGTCATCTTCATAACTGTCGGTCTATTGCGCACCTCTGTTCGGGATTGTAAAATATATTTATTGGTTCCTACGCTTTGACAGGAAGTGATATTCACGCATCGTCTTTTTCAACGCCCGCGCGTTTTCAATCAAAACTCTTCGTTCATACGGGGAACAGTCATTGAGCAATTCTGCATATTCCCCCACATCCACCAACAGGTGGTTATCCAAGCTCTCTGCCAAAAGCATATCAGCAGTAACGCCCAGTGCATTTGCAAGCAAAATAAGTGTATCGAGGCTTGGACTTTTAATCCCGCTCTCTATGTAGCTGACATAAGGCGGGGACTTTTCAATAAGCTCTGAAAGTTCTGCCTGGGACATCCTACGCTTGATGCGAAGGTCTCTCACACGCTTGCCAAGTAAAATGTAATTGAGTGCCATCTTTCGTTTTTCCTCCAAAAAAAGTCAACTCAATTATATGCCATAGCCAAAAAAATCGCCCATAGCCGATTTATAATTTCGGCTATGGATGATAAAATTAGATAAAAATATAAGCTATAGCCGAAGGAGGTGCGCCCGTGGAAGATAACATCGAATCAAAAAAACTAAAAGAAATCGGGAACCGTCTCCGAGAAGCAAGGCAAGCCGCGGGACTAACGCAAGCAGATGTTGCTTATTCCGCAAACATCAACGCTTCCCACCTTTCTGATATAGAATGTGGCAAGAAGCAACTGAGCATTCTCACCTTCTGCAAAATAATTGAAGTAATCCGAGTGTCGGCAGATGAAATCCTTCGTCCGAATGTTCCTTCCGTCAATTCGATTTATCAAGGTGAGTTCTCAAAAATATTCAAAGATTGCAGCGCCGCGGAACTTGAATCGCTCCTAAAAATAATTCAGGAAATCAAGACATCAATGCGAACTAACAAAGACGATTAACAAGAATGGGTGGAGACAGCTCCACTCTTTTTTTATTAATTTCAAAAAAAGTTCCTTTTTCATAAACCAGTGGTTATTTACTTAACCGCTGGTTTATTCCTTTTTTCGGCGCTTGGCTCTATAATTTTCACATAATTATGCTTGAGGTTTTTTATGCCAAACGAAATTGACATTATAAATAAGTTTCAGGAAATAGCAAACGCCCCCCAGCAACTTTCGATTTTCGGCAACAGCTCGGAACACGCTCAGAAAGTTGCAGACCACAAAAATTGGCTTCACAGTATTCGACATGAATTTCCTAACCCCGCAACGTCTTTCAAAGTTGGCGTTTATATTCGATACTTCAATCAAACCCGGTATGAAGATTATCTCGCATATCATAAGAAACAGTTCCAGGACACAATCAACCTTTGCCCGAATTGGACTCTCGTTGATTTTTATATTGACGAAGGCGCAACTGCTCCCAATATGGAATCTGCACCCGAATGGAGTCGACTCTTGAATGAAGCAATGGAAGGCAAGATTGATTTGATTATTACGCAAAAAGTTTCGAACGTTTCCAAGAAAATGCATGAGGTTACATTATGCGCCAGGCTGCTTGCGACACACACTCCTCCTATTGGGATTTACTTTATTTCGGAGGATATTTTCACCCTGGCTTCCTATTACCAAAATGACATAAAAGACACTTTCTTCCTTCCGTCCCCGGATTGGAAAGTTTTACCCGAAGATACCGCTCCGGAATATATAAGCGATAAAGGAACCCCCAATGATTGATGAAGAACGCCGTGAAAGCCGGCAACGTGAAAAAGCAAAAGCGCGTAAGCGTATGCGCTTTGAAATTGATGAAGATAACTACGAATTCACACCCGCGCGGAAAAGAGTCGATTATTACGACAATGACACGCCTATGCGGGTGGTTATTTATGTCCGCGTTTCTACTGATGATGTCCGTCAGACCACTTCCTTCGAATTGCAAAGGCAATATTATGAAGAGTTTGTGCAGAAGCATCCGCATTGGACACTTATAAAAATTTACGCGGACGAAGGCATAAGTGGAACCTCCCGCTTACACCGCGACAACTTCAATGAAATGATTGCTGACTGCAAAGCCGGCAAAGCTGATCTTATAATTACAAAGAGCGTTTCACGTTTTGCCAGAAACGTAGTTGACTGTATCGGGCTTACGCGCGACCTTGCTGAATTAAAGCCTCCTGTCGGTGTTTTCTTTGAGTCCGAATGCATCTTCTCTTTGAATGACGATTCCCAAATGGCGCTGTCCTTCCAAGCTACTATGGCAGAAGAAGAATCACATACCCGCAGCCGCAGTATGGAAACCTCTTTGCGTATGCGCTTAGACCACGGCATTCCTCTTACCCCGAAGCTGCTCGGATATACGCACGATGAAGATGGAAATTTAATCATCAACCCAGAAGAAGCGCCCACCGTAAAACTCACGTTCTATATGTATCTTTACGGTTATTCAACGCAGCAAATTGCAGATACTTTGAACGCGCTCGGAAGAAAGTCATATCTGGGAAATGTAAACAAATGGACCTCAAGCGGCGTAGTTCAAATCCTACGGAACGAGCGACACTGCGGCGATGTCCTTACAAGGAAAACTTTCACGCCAAATTATCGTGATCATAAATCCGTTAAAAATCGCGGAGACCGTCCACAAAGCAGATATCATAAACACCACGAAGCCATCGTTTCAAGGGATGATTTTATCGCGGTTCAGCGTATGCTGGATAATGCCAAATACAGAAATAAATCCTTCCTGCCAGAACTCCGTGTAATTGACAGCGGCATATTAAAAGGTTTTGTTGTGATTAACCCCCGTTGGGCTGGCTTCAAGGAAATAAACTACTTCGAAGCCGCAAACAGCGTTTATACCGCTCCAGAAGATGAGCAACAAACAGAACCGCAAGCGCCCCCTGAAATCAAGATTCCGGTGGAAGCCGGCGACTTTGACTTGCGCGGGTTCGAAATAACGCGCACAGAGTTTTTCGATAGTGTCCGCCGCCCTTCCATCACCTTCGCAGAGAAAAAGCTCAAGTTAAGCACAGAGTGCATACGGAAGCTGGGTGAAAGAAACTATATCGAACTGTTGATTAACCCGATAGAAAAGAAATTCGCCATTCGCACCACCGACAAATCAAATCGTCAAGCGGTTGTCTGCTCGAAAATATCAGAGAAAGTTTACTATTCTCGCCCGATTTCTACCGCCGCTTTTAACGATACACTCTTTTCGCTTTTCGGATGGAACACTGACTGCCGTTATCGCATAATCGGT
>CAJUIV010000003.1:0-2890 GCA_910586905.1 uncultured Christensenellaceae bacterium
TTTATGGGGTACTGCGTCGAGTATGTAAAGAGGGATATACACAAGCAAGCCCTCCGCGCAGCTCGTGAAATTATAGCCCCCTAAATATTCACTTTTACCCTTTTTTATCTTGCCAAAATGCAATATAATGTACAATGTGCTCAAGCACAAATCCCGCGGGGCGACCGAAAGGCGCGGGAAAACTGTTTGATTTCGCCGTCGGTATGTTCATTTTGGTAAAAACCTCCTTAAAAGATAATACGCGACTTGCAAGGCGGGACGGTTTAACAGTTTTACCTCCGCCGAGCAAATCCACGCTAAAGCTCTACCACCCGGTAGGGCTTTTATTATGGGGGTTATATGGACACACGCAAAAATAAACAAAGGCGGCAGCAGCAAAATGAGTATTACACCCTTAAAGAGATAGAGCGGCTTGTTGAGCAACTCAATTACGAAACGGTGAAAATTGAAATTGTTATGCCACACGATAAGGTGCTTATGCTGGAAAAGACAAAGCACCGACCTATCGGCTTTTAACGTAAGCGGTAAGCCCGGCAGCCGGGCGGCGGGCAATAGCTCGCAATACGAGGGGCAGCACCTTGACCGCTTGCCACAGGGAGCAACGGCGCGGGAGCGCTGGAGGGAAAGCAGACAACAACACAATTAAAGAGGCGGCTTTTGAGGGTTTCGTCGTTGTCAATCAATCTATACCACGCAGGAGGTACACAATAGAACAGTAAGGAGGTACAACATAGTGGGACATAGTAAACTCACCGACAAAGAGAAAAAGCAAATACTGGCTCACTATGTGGAAACGCAAAACTATTCGGAAACGGCACGCTTAACGGGTGTATCAAGGGCAACCGTGCAGCGTGTCGTTAAAAATATGCCCAATGTGAGCGAAAAAGTGCACCAAAAAAACGAGCAAAATACCAAGGACGTGCTGGGCTATATGCAGACGCAAAAGGAAACCGTTTGCAAGCTCATTACGACGTACCTTTCTGCTATGCTCGACCCCGAGAAAATCAAAAAGGCAAACGTGGTGCAGCTCGCCACAGCGCTGGGCATATTGATTGATAAGTTTACGACGCAGGACGAAAAGCCCGCGGATACCTCACTTATGGAGGCGCTGCTCAATGCGGTAAAGGGAGGCGGCAATGGCGATACAGTTTAGTGAAAAGCAGCTCGCGCTTATACGGCGCCCGTTTATTGACGGCAGCCTCGAGGTAAACGAGGGGACGCCGAGGAGCGGCAAGACAACCGCCGGAGCTTTCAGAGCGGCGCGCTACTACATAGAAACGCAAGACCGCGACCACCTCGTACTCGGATATAATCACGAACAGGCTTTCAAGCTGTTTATAGACTGCGACGGTATGGGGCTGCTCCACATATTCGCCGGTAACTGCCGGATACGGCACGACCCCGATTATGGGGATTTCCTCGGAGTTACCACTCCGGACGGACGCGGCGGCAGCACTGAAAAGCGTATATTTTACAAAGGTGGCGGCAAAGCAGACAGTTACAAGTCTTTCCAAGGCTTGAGTTTCGGCTCCGTCGTCTTTTTGGAAATAGACCTCTTGCACTCAAACACGTGGCAAGAGGCTTTCCGTCGTACTATGGCAGCGCGCAAGAGGTGGCACCTTGCAGACCTCAACCCGCCGAGCCCGCAGCACCCCGTTATTAAAGACGTATTCGAGGCGCAGCGGACTATATGGCAACACTGGACAATGGACGACAACCCGATACTCACACCGGAGCGCAAGCAAGCGCTTTACGAGCAGCTCAAGAAAAGCCCGTACTTGTATGAGCGCGACTGGCTGGGACACCGCTGTATCCCGCAGGGCGTCATATATTCTATGTTTTCCCAGCGCGAGAACGTCAAGGCAAAGCTCGAGGGTGATATTGTGGAAATGTATTTCTCGGGCGACGGCGGACTATCGGACGCGACGAGCGTATGCTGCAACATAGTTACCCGCGACAGTAAGGGCGGCAAGCCTATTTATCGGCTTTACCGCGCCGCCAATTACTACTATAGCGGCAGCGACACGGGCACCGTCAAAGCTATGAGCGTACAAGCGCGAGAAATCGCCCTCACGTTCGTGCCGTGGTGCCGTAACAAATTCGGACGACGGGAAACGTGCTTGCTCATAGACCCCGCTTGCAAGGCGCTACGCGAGGAGTTAAAGCTCTACGGGCTGGACGCAAGGAACGCCGACAACAACGGGCACGAAATCGCCGGAAATTCCAAAGGTATAAAGGTCGGTATTGAGCGCGTGCAGTCCTCTATCGAGGAGCGCCGGCTCTTGTGGCTTGATACCGAGGAATACGGGCATTATGATTGTTTCCGAGAGCTGGGGCTTTACGTGCGCGACCAGCACGGCAACCCGGTTGACGCATACAACCACGCAATGGACGATATGCGTTACGGGCATAATTATTTTTATAAGCATTACATCAAATAGGAGGCTCGGCAAATGGGCTTATTTGAAAAAATCAAAGGAGCGTTCGGTAAAATGGGCGGAAAATTTGCAGCACCGCAGACGGTGAAAGACATTTTCGACATAAACGGCGTGCCCAGCTTTCGACAATTTTATGAAAGTGGGATATTGATATGGAAACGCATATACCGCGGTTACTATTCACATTGGCACGACGTCAAGGCTCCGACCATAAACGACAGCGGCGCAAAGCGTCGGCGCGATACACTCAACGTCGGCAAAGCCGTTTGTAGTGAACTGGCGGGGCTTATATGGGCAGAGAGGTGCAGCGTCGGGGTATCTCGCAAGGATTTCAAGGCGGACGATAAACACCCCGACAAGCTGGCGGCGTTCGTTGAGCAAGTGCTTAACGAAAACAATTTCAACACAAAAATGCGCGAGCATATCGAGCAAGTTATGGCGCTGGGCGGCGG
>CAJUIV010000003.1:2990-82928 GCA_910586905.1 uncultured Christensenellaceae bacterium
ATTTCAACACAAAAATGCGCGAGCATATCGAGCAAGTTATGGCGCTGGGCGGCGGTACCTTGAAAACGTGGTGCGACGTCAAAAGGGACGAGAACGGCGCCGACATCAAAGGCTCCGAAAAAATCAAGGTCGGCTATGGTATGGCAAACCAATTCGTACCACTTGCGTGGAATAATGCCGAGGTTACGGAGGGCGTTTTTATTTCCCGCGAGGCAAAAGCCGGCTATTATTACACAAGGCTGGAGTTTCACCACTGGGACGGCAGCGAGTACGTTATCAGCAACGAGCTTTACCGTCATAAAATCGGCAACTCGGAAAGTCAAGACATATTCGGGGAGCGCGTACCGCTTAACGAGCTTTACGTAAACCTTTCCGGCGAGGCAAAAGTAAGCGGCTTGCAGAGGTCGCTTTTTTCGTACTATCGCACGAATATAGCAAACAACCTCGACGATAACAGCCCGCTGGGGGTGAGTATTTACGCAAATGCACTCTCAACGCTTAAAGCGCTGGACGTTTGTTTTGATAGCTTTGTGCGCGAGTTTACACTGGGTAAAAAGCGCATAATCGTGCCGTCGTCCGCTATCAGATACGTAAACAACCCGGACACCGGGCAGCGGTGCCGCTATTTCGACGCCGACGACGAGGTTTACGAGGCAATGGACACGGACGACCTCGAGAGCTTGCAAATCAAGGATAACACGGTGGAGCTGCGCGTCGAGGAGCACGAGGCGGCAATCAACGCTTTTCTCGGTATCCTTTCCTTTCAGCTGGGACTTTCGCCCGGCACGCTCACCTTTGACAAGGTGGAGGGGCTCAAGACTGCTACCGAGGTTATCTCGGAAAAATCCAAGACCTACAAGACGGTAAAACAACATCAAAGCAGCGTCGAGGAGGCAGTCAAAAAGCTGGTGCGCAACATCATAGACGTGGCAATCCTTTACGGCATAGAGTACGAGGGCGAAAGCGTCGAAAGCCTCGCGGCTGGCGGGTACGACATTGCAATCTTTTTCGACGACGCTATTATCCAAGACCGGCAAACGAACATCAACGAGGGAGTGCTGCTTGTGAGCAATTCGCTTATGAGCAAAAAAAAGTTTATGACCGATAAACTCGGATACACTCCGGAGGAGGCGGACGCGGAGCTCGGACAAATAGCTGCGGAAAGCAATATCACCGGTGCCACGATAGACTTTTCAACGTTATTCCCGAAAGGGGGTAGTTAATGGCAGGGCTGCCTCGTGATTTCCTCGAACAGCTGGCGCAGCCGCTTATCGACGTATATACCAGTATAGAGGACGAGCTTATCCAAAACATTGCAAAGCGTTTCAATACCGGCAAAGGATTGACGACGCAGGAGTGGCAGCTTAAAAAGCTGGCAGAGCTCGGCGGGCTTACGCAAGACAATATCAAAACTATTGCCAAGTATGTGGGGCAAGTGCCGGAGCTGGTACAAACCGCGCTCGAAAGTGCAGCCTTTCAAGCACTCAAAGAGCTTGAGCCGCAATTCGCGGAGGCGGTGAGGCTGGGATACCTAAACCCGACCGATACACCGCTTATGAGCGAAAGCGTCAAGCAAGCTATATCAAACTATGCAAAGCAAGCGCTGGACGATTTCAACCTCGTAAACACTACAATGCTTAACAGCTCGCTGGACGCATACCGAAAAGGTATTGCAAACACTGTCAGCGCCGCGACATACGACAGTGCCCAAAAAACTATGAACGTGGCAGCCGGTGAGGTCGTTACTGGAGTAAAGAGCCGGCAAAAAGCACTCTCGGACGCTATCAAAAAAATGGCAGACGAGGGGATTACAGCATTTTACGATAAGGCAGGGCGCAAGTGGTCGCCCGAGGCTTATGTCAATATGGACATACGAACGACGGCAACAAACACCGCTCACGCAACAACCTTTGCAAAATGCGACGATTACGGGCTTGACCTTATAGAGATAAGCTCGCACGCCGGCGCTCGTCCAAAATGCGCAAACGACCAAGGCAAGCTATTTTCACGGTCGAATAAGAGCGGCGCCGTCCGCGACGGCAACGGACAAAGTATCACATATTACCCGTGGAGCTCCAGCAGCAACGGAGCGCCCGACGGTATTCTCGGTATCAACTGCGGACACTTTGCAAGCCCGTTTTTCCCCGGCTTATCGTACAAGCGCAGCGAGGAAACACAAGACTTTGAAAAGAACGCAAAAGAGTACGCGCAAAGCCAGCAGCAGCGTGCGCTCGAGCGCGACGTCAGAGAGGCAAAGCGCGAGGCAATGGCGCAAAAGGCGGCGGGAAATCAAGAGGCTTACGAGGAGGCGGCGGCAGCGCTTAAAGCCAAGCAAGACAAATACAAGAGCTTTTGCTCGGATACCGGCAGAACACCTCGAAACGACCGCTTGCAAGTCAATGGGTACGACCGCAGAACTGCGGCGGACGTTGCCAAGACAAACAGAGAGGCGGCGGAGCGCTTAAAGCGTGAGGCGGCGGGCGGCTTGACAAAAGAGCCCGAAAAGCCTATAATAAAGACCGACAAAGTAAAAGACGCTTACGGTGCAGAGCGCGCAAGGGCGGTCGGCGAGCAAGTGGCAAATGCGCCGCCTATTTTCGGCGAGGTATGGAACAAGTACGCGGACAACATAGGCTTTGATAGTACGACATACCGCGGCACTGCACACTATAGCCCGGCGTCGGGTAAAGTGAGCCTCAACCTTGAGCGGGACGCACTGGGTACAGCGCACAAGCCGGCTTATGAAACTACTTTCCACGAGCTGGGGCACCTTTTCGACCATAGCGCTGGCGCGTCCGGGTACGGCTCCCGCTTTTTAGCGGCGTCGGGTAAATATTCCGGCGGTATATTTAGCAGTACCTTAAAAGCAGAGGCGGAGGCTTACACTAAAGCGGTGCAAGAGCGTTTGCGAGCGGAGGCGGTAGCAAAAGGGCTTAAGGCGTCAAGTGTACTAATAGGCGACGCGAGGCGTGCTATTCGCTCCGAAATATGGGAGCTTGCGAAAACTCACGGAGCAATCGCCACGGGCGACATTTCCGACATTTTCGAGGGAGCTACCCGTGGAAAGATTACCGGAACAGCTGGACACGGAGCAAGCTACTGGAGCAGCCACGACGTGAGCGTGGAGGCTTTCGCGGAAATGTTCAGCGCGTCAATATGCAATCCGGCGTCGCTCGCGCAAATACAGCGCTTTTTCCCGCAGTCATACAACATCTTTTTGCAGATACTTAAGTCTATGATATAGGAGGTTAAGACAATGGCAGACGAGTATATCGACCTTTTAATGCAATATCAAGATAAATTCGGGGAGCCTTATTTGCTTAATCCCGAGTATCAGACCGACGAGGAGGTTATCGCCGGCATAAAGCAGTGCCTTGAAACCGGAAAACCCCGGCAAAAGGATAGCGGCAGCGACACGATAATATAAGCGAAAGCTCACCAATTTGGTGGGCTTTTTTTATACCGTTATATCAGCACCACGCGCAGCACCGCGGCGGTGCTTTTATATTGCCCTCGATATGGCGTAAAACTACCGAAAAATACGCGAGGCGCCAAGCGACACGAACGCAAATTCGCCCACTCTAAAGGCGTAAAAGAAAGGAGTAGATTATGGACAGAAAGACAATCAGAGCAATTCTCGCAGACGAAACGCTCGACGAGAGCGCAAAGGTGAGCAGACTTTTGCAAATGCACCACGACGAGGTGGCAGACATCAAAAGCGGGCTCAAAACGGACGAGGACGTAAAGGCTGCCGTTGCGGAGGCGTTAAAGAACGCACCCAAGGCGGTAAAGGTAGAGGAAACCGAGGAATACAAAAAGCTACTGCAAGAGCTTGACGACTACAAGTATAGAACAGAGCTCACGACGCAACTCAAGGGTGCCAAGGTAAAAGATAAATTCCTCGCCGACGTTATCGCCAAAATCAAACGCGACGAAAAGCTGGACGAACAGCTCCCGAAACTCCGCGAGGAATTCGGCGAGTATTTCGACGAGGGCGCGCCTCAACCGCAACCGCCGGCTCCCAAGCCCGTATTTAGCGGCGACCCGCAGCCCACACCCCCGGGTGCACAACCCAAACCTATACCGAAATTATTTTAATTAAAAAGGAGTAACAAAATTATGGCAAGAATTGAAACTCTCGCTATTTTAGCGAGCAACACGGGCAACGACTACCTCGCAGAAAAGTACGGCGTGGTTATCGACAACATCAGCAACGGCACGATTTCGTCCCAGCTCAAAAACAAAGATTTAAGCGGCGACCCCTCCACGGGCTCCGTTGAGGCAAAGCGTTTTTGCAACAGCAAGGCAAACCCCTACGGTACCGCAAGAGCGGGCGGCAAGGGCGACAAGCTCAAAGCTAAACCCGTAACCGTTGCAATCGACACCAACGAGGAAATTATCGAGGAGGTCGAGGAAAAAGACGTATCTTTGTACGGCGTCGAGGGGCTCGTTTCCCGCCGCGTGAGCAATCACGAAATGGTTATGAAAAAGAGCCTCGAAAAATCTTTCTTTGCGTGCGCTGCTGCGCACTGCGAGGTATTCACTACCAAAGAAACCGCTATCGAAAAAATCGTCGAGGCGGCGGTGCAGCAGGTCGAGAATACCAAAAACGAGTACGTGGACGGCGTGCCCCGCGAGTACATCTCGGTTACGCTCAATACCACGGCTTACGGCGAACTCGCCGAATATTTCGACAAGGTGCAAAACCCCGGCGATTACAACACGGCGACCGGCAAGGTGCGCGTTTTCCATAACGTAAAATGCTACAGCAGCACCGACTTGCCCGCCGGCGTAAAGTTTATCGTTATGGTGGACGGCGCCGTCGCGCAGCCCGTAAAAGCGAACGTATGCAACGCTGCAAAAATTCCTTTCTCGGACGCTTACGGTTTCGGCGTTTTCTACTATCACGGCGAAAAGTCGGTTATGCCCGACCTTACGCTCACTTACACCGACGGCGTGCTCAATGCAACGCTTAAGGCGGGCACGGACGCAACCCATACCGCTGCGGTGGTTGATACGCTCAAGGGCGCAAAATACTTCTACAAGGCGGGCGCTACCGTAACCGCTCCCGCGGTCGGCGAGGAATTCAAGGCAACCGGCTTTACCGCGTGGGACGGCGAGGAGGAGCTTGTTTGCGCGAGCGGCAACAAAATTGTGATTGTCGAGGTCGTGCAGGGGCTTAAAACCGAAACCGTCGCAAGAGTTACCGCCAAACTCGACGCAGTGGTCGGCGCTTAATGGCGTACATTGATTACAAGTATTACTCGGAGCAGTACGTGGGGGAGCCTCTCGACGAGGAGGCTTTCCCGCGCTATTTGCGGCGTGCGGAGGAGGTTATCGACAGTATAACTCGGTACACCGTAAAACAGAAAGGGCTTGCGTCTTTTGACGATTTCGTACAGGAACAAGTCAAGACCGCGACGGCTGCGCAAATCGAGTATTACGTTATCAATGGGCTTGAGGTCGCCACCGACGGAAAGCTGCCCGAAAGTTTTACGGTCGGCAAGGTGTCGGTTACAACCGGCGGCGGCAGTGCTGGAAATGGCGGACGCAGCAATGCGGTGGCGCCGAAAGTACGAGCGGCTCTCGAGCAGACCGGGCTACTTAATAGAGGGGTGGGCGTATGTTAAGACCTATCCCGCTGCGAATTCTTAAGACCGCTGCGGTGCTTACCGTGCCGCAACAGGTGGAAAGGTGGGGCGAGGTTACACCAAGCACGACAAACCTTTCTAAAACCCACTTGCAAGCCTCCAATGCGGTAAAAAGAACAAAGGACAGCCGCGAGGTCGTGCTGCGAGCAATCCTTTTTTATGACACAAAAAACAGCTTACCGCGTGGCGTCGATTTCAACGCTTTGAAAACGCAAGCGGACGAGGCGGGCGGGTGTATGACCCTCGAAATAGAGGGGCTTGCGTACACCGTTGAAACGGTGGAGCCTATCCCGGACGACTGCGGCGGTATTCACCATTACGAGCTCGGGCTTGTATAGGAGGCGGTTATGGCGGGCGTAAAAATTGACTTTGACGCAAAAGCAATTCGCGCAAGAGTGCAAAAGGGTATCGACAAATCAGTGGCTCCACTAATGGAGCAAGTGCTCAAAGATAGCAATTACTATTGCCGACAAGACCAAGGCACGCTAATAGCGAGCAGTCAAACAGCGAGCCGCCCAGCCGACGGCGTTTTAATATGGAATACCCCATACGCTCGGCGCGTTTATTACGTGGGCGTCCCCAGTAAAGACGTAAACAAAAACGCGGAGCTTATGTGGTTTCACAAAGCGCAAAGCGTACACGGCAACGAGTGGGCAGCGCTCGCACAAAAGACTATCAAAAAGGAGGTGTAAACGGTGGACTGGATACTGGACGCAATTATCGACGAAATCGAAAAAAACCTCAAACTCTACAGCAGCGTAAAAGTGGGCTCGCTCCCGCAGCGCAGCGGTATAGCTATGTATATCGGGGCAGGCTCGCCGCAATCCAAGTATATGGATAAAGCGACGCTCAATACGCTATACGCAACAGTAAACGCAAAACACAAAGACCAAAGGCAAGCCGCCGCAGCACTTGAAAAAATACACTCACACCTTAATCGCTTAAGTGTTTATCCGAGTGGGGTGCACGACGGGAAAAGCTGGCAGATTACCGATATTTCCACGTCGTCCGCGCCTAACTTTATAGGACAAGAGGGCGACGGGCAACACCTTTACGGCTCGATTTTGCAAATCAAATTTTATTATGGAGGCTAATACAGTGAACAAATTTTTGACTATGTACGGCGTGAGTGCGGAAATCGACACCGCGGAAAACGGCGCAACAACGGAAAACTGGGCAGTGCTCGGCGAGGGTATCGAAAACCTCGCGGAGGCTCTCAACGAGGTAGTATATTCCGGTTTCTACCTCCACAACGGAGGCTATGGCAATTCGGAGGTTACGGGTATGCAGCCCGTCGTAACTATGAGCGGTAAGCGCATAGTGGGCGACGCGGCGCAGGATTACCTTTTCAATCCCGACCGCAAATACGGGCTCGGCGAAAAGCGCAAATCCAAGCTCAAACTCACCACGGCGAGCGCGGAGGGCGACGTGGTTATCACGTGCCCCGTTACCATTGCAAACATACAGGAGCTTTCCGGCAATACGCAAGACGGCTCGGCAATTTCGTTTGAGCTCCGTTTTAACGGCAAGCCGGAAATCACCACGGGCAGCAAAGAATAATCACAAATCAGAGCGTAAGAGGGGCGCGTCCCCTCTTATTGCTCAAATTTAATACGGAGGTTTTTTATTATGTTTGAACTTAAACGCAGCGAGAAAATCGTTGAACAAATCAAGCTCGGCGACGAGATTATCGAGGTAAACCTTGACGCCGGGGCAATACAAGCACGTTTTACGAAAGGGTATAACGAACTGCTCCGTGCGCAGAACGCACTAAACGGCGCTACAAGCGACACACTCGACGCGGTGAGCGATAAGCTGGAGCAATACGGCAACGCCGTTGTAGGCGTCTTGCAAGTCATTTTCGGCGAGGAAAATACGCAAAAAATCCTTGCTTTTTACGAAAATAATTACAGCGAGATGTTTACGCAGATTTACCCCTTTATCGCCGAGGTGATAATCCCCAAGATTTCCGAGGCAAGCAAGCGCAAAGCCGAGGAACTCAAGGCGCTTTATAAGGGACGCAAGAAATGAAAATAACCTTACACTTTCCGCTCCCTTATGCGGTGGTGTACGGTGGTAAAACTTACAAATTAAAGCCTTATTTTGACAATGTGCTCAAAGTCTTTGCTTTGCAAAAAGAGCAAGACCTATCAGAGCGCGACCGGCTCGAGGTGAGCCTCGACCTACTTGTAAAAAGTAAGCACTCCAAGCTATCGGAAAGAGATAAAACCGGACTGCTCAATGCTATTTACGACGTCCTTATGGACGAGGAAAAGAGAGAGCCCGACGGTACAGCCCCCATATTTGACTTTGTGCAAGACGCTGGATATATCTATGCGTCTTTTTTGTCGGATTACGGGCTTGACCTTTACGAGCAGCAAGGGCGTTTACACTGGTGGGCGTTTATTCAGCTATTCCGGGGATTGTCGGAGGGGGCAAAAATCGTCCAAGTTATGCAAATACGAGCAAAGCCTATTCCGGCGCCGACAAAGTACAACGCAGAGGAACGCAAGCAGCTTGCCCGGCTCAAAGCGCAGTATGCGCTTAAGACGACGCAAGAGGAACGCGAGCGCAATTTTGCGGCTGGACTTAAACGGCTGGCTGGGCTTATGCGCGGAATAGCAGAAAACGAGGAGGTGAGCAGACAGTGGCAGACGGAAAGGTAACAGTTATATACGACGGCGACACCTCGGGGATTGACAAAGCAAACTCGGAGGCGCAAAGCAAGGTAAGCTCTTGCGGCAGTAAGCTGGGCAGTATTGCCAAAGGCGCAGCGGTAGCAATAGGCGCCGCTTTCGTGGCTGCCGGCGCTGCGGCTTTCAAATTCGGCACCGACTTTGAAAGTGCGGTCGCCAAGGCGTCAACGCTTTTCGGCGACGTTGAGGTGGACGTGGAGGGCTTGCAAAGTAAATTGCTCGACCTTTCAGACGCCAGCGGCATAGCAGCAGCCGACCTCGGCAATACGCTTTACAATGCGCTTTCTGCCGGTATTCCCGTTACGGAGGATATGGGCAGCGCGCTTGCATTTCTTGAGGCAAATACGCGGCTTGCAAAGGCTGGTTTTACCGACGTGGACACCGCCGTAACTACTACGGCAAAAATACTCAACGCCTACAAAATGGACGTGAGCGAAACCGAGAAAATCCACAAGATACTTATGCAGACCCAAAACAAGGGTATTGTTACGGTGGGCGAGCTCGGCAGTGTTTTAGCTCAAGTTACCCCTACGGCTGCGGCTTTCGGGGTATCGTTCGACCAAGTGGGCGCTGCAATCGCAAATATGACGGCGCAAGGCACGCCAGCCGCACAAGCAACGACGCAGCTCAACTCGCTTTTTGCAGAACTGGGCAAGAACGGAACAACGGCGGCAAACAGCCTTGCGGCTGCAACCGAGGGCACCGAGTACGCGGGCAAGTCATTTCAGCAGCTTGCGGCGGAGGGCGTACCTCTCAACAAAATACTCGATTTAATCGGCAACTATGCGGAGCAAAGCGGGCTCTCAATGCTCGATATGTTCAGCTCAATAGAGGCGGGCAAGGCAGCACTGGCGAACGCTGGGCAAAATTCCCAAGCCTTTGCAGACGCGCTCGCAGCTATGGGCACCGAGGCGGACGTTGTGGGCGACGCTTTCGACAAGGTAAGCGATACAACGGCAGAGAAATTCGCAAAGATACTCAACGAGCTTAAAAATGCGGCTATAGAGCTGTTTATCGAGCTGGCGCCAATAGTGCAGCAGCTCCTCCCGGTGCTTAAAGATGTGCTCGGTAAGCTCGTGCCGGTGCTTTCCAATATAGTGCAAAAATTCTTGCCTATACTCGTAAATTTGATTGATAAACTGCTGCCGCCTATCCTCAAGCTGGTTGATAAACTGCTGCCGGTGCTTTCAAATCTTTTCGAGGGCGTGGCGGAGGCTATAGGGGAAATAATCGACCAAGTTTTACCGGTGCTTATAGACCTATTCGACGAGCTGGAGCCTATTTTTGACGAGTTTTGCGGCGAGCTTTTGCCCGTCATAGTGGACTTGTGGAAACAGCTTGCGCCGCCGATATTGCAGCTTGCAAAAAGTATCTTTCCGCTTTTGGTGGAAATCTTGCGCACGCTGCTGCCGATTGTATCAAAGTTAATTCAAGACGTCCTCCCCGTGCTGGTGAAATTGTTTGAAAAAATAATCCCAGTAGTGGGCGAGATTGTGCAAAAAATATTCCCGGTGCTGGTTGAGCTGCTGGAGGCGCTTTTGCCGCTTTTCTTTCAGCTAATCGACGCGGTGCTGCCTTTTGTGGTGCAGTTGTTTGACGCGCTTATCCCCGTGCTGCTTGAGATTGTGGACGCACTCCTCCCGGTGCTTGTGGCACTTATCGACGCGCTGCTGCCTATCCTTACAACGCTTATAGAATTGCTCAAGCCGATACTCGACTTATTTATCGCACTGCTTGAGCCGATACTTGAGCTTTTGATGTCAGCGCTCACGCCGCTGCTGGAATTGTTTACCGCAATTTTACAGCCGATACTTGACCTTATAATGCTGGCGCTCACGCCGCTGCTGGAACTTATCCAGCCGATTATCGACATTATTATGGCGCTTATGGATACGGCACTGCGTCCGCTTATGGACGTATTTAGTAATGTGTTCGGCGTCATTGTGGACACGGTAATGGTGGCTATCGGCTCCGTTACAGATATACTCGGCGGCATAATGGACTTTGTAAAAAACGTCTTTGCCGGAAACTGGAGCGGTGCGTGGGAAAGTATAAAAAACGTCTTTTCAAATATATGGGAGGGTATAAAGAACGTCGGAAAATCGGCGCTCAACGGGCTTATTTCGATATTTGAAACTGGCTTAAACGGCATAATCGGGTTTATCAACGGCATAACGCAAGGCGTATCAAAAATATGGGACTGGACGGGCATACCGAGCATACCGAAAATACCCGAGGTTAAAATCCCCCGCTTAAAGGTCGGCGCGGATTTCATACCGCAAGACTTTTTCCCGGCTTACCTTGATTACGGCGAGCGAGTGCTTACCGCAGAGGAAAATATCAAATTTAATCAGCTGGGAGGGCTCGAGGGTATGGAGCGAGCGCTCGGTGGCGCTGCGATAGCGAGAGCAGACAACAGCGGCGATATGCACGTGGTGGTACAGGGCGACGTCGAAATGGACGGTTTCAAGGTCGGCACCGTCGTTATGCGCAACATTGACGACGTTAAAAAATTTACCTAAAAGGAGGTGATAGCGTGATAATGGCTTATATCGGCGGCATAGCTTACAAGCTCGCCGCAGATTATACTATTTCAGAACAAGCCGCAAACAAAATCGCCTCCAATATCTCGGTGATACTTGACGCTGGGCAACCTATACCGCAAAGCGGCGAAATAATCGAGATACGCGACGACGACGTGGGCGAGGTGTACTTTTTAGGCGTATGCGGGATACCCAAAAGCCCGAAATACTCCAGCCCTTACGACGTCAAAACTTATTCTATTACGTGCAGCAACGCAAACGGCATACTTGCCCGGCGCGTGGTAAACGTCGCTTATCAGGGCTATACGGTTTCGCAAATCGTCAAAGGGCTTTTTGACGAGTATATCTCAAAAGAGGGCTTTACACTGGGAGCTATCAGCGACGTACCTATCAAGATAAACATATACACGGCGGCGGATTACGGTTTACAGTATTGCCTCGACGAGCTGGCGGAGTATGTGAGCGGCGCGTGGTATTGCACCAATGACCGCAAATTTTACTTTATAGCCGAGGAGGATTTCGAGCCTTTCCCGCACACGATTGACAAGGATTTTTTGCCGATTACTGCGCTGGAAATAAAAGTAAAGGATACAGACTTGCGAACGTCGCAAACGATTTCGGGCGGGCGTTCGGAAACAGCAGAGCAGCAAGAGGAATTCACCTATAACGGCGAGGATAACAACTTTACGTTGTCCTTTTCGTTGTCGAAAAAGCCAGCTATAAGCATAAACGGCACCGACATATCGCCCGACCGTATCGGCGTAAAAGGCTTAAACGATACGGAAAACAGCTATATGTTTTTATTTGCGTTTGATAGCGCGGTGCTCTCGTACAATACGCTATACGCTGGTACGAGCCCGCCGCCGCTGGCGGTCGGTGATGTACTGCAAGTGCGGTATGTGGGCTTTTATCCTATTCGTGCGGTGGTGCAAAATGCCGGAGCTATTGCCGACATAGCCGCAAGGACTGGCACAAGCGGAATAATCGACAATGTAAAAATTGATAAAACCGTCCGCGACCTTGACGACGCGGTGCGGCTCGGCAATGCGCTACTGGAAAACTACGGGGCGACGCGCACGGAAATAAGCGGCTGGTTTAGCGTTTTAGAGGCTCAAAAAATGGGGCTCAATTTTAACGACTTTGCACTGCTGCGGCGCTGGCGATTTAATTTGCCGGAGTATGGCGCGGTCGGGGATTTCGTCTTGACGGAGCGAACGCTTACGCCGTTTATAAAGGGCGGCGGAGTGGAAAATCTTAAAATCACGCTCAAGCTGGTTGATAGAGCATATTTGCGCAGTTATGGGCAGATATTTGACGAGTTAAGCAAAGCGACCTCGCAGCTTTCCATACGTGAGGACGACGTGGTTATCGACGTTAAGGTAACGACCGAGGAGCGAGTGCTCGCAGAGGAAACCGAAACAAACGGCGACAAACTCGACACCGAGCCCGGCGAAACGGCAGACTTGACGGAGCAGCAGCGCGTCGGTGATTTCACGGACTTTATGCCTTTATGGTGCACTACGGACGCCAGCGGCGTGCTTATGTGCCCGGCGGGAATAAGTCTTGAAATGATAAGCGAGCAGCATTTTACCGAAACGCAACGCTTGACCGGCGAAATCGCCGAGATAAGCGAGGAGCTGGGGACGTTTGAGGGCGCCGTCGATACGGAGCCCGTGGAAACAGTTATAACGAGAGAGGAAAGCGAAATAACCGAGGGCGCGATTGACACCGAGCCGGAGGAAATCGCAGAACTGCTCGAGAGTACGACCAAAACCGAGGGCAAAAATGACGCTGCGCCGGAGGAAAAGGCGGAGCTCAAAGAAAGTCAGACCGTGGAGGAAAATACGGGCTTTATGGTGCTATTTTGTACCAGTGAGGCGCAATTCCAAGCCGACGGGCAAATCGCAAGCCCGGCGGGATTATCACTATATGCGTGGAATACGCAAACAGGAGGCTAATATGCAAGTAAAAGAGCAAGCGGGTTTCCGCGGCGAGTATCAAATCGAGATTATCGACACCGTTACGGGCGCGCGCGAAATTCACAAACTTAAAAACACCCTCACGAACATAAACAAGGATATACACCTTGCTATGCTGCTGGGGGTAACGACGGGGTACAGCTTTGACGACCTCAATATCAAATATTTTGCTTTCGGCGACAGCGACACGCCAGCGGCAGCTACACAAACAAAGCTCGTGAACGAGCGTTTCCGTAAGCAAATCACAACGAAAGAACGCCCGACCGGGCAAAACTACGTCGAGAGTATTGTTTCGCTGGGCTCGCCGGACGCAAATTTCACGATTAAAGAAATAGGCGTCTTTGCCGGCAGCACCGCAACAGGAACAAAAGACAGCGGCAAAATGATTTCCCGCATAGTGGTGAATATCGAAAAATTCGAGAATAAAATTATAAACATCATACGCCGCGATTTTATCACTATATAAGGAGGTGCCTATGTTTCAGACCAAAACGTGGCGAGCTCGCCAAGGTATCGGGCTCAATAAATTTTCCATAGGGGGTGCGGCTCCCGTTACACTGGTGAATATGCCCGACCAAGTTATCGTACCGGGCGACGCTTTCAGCGAGGAAAATATGAACGACCTTGAGCGCCGCATAGCAATGGCGTGCGCAGAAACTTACGGCGTCAAGATAGACAAATCAAACAGCAATCCGGAAAGCGCGGTCGAATATACGGACGGCGCGGCGGGGTTGACGCCCTCGAGTGGTAACGTCGGGAGCTTTATACCCGGCAGCTGGAGCGACAAATACCCGTTTAATAAAATACGCCCTTGCCTCGTAAAAAACGGGGCAGTGGTGGGGTATCTTAATCCGGATAATTACGCGCAATTCGAGGACGGCACCGCCGCAGACATCACAAGCGGCGCGGCTGGCGACGTTATGGTGGAAATCCCGATATTTTACTACAAGATTTCACACAACGACACGCACACCTTTGTGCAGATTTCCTCGGCGCCGCTGGACGGATTTACGGATAAGGCTTTCCGTTATAACGGTGAGCTTACCGACGCCTTTTATGTGGGTGCTTATTCCGGATATGTGGACAGCAGCAACAAGCTGCGCTCGTTGAGCGGCAAGACCCCGACGGGCAGCAAGACGATAGGCGCGTTTCGCACCGCAGCGCACGCTAATGGCGACGGTTACGAGCAGCTCAATTTTTATAAGCTCACGGCGCTGCAAATCCTTTACTTAATACGGTATAAGAGCCTTAACAGTCAAGCGGCGCTCGGACAAGGATATACCGGTGGCAGCGCAGCCGCACAAACCGGCGCGACTAATGACAAAGGTATGAATTACGGCGACACCTCGACAACCGGGCGCGTAAAGTGTAACGGTATCGAGGACTTTTTCGGCAACATCTTTCAGTGGGTGGACGGCTACAAAGCGACCTCCACCACAATGGTAAAGACGGCGGACGGGAATTTCAACGACAATGCCACCGGATACGAGGAGCACCCTTGCACGGTACCCAATAATGGCGGATACTTAAAGGATATAGTGGGGGACAACGAGCTGGCTTTTACGCCTAAAACCTTTAGCGGCAGCTCCAGCACCTACTATGCCGATTATGGCGCTCTGAGTTCGGGCTTTCTGCCCGCTTTCGGCGGTTACTGGGCTTATGGCGCCAATGCCGGGGCTTTCTATCTGGATTGCTACTATTCGGCGTCGAATTCCGATCCGTATATCGGGGCGCGCTTGCTTTTGTGTAAGGCTACCAAAGCAGCATAAAACTACTATCTCAATATAATATGGGCAATAAAATGGCAATCTGAATTCGGACTATCTACCCACTTTCGGCGGTAACTGGGCTAATGACACCAATACCGGGGCTTTCTATCTGAATTGCAACTATTCGACGTCGAATTCCAATCCGAATATCGGGACGCACTTACTAATGTGAAAAGAAATTTATATTTTCATTGCCCTGCCGCTCGGCAAAACATCAAAATCTCAACTCCGTGCTGGTAGGCTGCGGTCGAACGCTCGGAAAAGGAACACAAAAGCCTTATGAAACGATACGGCAATTTATTTGAAAAAATAATCGACATCAATAATCTTGTAAGAGCTCACAACAATGCTCGGAAAAGAAAAACGAAAAACCCGGAGGTGCAGAAAGTGGACAGCGACGTGCTGGGCTACTGTATGCAAATCCGCGAAATGCTGGTGCGCGGGACGTTTACAACCTCAAAGTACCATATTTTCAATATCGTTGACCGAGGCAAAGAGCGCGAAATCTGCGACTTGCCATACTTTCCCGACCGTATAGTACACTGGGCAATAATGCAAGTGCTGGAGCCGATTTTCTGCTCGCACTTTATCGCGCAGACATACGCAGCGATACCGGGCAAAGGGACGCATAAAGCCCTCCAACAACTCCACGAGTATATGGACGACAAAGAGGGGACAGCGTACTGCCTCAAGCTCGACGTAAAAAAGTTTTTTCCGCACGTAAACGGGGAAATACTCAAGGCGCTGCTGCGTAAAAAAATCAAATGCGAGCGCACGCTTTGGCTACTGGACGACATAGTGGACAGCTACGACAACGGGCTGCCGATAGGGAATTATACCTCCCAGTATTTCGGTAACTACTATCTATCGTATTTCGACCACTGGATTAAAGAGGTTAAAGGCGTAAAATATTACTTGCGTTATATGGACGATATTATAATCTTGCACAGCTCAAAGGAATACCTCCACGAGCTTAAGCGGGAAATCGACGAGTATTTCGCAAATCTCAAGCTAACCGTAAAGGGTAACTGGCAAATTTTCCCCACGCTCGTGCGCGGCGTCGATTTCGTCGGTTATCGGAGTTTCGAGGGCTATACGTTATTGAGAAAGCCGACAAAAAAGCGGCTCAAGGCAGCCACAAAGCGCTTGCTTTTCAAGGTGCAGAGCGGTAAGCCTCTCACCACATCAGACCGCAGCGTCATAGGGTCGTACCACGGTATCCTCAAATGGTGCGACAGCTGGCGCTTATCAAACAAAACAATAAACAAAGTACAAGGAGGAGCTTATGCTGGTACGAGGAACACAGGAACAAAAGCCGCTTGCGCTGGAGTTCGGCAAGGACACGGTTTACGTGCGCAACAATATTCGACGGATTGAGAAAACCGCCGAGGACGATTTCGAGGGCTGGGAGTACGAGGAAACTACCTATACCTATCCGGAATACGTAAAAAAGCAGCAAGAGGACGGCGACAACGTAAAGCTGGCGCTCGCCGAGCTTGCGGAAATTGTAGGAGGCTAATATGGTAAAAATTTACGTTGATTTAATCAATCGCGGGCTCAAGACACTTGAGGACGTGCCGGCGCGCTGGCGCGAGGCTGTAAAGGCAGCACTGGAGGCGAGGGACTAATGGACGGCTTGACTGTACTTGCAATCGTATTGCCGATTGTAACCGCGGGGCTCACGATAGCCTCGTTTTTTATTGCTCGCAGCGCCGAGGCAAAGAAAAAAGGACACGACGACGGCGAGCTCAAAACCGACATATCATACGTAAAGCGTCGGGTGGACGATATACTGCTCGAGCAGCGAGAAATCAACAAAATGCTGGACGCCCACGGGGAACGTATTACCCGGCTGGAGGAAAGCACAAAGCAAGCCCACAAGCGTATTGACGGGCTGGAAAATAGAATAAGCCGCAAACCCGCGGCAAAGGAGTAAGTTATGGAAAACCTTATCGAAATTACGAGCGTGCCCGTTATCGTGGCAATCGTTTATGCAGCACTGGCTTTATATAAGCACTTTGTAAAAGCCGAAAAGTGGGTGCGCCTTATCCCGTTGTGGGCTGCGCTGCTGGGCGTCGTGCTCGGTATTGTAGCGTTTTATGCGGTGCCGGCGATTATCCCGGCGGATAACGTGCTGGTGGCTATCCTTGTGGGCGGCGCCTCGGGGCTCGCTGCGACGGGTACCAATCAGATATACAAGCAGCTCACGAAAGACAAGGACGACCCCGGAAATGACAAAACCGAGTAAAGAAAAATGCAAGAGGCTTACCTCTTGCAAATTATCCCAAATACGCCCCGCCGGAACACGTAAAAGGCTTTTTTTACGCCCGTGTTCGTATTTGTAAGTGTTTGGTGGGAGGGGGTGGATTCGAACCACCGAAGTCGGAGACGACAGATTTACAGTCTGTTCCCTTTGGCCGCTCGGGAACCCTCCCAAATATTCGGTTTGTTTCCTTATAACACAAAAAGTCTTAATAAAAAAAATGGAGCTGGTGAATGGAATCGAACCATCAACCTATTGATTACAAATCAATTGCTCTGCCTGATTGAGCTACACCAGCGTTAATTATATTATTTCCAATGTAGTGGTGCTTCGGGGCGGAATTGAACCACCGACACGGGGATTTTCAGTCCCCTGCTCTACCGACTGAGCTACCGAAGCAAAACATTGGCGACCCGGAAGGGACTCGAACCCTCGACCTCCAGCGTGACAGGCTGGCGTACTAACCATCTGTACTACCGGGCCAAATATAAGATTTTGCGTATGGTGGGCCTTCAGGGACTTGAACCCCGGACCAATCGGTTATGAGCCGACCGCTCTGACCAACTGAGCTAAAGGCCCCAACTATTTGCTAGCGAAATAGATTGGTCGGGGTGAAGAGATTCGAACTCCCGACCCCATGGTCCCAAACCACGTGCGCTACCAAACTGCGCTACACCCCGATGTTTTTCATCAGCTTGTTTATCTTACAATATTTTAAGATATATGTCAACTTTTTTTAAAAAGTTTTTGTAAAAAAATATAACGAAACTATGTTTGTATACTGCTATCTACATTGATACCGGAAGCGGTGATAGCGATAATGTTGCGATAAAGTAATTGCGGCTACGAACGTAGAAATTTACCGTTAAGAAAATAATAAGTATACCGAACAGTATCTGCTATTTTACAAAGAGACATAACCGCAGTCTGTATGTATTTACAAATAAATCAATATTATAAACAATTTATCGCCGTTTAATATATATAAATCTTCCATTATTGTTTAAAACAATTAGACTGACTAGAAAGAGAGGCTCTGATGAATATACATATGATATTTTTAATCGTATAACTTTTCAATCGTATTTAACGAATTAAAAATTCGTACTGTATCTTCGTTCAAACGGCGGAATTACAATTTTACAGTGCGACAAAAAAGATTTATTCTTGACTTTTATTTGAGTTTAATTTATTATTTAATCAACAAATAGCGGCGTTTAATATACGTTTTGTATAACGTATTGCCGGGAGAGGAAAATATGAAGCACAAGTTTAACGTCAAAAATCTTTTGACTGTAACTAACTTAATGATGATTATATTACTCGTACTATACTTTTTGGATAGATTTTTACCGTTTCCGGAGGGGTATACAGGCTATGACGCATGGCTTGACGATACGCCTCCCGCTTTTAACTATATTTTCGGTAGTTGCGGCGGCTTGCTTACCAATTATATGGCTATGAACGTCGGCGCAGCCGTAAACGGAACTGCGTTCTACCGTAATTTTACTTGTATTTTGCTGCATGGACATGTTTTGCATTTGATAGCAAACTTAGTGGGATTGTATTTTATAGGCAACTACACGGAAAAGCGATTCGGATGGTGGATTATGTTGATACTTTTCGTAGTTACGGCTTTTCTGGAGAGTATTATTACCGACCCGCTGTATGTTGCAATGTTTCCCTCGAAAGCCGAAGAAGTCGCTGCCACTCCAAGCATGGGAGCTTCCGGAGGGATTTTCGGTTTGATTGGCGTTTCCCTTGCGGCAATTTTCTTTGATATAAAAAGCTTTAAAAAGATAGGAATGCCTACGATTATAGTTATGGCAATATACGGTTTTCTTACTACGTACGTCGTAAGTTTAGGGTGGACCACTTTGTGTCATAACGTAGCTTTGATAGTCGGTTTAGTTGTAGGGACGCTACTGATTTTGCCTTTTTATCTTCTTAAAAAGGGCAAATTCGCTACTCAAACCGAAATTTCGGAAAATAATACAAACGACATATGAATAAGTACAATTTTGACGCAACCTTTTCGATGGACGCTTTTTTAAAAGCTTACAATGAAAGAGTCGGTAAAGAACATATCACTAAAAACTATCCGTATAAATTGCAATACGATACCGGCGAAGAATTTGTATCGTTGCGATGGGAACTGTATTCCGCCAAATTAGATATTTTAAAATGTTTCCTCATATTAAGAGTGAATACGAAAAGAGAGCGTCGTACGTAAAATATTCTAAGCCATTGGGACATCTTGGCGCGGTGATGCCATCGCTTGTAAGGCATATTTCCGTTAATAAGCGTATTCCCAAATTATATAATGCGCCGCCAAAAAAAGTCGATGCATACGGCAACACACTTAGCTATAATCAATTCGTTTTCGACGCAAGCGGAAGTCTTTTAATGATAAAAGATTTTTGGGGCGATAAACTGCAATTTGTTTTGTACGTCGTAGAAACGGACGGCTGCAAGTATGTGATGGACCTGAACGAATTTGATGACGACGCGTGTTATATGTGTCGTATGAGGTATGACGGTACTAGGCTTACGCGTTACGACGAATACGAAGCGGTGGCTGACGGCGGGTTTTATTACAGCGAAATATATTATAATCTTGAAAACAAGCTATATTGTACGGCTATGTTTTTGCAGCATAGATTCGAGCGTATTCCCGATTGTTTGGCCGGCGATATTAGTTATATCGAACATTATTATGAAAGCCGTCGTTCCGAGTTTTTGCCTAAATTAAAGTTATCCGTTACCGACAAAGATACGCCCGTTTTCGTGTACGCGTACGAGCTGTCGTTAAAAGAACGTGATAAAGCGGAGCGTATTGACGAAACGTCTATTTATAGCGGTGAATCAAAGACGATTTTTCCCAAGAAAATTGTGTGTAAATTTTCTCTGCCTAATACGCGGCAGTCGTTTACACGTTTCAAACAGTTGCTTAAGCAGTGTGATTCAGATTATGAAAAAGGAATTTCTTTCGGCGCGTTTTGGCAAATACTTAAAGACTTTATACTTGCTGAAAAATACGATTGCGCCGACGATTCCGTGTTATGGGAACCGGAAGGATTTTGCAATACTTTACCCAAACAGCTGTTGGAAAATTTTGATTTTCTGAAAGTTTTATTAAACGACAGTGAATCATGCGACTTATGTAATCGGGAATTGGCAAAATTTAAAGAACAGTCAGACCGTATCGGTATACACGTTGCGCGGCAGTTTGTCCACGAAGACGATTACGGACAATACGAGTATATGGAGCAATTAAATATAGACTTTAACGTGTCGGTGTATGAGGCAAATGGAGAAATATTGGGGACGATTTGGTCGGAAAACGATTACGATGAATTTTTTTCTCGTATAGAAAACAGCAGAGAATTCAAATCGATTGTTCCTGACCAAATTATAAAACTTAAAATACGTTTCGGTAAAGTGTAGATAATATGTTTGGATTAAATGCGGTATTATAAATATATCTTTTAGAAAATAATATTGCGTTGAAGAGTATAATAAGTACAATGCCAAACTCAAAAATCAGGCGTTTTTCCGGTTATGTTTAATTATCTTGACGTTTCAGTTTATATCTTTTTGAAGTGTTATATGTTGGAATAAATGCATAAAAATATAACATTGCTGCATATATAACGCTTGTCAAGTTTAAAAATGGAGTAGAGTATGAAACAACTTTCCTTAATTAAAGAGAACTGCCCTCAAAATCACAAGTGTCCATCAGTGGCGATTTGTCCTGTTGGGGCTTTAACGCAAACTGATTTCGGCGCACCGGAGATAAATCACGAAAAATGTATCAGATGCGGAAAATGCGCTACTTTTTGTCCTAAAAAAGCGCTTGTAATGCGTGATTTAAACCAATAACTGTTTGTCAACGCGTTAATTTTCCGATTATCGTTTTGGTAAAATGCGGTTTAAGCGGAAAATGATATGAGATTTTTGATATCAGGTTACGGTTTTTTGGGCGAAGTACGTTAAGTCGCCTAAATTACATATTGTAAACTGAATAATACTGTAATAATTTAACGCTAAAAACTACAATTTGACAATATTGAAATTTTAGAACGCAAAGTTGTAGTGTGAAAACTTATTGAATGTTTGAAATGTCTCAAACTAATCTTAACGCCGATAAAGTGCTGATTATCGTATAGGCGCTAATAATGTTTATTTAATATTTTCTATCTTTGCAAATACGGTATCGACGTCGTATAATCCGCTGCGGTTGATTCGTTTAAGTTTGTATAAGCTTTGTTTTTCGCCTTTTTTGATGCAACTGACACCCTCGTTGCAAGTTAACATTATTCTAAATCCCATATTTTCTAATGTTTTTTCCGCAAGTTGATTGTATTTACCGAACGGATAAGCAAGTACTTTACATTGTTTGCCCGTGTTTTCGAAAAGTATTTTTTGCAGTTTTCCGATGTCGCTTTGTAATGCCCGTACGTACTGTTCGTCGGTTTCGCCGCATTTTTGGGAAATACCGAATCGCGGTTTGTAATTATGCATATTGTAGGTGTGATTTCCTATTTCGAATACGTTACCGTGTGAAAGTTCGGCAATTTCTTCCCAAGTAACGTGAGAATAGTTGGGGTTATCGGTATCTCCGGATGCGGTGGTGAAATCGGAGAATTTTCCTATTACGTTTATGAGCGCTTTAAGACCGTACTTTTCCAGCAACGGCTTTGCATAATAAATATTATTATAATGTCCGTCGTCAAACGTGATAAGTATCGGTTTGGGCGGCAACGCTCCTTTGCCGTCTACATAATCGACGATTTGCTGCGTTGTAACGGAAGTGTATCCTTTGTCTACTATACGTTTAAAATCTTGTTCGAGCTGAGCGGGCGACACTATATAAGTTCCGCTTTTGCTTTTTAAGACGCTATGGTACATAAGTATCGGAAGCGATACTGTATTCGTATCGGGCATTTGCTCTGCAGCGGATGCGTTTGACGGTATCAAGCACAATAATAGTGCGGTTAGCAATAAAATCACAAATGCTTTTTTCATAATCTAAGTATATGTAACTTGCAAATTTTTATAATTATCACTAAAAATCGTTGTTTATAGAATAATATTACAGACATAATAGTTAAATACGAATAAAATAACCGATTGTGCAGAATACTGAGCTTATATTTAAAAGATATACTCAAAAATAACGATACATTTTATTTGATTATTACGCGCGTATAACGTTTTTTACTTTGCCGTTGACGTAAGACTTGCACTTTGAATATGTGGTGCAGTATACCAGACTAAGTAACGAGCCTAAGTATAGGAGAGATTTGTTATTCGGTTGTATTGTTAATTTGATTTTTTTATAGCGTCGTTTTTCGTATTCGTTTTAATTCTAAATAAATCCGTATATTTTTAATCTTTTTATATCACAATATCAGTATGGTAGTTTGCACTGCAGCGTTGATATTTGTATTGTTGGCTTTTGCCCCAATACGCATCCGTGTGAACGTCAAAGTATATTTTCACAAACTTAAGGCGTGTATAAACGCGCGAATTTATCGCGTGAAAGTTTTTAACGAAACTGTTTTAGTGCGCGGGGTAAAGCTTATATGCGACGGTACGGTGAAAACGGAAGTAAATATGATGCAAATAAACGCCGATAATGGAGTCAATTTGTTAAAATGCGTAACGATAGATAGTTTGAGCGTATCGGTTCTAAACAATTTGTCAAACGTTTCCGCGCAAGCGATTTTAGCGGAAAATATAATCTGCGCATTAGCTACGCGCATTGCGTGCGGCGTATCATGTTGTCGGATTTCTTCGCGGGTTTTGGCTTGCATAGAAGAAAGTAACGCGCGTATTCAAATCGCGTCAAGTTTCAACGTTGCAGAACTATCATTTCGTTTGCTTAAACAAGGAGTACAATTATGGATGCGCAAATCAGCGAAATCGTAGAAGCGGCGGTTTCCAATTTAAGTAAAGTTGCCGAAGTCAATACTATTATAGGTAAACCTCTTGTTACTATGGACGGCACGACGGTTTTGCCTGTTTCGCAAATAAATTTCGCTTTTATGGCCGGCGGAGGCGAATACGGAAATAAGAATCGCAAGCGAAATTTTAATAGCGATATCGATAGTAATTTTGCCGGCGGTTCGGGCGGAGGAGCGAGTTTAACCCCCGTGTGTTTTTTAGTTATCAATAAAGACGGAGTAAAAGTATTGGACACGGAACGAAGCAATACGTTTGAAAAGATTTTCGACGTAGCGAAAGACGTTGTAAATACTTTTAAAAAAGACTGATGAAAAAAGACGGAACTTACAAATTATTTATTATAGCGGCTTTTATTTTTATACTGTTGATGACCGGCGGAATGTTTGCATTCGGCGAGCAGCCTGAGTTCGCCACGTCTGCGCGAAGCGCCGTAGTAATGGAGCGTTCGTCTAACCGAATTTTGTACGAAAAAAATGCTGACGAACATTTGCCGATGGCAAGTACAACCAAAATCGTTACTGCTTTTACGGTTATAAATAATTGCAATTTGGACGACGTAGTGGAAATACCTCCCGAAGCTTGCGGAATAGAAGGCTCTTCTATATATTTAAGAAGCGGCGAACATTTAACCGTTCTCGAGTTACTGTACGGCTTGATGCTGCGCAGCGGTAACGACGCTGCGGTCGCATTGGCGTTGCAC
The DNA here is from genome assembly GCA_910586905.1 of uncultured Christensenellaceae bacterium. Classification (GTDB taxonomy): domain Bacteria; phylum Bacillota; class Clostridia; order Christensenellales; family CAG-314; genus Fimimonas. The sequence continues at coordinate 26,562 of CAJUIV010000003.1, forward strand.
ACTTCGGGAAGTATAGAAAAATTTGCCGAACTTATGAACTGTACCGCGAGAAAACTGGGTTGCGTCGACAGTAATTTCGTAAATCCGCACGGTCTTCACGACGATAATCATTATACGTCTGCAAAGGATTTGGCAACTATAACTTGCGAGGCTTTAAAAAATCCTGTGTTTAAAAAAATAGTTTCTGCCAGAACGTATCGAATAGCTAACGAAGGGTTTGAATACGACAGAGTTTTGGTTAACAAAAATAAGCTTCTGACTAATTTTGAATATGCCGACGGGGTAAAAACCGGATATACTAAAAAAGCCGGCAGATGTTTTGTTGGCAGCGCTACTCGTAACGGTATGCAGGTTGTGGTAGTCGTGCTGAACTGCGGACCTATGTTCGAAGAAACGGAGTCAATGCTTAATACGGCGTTTTCAAATTACAGGTATGTAAATGTTGTTCCTCAAAATAAAGTATGCGGATATATAAAGAAGAACGGAAAGAACGTATATTACGTTTGCCGAGAGCGTTTCTCTTATCCAATCAAAGACGATGAAACGTTAACGACAGAAATTGAATTAAACTGCGATAGGCAGGAAATACGCATATCGTTAAACGGCAAATTGATTTGTTCTCGTGATTTGACTCCGTTAAGTTGAAATTTATAACAAAAAATTCTGTTTTAGACTAGGGATTTGACAATATCAAATCCCGTCTTTTTTTATAGAGATTATTATAAAAAATATATTATATATTACTGACGTTTTGGTAAACGCTTGCTTTTTTTTTGATAAACAGTTACTATTGTATTATAAGAAATATTAGGTTGATGCACAGAACCGTTTAAGATAGAAGCCGTCGATTTTAAATGCGGCTGTTGCGTATAAAAAAACGTATGCGTTATGCGCGCGTTGTCGGATTGCCGCGGCGTAGGTTGTATTACGTATAGAATTAGGGTGAAAAGTATTATGTTAAGACTTAATAAGTATTTGGCCGATTGCGGCATAGGAAGCCGTAGGGAGTGCGATGAGTTAATATCCGCAGGTTTCGTAAAGGTCAACGGAAAAACTGCAGCTCTTGGACAAATCGTGGACGATAATTCTCACGTAACGGTTCGAGGCAAAAGAGTAGGCGACAAACAAAAGTTGTATTATATAATGCTAAACAAACCGAAAGGGTGCGTAACGACGGTAAAAGACGATTTGGGACGAAAAACCGTAATGGATTTTGTCGACGTTAAAGCGCGTTTGTATCCCGTAGGCCGATTGGACTACGATACCGAGGGTTTGCTTTTGCTTACTAACGACGGCGATTTGTCCAATAAGTTGACTCATCCTCGTAACGAAATCAACAAAACGTACGTTTGCCGTATATCGGGAGTTTTGAAAGAAAACGAGCGGTTGCAAATGGAACGAGGCGTATTGATTGACGGCGTGAAAACGGCGCGAGCTAAAGTGCGAATCGTCGAGCAGGACCAACATCATACTCGCTGCGAGGTAACGATTCACGAAGGCCGCAATCATCAAGTGAAAAAAATGTTCGAAGCGGTAGGAAAAGAAGTCGAGTTTTTAAAGCGAATAGCCGTGGGCGATTTGCGTTTGGGCGGACTGAATAGGGGCGAATATCGGTTTTTGAACGATTCTGAAGTTGAATATTTAAAAAATTTGTAAGTCGCATCTTAAAAGACAATCGATTGAATTAAAGATTATACGGAGACAAAAATGAATATTTTATTGACAAACGACGACGGATATGAAAGCGTCGGACTGATGCTATTGACTGAAAAACTTGCAAGTTGTGGACATAGCGTTTACGTAGTCGCGCCTGACGGTCAGCGTTCCGCCTATTCTCACTCGGTTAATCTCTATAAAAATCTTGAAATTCGCAAGCTGGACGCTTATTGCGGAGCAACTTGCGCGTATACCTGTTCGGGAACGCCTGCCGATTGTGTAAAATTTGCCGCTTGCGAGTTGGGCGTAAAATTCGACTTGCTTGTTTCGGGTCCCAATAACGGCGAAAACTACGGTTTTGCCGTCATTTATTCCGGTACTGTCGCTGCGGCGGAAGAAGGCGTGATGCAGAATATAAAAAGTATAGCTCTGTCCCGTAAAGGTTGGCATGCAGACGGCGGCTCGTTTTCGTCTACGGTCGAATACCTTGCGGAAAATCTAAACGAATTGGCTGCGGTTTGCGGCGAAACTAATTTGATTAGCATAAACGTTCCAGATTTGCCAATGTCGGAGATAATAGGCGTTAAGGTTTGTTCGCTCGGTTTGCACAGATTGTTTAAAGATAGGTTTGAACGTGTCGACGGAGACATATGGCGAATATTAGGCGACAGGCAGCCGGTTATCGGCAATGACGGAACGGACGTTCCTTTATTGGAGGAAGGGTTTATAACTATAACTCCTGTGTCTGTTTTGCGCACAGATACTTCGGCGTTAATAAAATGCAAAAAATTGGAAAAATGAGAATTGCTGTAATTGGAGGCGGTCCTTCGGGATTTATGTCCGCAATAACCGCGGCGCAAAACGGAGCGGACGTTACGCTTTTTGATAAAAACGAGAAAATAGGTAAAAAGCTTTATATTAGCGGAAAGGGGCGCTGCAATCTAACGAATAATTGTGCTCCGCAGGAGTTTTTGACAAACGTAGTAAATAACGGCAAGTTTTTGTACGGTTCGATATTTAAGTTTACGCCGAGCGACGCGATGGATTTTTGCGAACGACATGGTTTGGCGCTTAAGACTGAACGCGGCAACAGGGTCTTTCCCAATTCGGATAAATCTAGCGACGTAATAAAAATGTTTGCCGGACTTTTACGTGAAAATAATGTGAATTTGCGGCTGAACTGCAAAATATTATCTGTTGAACTTGATAAAAACGGCTTTTTATTGACTACTATTTCAGACATAGTATGTTTTGATAAGGTTATTATCGCTACCGGTGGCGTGAGTTACGGTTCTACGGGCAGTACCGGAGACGGGTACGTTTTTGCGCGTAAACTAGGACACAAGATTGTTGACGTTCGTCCTGCATTGTGCCGTTTGTTGTGCGCCGACGTTGCCGAGCTAGAAGGACTTGCTTTAAAAAATGTCCTTGTTAGCTTGAAGGATAATGAGCGTGTTATCGACTCTGAGTTCGGAGAAATGCTTTTTGCCAAAGACGCCGTTACGGGACCGGCAGTTTTAACATTGTCTTCGAGAATTAACAAAATAAAATCCGAAAATTTATTCGTAGCGATAGACTTGAAGCCGGCATTGGACTGCGAAAAATTAGACGCGCGTATTTTAAGAGATTTTTCAAAAAAGATGAATAAAAATTTTATCAATGCGTTGGATGATTTATTGCCCGAACGACTTATTAAAACCGTTGCTCGTTTAAGCGGAATTCCGCTTGATAAGAAAGTGAATCAAATTACTTTTTCAGAAAGAAACAAATTGATAAAAGTTATTAAATCGCTGAGTTTTAAGTACCTTGGTACGGATAGTATCGACTTTGCTATCGTAACGGCAGGGGGAGTCGACGTAAAGGAAGTAAATTCATCCACTATGGAAAGCAAACTTGTCAAGAATTTATATTTTTGCGGCGAGGTATTGGATGTTGACGCTTATACCGGCGGATTTAATATTCAAATAGCGTTATCTACCGGCTATTCGGCGGGTAAAAGCGCAAGTTGTAATTGAGGTATGGTATGGGCGCTATAAGAGGAGCTGTGTGCTGCGAAAACACCGTTTGCGACATCGCTGCAAAAGCCGTAACGTTGGTAGAAAGTATTTTGAATTTAAATAATCTCGATATTACGGACGTTGACGCCGTAATATTCAGTTCGACCGAAGATTTGGACGCTTGTTATCCGGCAGAGTCCGTTCGTAAATTTTTTAACGCCGGTAACGTCGCTTTCATGTGTTTGCAGGAAATGCGCGTTGAAAATTCGTTGGACCATTGTTTGCGAGTTTGCGTTTTAACGCAGAAATTAGCGCAAGACGTGTGTAAGCATTGTTATTTGGGAAGAGCTTCGGATTTAAGAAAAGATTTATAATAAAAGTGCAAAAAAACGTATCGTAGCATAGGCGAATAATCAAACCTATATTGAAGTTATTGAGTTTCGTTGACGAAATAAACCTAATTTGTTACAATCGTATATTGTAAGTAGGTTTATCAGTAGGGAGTAGTATGGGAAAATTCGTAAGGGCTGTTGCCAGTGTGGCTAAAGTCGCCGTCAGACCTTTTTTTCCGATAAGAGTATACGGGGAAAGAAATATTAAAAATAAAAAATCGTTGATAGTGGGTAATCACGTTTCCGGATGGGACCCTCTTATTTTTACGATGTGGACAAAGAATTTCATATCTTTCGTTTACAAAGCCGAATTTAGAAAAATACCTTTTTTACGCTGGGTTTTCGACGGTTTGGAATGCGTTCCTGTAAGACGCGGAGAGGTAGATATGAACGCGACGAAAACCATATTGCGTTTACTTAAAAACGATAAAGCGGTTTGTCTTTTTCCCGAAGGAACCCGCAATCCCAATGTGGATTGTTTGCAGGAATTTCACTCGGGCGCGGCTTTGTTCGCTATAAAAACGCATTCTCCTTTGCGACCGTTTTATATTTGGGATAAAACTCGCGCTTGTCTTAAAAACTATATGATTATAGGGGACGAATTCGAATTAAAAGAGTTTTACGATAAACCTATAAATCACGATACTTTAGCCGAAGCGACTAACATAATAAAAGAAAAGATGGACGCTTTGAGATTGCAATTAAACGGTATTTTATCTGATGAAGGCATAAAAAGACGTAAACGTACGCCTAAAGAAATTGCCAAAATCGAGGCGTATAATAATAAGCAGCGGACACTGAAAAAGCAAATAGCTCAAAATCTGCAGCCGTTTGACGTTGACGAGGAGAACGACGTTCAGTGAAAATTTATATTCCCAAAGATTCGGGTTTCTGCAACGGAGTATCGACCGCTTTGAAAAAAGCGATTTCGTTGAACAAAAAAGCCTATTGTCTTGGACAGATAGTGCATAATCAAAGCGTTACGGAAGAACTGCGCGCAAAAGGTATCGTTTTCGTAGAGAATATTAGCGACGTGCCGGACGGTGCTACGCTTGTAATCCGCGCGCACGGAGTATCGAAAAGCGTTTACGAAATTGCAAATTCGCGTAATATCGAAATCGTAGATGCAACTTGTCCCTCCGTAAAAGCGATTCAGCGTAAAGCTGCTGAGTATTACGCCAAAGGCTATCAGATAGTGCTTGTCGGGGATGCCAAGCACCCCGAAATCGTAGGCGTAAACGGTTGGTGTAATAATTCCGCGATAGTTTTCGACGGTAAAAGCAAGTTGAGCATTGACAATTCCGATAAAGTTTTGATTATGTTTCAAACAACCTTTGATAACAGATTGTTTGAAAAAAGTTTGCAAAATATTTCCACAGATAGGGTAAAAACGCTTGAAATATTTAATACTATTTGTTATACTACTTTACAAAGGCAATATAATGCCCAAATGCTGTCCCGTAAATGCGATCTGACAGTTGTGGTAGGCGATGCAAACAGTTCTAATACCAACAGATTGTACGAAATCGCCAAACAAAATTGTCGCGCCTTGCTTACCGATGGTAGTTGTGAGAATATTGACTTGTCAAAATGTAAAAATGTCTGTATTATTTCAGGCGCATCAACTCCTACCGAGTTGATTAAGGGGGTTTTGGAAAGAATGATTGAAAATGCAAAAGACACTGTTTCGGTAGAAACGGTAACATCCGACGTAAACGTCGAGATTACTTCCGTTAACACGGAAGAAAAAACTATGGGTAAAGACGAAGCGATGTTGGCGAAAGCCGTATCCGAAATGAAAGAAGGACACAGATATAAGCTTGGTCAAAAAGTTAAATGTCGTATTGTGTTGGTAAGCGACGACGGTGTTTACGTTAGCATACCTACTTCTAAAAAGGAAGGCTTTATTCCTAACGAAGAATTGTCTTTGGACGGCGACTATCAAACGGCAAAGGCTAATCTCAACGCCGACGATACTTTAGAGTGCGCTGTAATTTCCATGGATAAGGGTATTACTCTTTCTAAAAAAGTAATCGACGAAAGATACAAGGATGACGCGCTTGTTGCCGATATAAAAGAAGGCAAAGAATTTCAACTAACCATGACCCGCGTCGGAAAAGAATGCTTAACGGGTAAGTTGGGCAGCTATACGGTAATCGTTCACGCATCTCAAATCAAAATCGGTTACGTTAAAAATTTGGATACGTATCTTGGCAAAACGCTTCGCTTGGTTGTAAGCGGACCGGATAAAGTCGACGACAATAAACGCGTGATATTCGCCAGCCAAAAAGCGATTTTGCTTGCCGAAAAGAAAGCCAAAGAAGACGAATTTTGGAATAATATCGAAGTGGGAGAAATCGTAGAAGGAAAAGTACTTCGTTTTGCCTCTTTCGGAGCGTTTGTCGACGTCAGAGGATTCGATTGTTTGGCTCATACTTCCGACCTTGCTTGGGAACACGTAAAAGGACCTCAGGACGTTTTGGAAATAGGGAGTGTTTACGAGTTTGTGGTGCTTGCGCTCGACAGAGAAAAGAACAGAGTTTCTTTGGGCTATAAACAGCTACAACCTCAACCTTGGCAGCTTGCCGAAGAAAAATTCCCTGTGGGCACAGTTGTTAAAGGAAAAGTAGCTCGTATAATGCCGTTCGGCGCGTTTATCGAACTCGACAAAAATATAGACGGACTCCTTCACGTTTCTAACGTATCTTGGGAGTGGCTGGACGATATAAACAAAGCTTTGAAAGTAGGAGACGAAATCGAAGTAGAAGTATTGGAATTCGACGGGGAAAACAAGCGTATTACGCTTTCGAGAAAATCTTTACTTGAAAAACCCGAGAATTTGGGCGCAAAAGCCGACGAAGAATAATCATCAGTTAACTACCGTTTACAACGAGACTAGACGACTCCGACTTCTTTCGTTGTTTGCGGCAAATATAAATTAAGGAGAAAAAAATGACTAAACAAGAAATTATTGCTAAATTTGGCAGAAAAGAAGGAGATACGGGTTCGCCTGAAGTTCAAATCGCTTTGCTGACCGAACGTATCAATCATTTGACAGAGCACTTGAGAACCCATCAAAAGGACCATCACTCCAGACGCGGTTTGCTTCAAATGGTAGGTCGCAGAAAGGGACTATTGGACTATCTTAAACAAACCGATATTGAAAAATATCGTAAGATTATTGCGGATTTGGGTCTTCGTAAATAAGCGCAAAAAGAAGGAGACGGGGCTGATTATATTCGTCCTTCTCCTTTTTTCTTGTTTAACTTCAATTTAGTGTCTAGTAATATATAGTCTTTTACCGAAAGACGGCATGAGTCGTTTTTCTATGGAAATATAGTGTAAGGAGATGTAGAAGTAATGGAAAAATTCAGAAAAAAAGAAGGCAAAATCGGAAATAGAGAGTTTTGTATTTTCGAAACGGAAATCGGAGGAAGAACCGTATCGGTTGAAGTAGGCAAATACGCCGAACAAGCCAACGGCTCTTGTATGGTATCGTGCGGTGAAACCGTTGTTATGACTAACGTTACGTTGGCGGACAAGCCCAGAGACGGAATCGATTTCTTTCCTTTAGGAGTAGATTTCGAAGAAAAAATGTACTCTGTCGGTAAGATACCCGGCGGATTTAAGAAAAGAGAAGGCAGGGCCAGCGACAAGGCGATTTTGACGTCTCGTCTAATCGACAGACCGATCAGACCGCTGTTTCCCAAAGGATTTTTGAACGATGTTTCGGTAATATCTACCGCGATGTCTGTCGAGCCGGATATACAGCCCGAAGTGTACGCTATGATGGGCAGTTCTATTGCATTGTCGATTTCGGATATTCCTTTTGCAGGACCTACCGGAAGTGTAGTTGTAGGATACGTTGACGGAAAGTACATAATCAATCCGACTGCAGAGCAAAAAGAACATAGCAAACTTAGTTTAAATTTGGCTGGAACTAAAGACGCTATCATGATGGTTGAAGCGGGTGCTAACGAAATTTCCGAAAAGGAAATGTTGGATGCGATTTTGTTCGGACACGAAGCTATAAAAGAGCAATGCGCTTTTATAGAATTTATAACTAAAGAAGTTGGAAAACCGAAGAAAGATATAGAATTGCATCTCCCTGCAGCTGACCACGAAGCCGTCATAAGAGAGTACGCGGATAAAATGTTGACCGACGCGCTTAAGACTTTCGACAGATACGAAAGGCAAGCGAATCAGGACGAAGTAGAGCGTAAAGTAACCGAACATTTTGAACGGGTTAATCCCGAAGTCGTTGATGAAATCGGCGACGTTTTGTACAAAATGACGAAAGAGAAAGTTCGCGCAAGGATTTTAAACGAGGGTGTCCGCCCCGACGGAAGAAAACTTACGGAAATTCGTCCTATTTGGTGTGAAGCGGGAATTCTTCCCCGCGTACACGGCAGCGGCGTATTTACGCGCGGTATGACGCAGGTTATAACAACGGCAACACTGGGAACTATAAGCGAAGTTCAAAAGCTGGAAAACTTAGACGATAACGATACGTTTAAGCGTTATATGCATCATTATAATATGCCTGGATATTCTACAGGAGAAGCTAAACCTCTGCGCAGCCCGGGCAGACGCGAAATAGGACACGGAGCATTGGCCGAAAGAGCTTTGGATCCGGTTATTCCGAGCGAAGCGGATTTCCCGTATGCGATACGTACTGTTTCGGAAGTCGTAAGCAGCAACGGCAGTACGTCTCAGGCAAGTATATGCGGGTCTACGCTTGCTCTTATGGATGCGGGAGTGCCTATCAAAGCGCCTGTTGCCGGAATAGCGATGGGGCTTATGAAGTCGGAAGACGGTTCTAAAGTAGCTATACTGTCTGATATTCAAGGCTTAGAAGATTTCTTGGGAGATATGGACTTTAAAGTTGCGGGAACCAGTCAGGGTATAACTGCTATTCAAATGGACATAAAAATAAAAGGAATCGACGAACAGATTTTGCGTACGGCTTTGGAACAAGCGCGTCAAGGCAGATTATTCATTCTTGAACAAATGCTGAAAGTATTGCCCGCTCCGAGAAAAGAGCTTTCGAAATACGCGCCTAAAATCATTTCGTTTAATATCGATCCCGATAAAATCAGAGAAGTTATCGGCAGCGGCGGAAAAGTAATCAACAAAATTATCGACGAGACCGGCGTTAAAATCGATATCACCGACGACGGTACGGTATTTATTGCAACAGCGGACCAAGAAATGTCCGATAAGGCAAAACGTATGGTTTTGGCAATCGCAAAAGACCCGGAAGTAGGAGAGGAATTTACCGGAAAGGTCGTGCGCATTTTGGATTTCGGAGCGTTTGTTGAACTTGCTCCCGGTAAGGACGGTATGATTCATATTTCCAAGCTTGCCAAAGAACGCGTGGAAAAAGTAACAGACATCGTTAATCTCGACGATACTGTTGTCGTAAAGGTAATCAAGTTGGACGATAAGGGTAGAATCGATCTTAAGCTTGTAAAAAAGTTGTAAAATTGCGTCTAAGCAAATGATTTTTGCCCTATTCGCCGGTGCGCGGATGGGGCAAATATAATATATGTAAAAGAAACGGTTCCGAAAACGACTGCATTATTCTTTTGAGCGTATCCGCCTCCGTACGTAGAAATGATTACTCTTGCATATAAAATATGACAACAATTTAAGTTTAAAAGTGCAATTTGCCGAATATTTTAAATATAATATTCTAGGTGATTTGTATGAAAAACAGAGTATTTACACACGTTGTTTCCAATATCGTTTTGTTACTGCTGATTGTGGCTGTGGCTGCCGTTGGATTTGTAGGCGCGACCACAAACGTCTTTAAGAATAACGACGGCAGTCCGATTTATAAAGGCATAGGAGAAAAGCAAGTATCCCTTATGATAAACGTTTATTGGGGTACTGAATATATAGACGAAATTTTGGATATATTTGATAAGTATGACGTCAAAACGACATTTTTCGTCGGCGGTTATTGGGTGTCGCAATATCCCGACGTGCTTCAAAAAATAGTCGATAGCGGTCATGAAATAGGCAATCACGGTTATCATCACAAAGAGCATGGCAAATTGAGTTACGAAGATAACGTTAAAGAAATAGTGTCCTGCGGCAAACTTGTATTCGAGTGTTCGGGTGTAAATATGACGTTATTCGCGCCTCCGAGCGGAGATTTTTCTACCGATACGTTGAACGCTGCAAAAAATAACGGGTACCGAACGATTATGTGGTCTAGAGATACGATAGATTGGCGCGACAAAGACAGAAATACAGTTTATAGCCGCGCGACAAAAGATACCGGCAGCGGAGAACTTATTTTGATGCATCCGACTAAACATACTGCGGAAGCGCTTGACGATATTGTCAAATACTATGTTGATAAAGGATTCTCGATCGTGCCGGTTAGTAAAAATATAGGAGAAATATGGACTTCTACAAACAGTACTCCAGCGGACTAAGACTGGTTGCAAAACAAATGGACAGCGTTTATACGGTATCGTTAGGCATTTTTGTCGACGTTGGCTGCGTAAAAGAAGATGAAAAAAACAACGGTTTTTCGCATCTTATAGAGCATTTGTTATTTAAGGGGACGAAAAAGCGTACGTCTCTTCAAATCAGCGAAACAATCGACGATATAGGCGCTAATATAAACGCTTATACTTCTAAAGATAATACGTGCTTTTATACAAAGAGCGCGTATACGGATATCGAAAAGTGTATCGACGTTTTGAGTGATATGTATTTTAACGCAACCTTTCCGGACGACGAATTCGAACGTGAAAAGAGCGTCGTTTTGGAAGAAATAAAAATGTGTGAAGATACTCCCGACGACTTGAGTCAGGATTTAGTGTCTAAAGCATTGTTTGATAAGCAGACTTTGGGGCAAACTATTCTCGGTAACCCTAACAATATCAAATATTCTGACAGACATAGTATATCGAAATTTAAAAATAAATTCTATACTCCCGCTAATACCGTGATTTCTGTCTGCGGAAAATTCGAATTCGATAAATTAGAAAAACTTATAGAAAGATATTTCGATAGTAATTTTAAAGGCGGCTATTCTAATACGCCGGAAGAACCTTCGATTGAATATTCGGATTTATTTCTTCATTTATTTAAGCCAATCGAGCAAGCGCATTTGCAATTCGCTTGGGGAGGTTTCCCGTTCGATTCTTCGAAGCGTTTTGCAAATAATATGTTTGCGTCCATATTGGGAGGCGGAATGTCCAGTAGATTGAACCAGGCAATCCGCGAGCGAAACGGTTTGGCATATTCGGTGTATTCTTATCCTTCATATTATAAAAAAGGCGGCACGTTTGAAATTTACGCGGGACTCAGTCCTGAGAATGCGGAAAAAGCTTGCAAGCTGATAGAATGCGAATTGGAAACGATGCTTAACGACGGCATAACCGAAAGAGAGTTTAACCGAGCTAAAACTCAGGCGGTTAACAGCCTATATATGAACTCCGAAAGCAACTTAACTTTGATGAGGCTTTACGGTCGTTCCATGCTTAAGTTTAACGAATTATTTAACTTGGATAAGGAAGTGGAAAATTATCGCGCGGTAACGATAGACGATGTCAATGAAATTGCGGAACTGTTTCTTAAACCGTATGCCTGCGCTTACGTAGGACCGCAATCTAAACAGTACGATTTTGTCGCGAAGTTAAAAATCAAATAACGCCAATAATCTGAAACTCGTATTAGTTTTAGCACTGTTATGGTTTTTATAGATTCTTTATTTCTTTTGCTGAATTGTTGATTATTTCGAACTTATATTGTATAATATATTTTGAACGATTTTGTACGCGCGGGTTTGCAAACAGAGTAAATAACGTTGCAAACTCGAACGTATAATTTGATTTTGGGAGGAAGCGTTTTGAAAACGACTAAAGTCAGCGTTGGAAAAAAGGTCGCTTGTAGTATAGGCATTTCGTTAGCTTCTATATTGATTATAGTGGCTTTTTGCGGTAGATATTTTAATTCCGGATTTAAATATTTCGCCAATTTTTTCCTTGGCAGTTTCGGTATGTCGTTTTACGGTTTAATGGCAGCCGTCATTATTGCTTGCTCGTTTGTTTTGGCGGGAAAAAGCATCAAAATTCCCGCTAAATACGTTGTGCATTTCGTTTTAATGTTTGTTGCGATAGTTCTTTTCGTTCATATTTTAACGACTACTTATATTCCCAAAAATTTCAAAGAATATATCGGTTTAGTATATCATTATTACGACGATTTACAAGGATTACCGACTTTCGGCGGCGTTGTTTTCGGAATTTTAGCTTTTGCTCTTGAAAAAGTATTAACGATTTACGGCGCAATGGTGGTCGTAGTTGCTTTGCTGGGATGGACGGTATACGTATGCGGCGATTTTTTCTACAGCTATTTTACCGGAAAACTCACTTTGACGTCGAAAAAGCAAAAAGAAGACGATATCGCTCCTTCTCAAGCGACTGTCGGATTGCCTGAAATCGAAAATGAGTCTGCGGATATCGCAAGAGAAAAAGCGTATAAAATTCTTTTTGAAAATCAAGAGTTGACGATATCGCCCGACCCCGTAGTTAAAAAAAGCGGCGAAGAACGATTCGACGTTGCCCAGCAATCTCAAATAGACGGCTCGAAAAAGAATTACGATAAGTCTCAAGCCGAGGATATTCTGTTCGGGACTCAGCCGAATGATAAAAGCGACAGCGGTAATTCGTTTTTTTCTTCTAAGAATAAGGAAACGTCAAAGAAAAACGCCGATGACGATTTTATAGTAAGAGGATACTACGGCGCTCCGTCGCAGCAAAGCGACAATCGTGAAGAAGTTTCTTCTAACGATTGGAAAATTACTTCTCCTTTTAAAGAAGATAAGTCGCCGTTTCAGCCGGAAGTTAAAGAAAAAGAGATTTCTGTCGCTCCCGTTCGGTCAAGCGTTAACGAGGAAAAACGCGAAGTAAATTTAGACCCCGTCGACGTAACGGACGTTGTTGTGGATGATTCTCTTTCCGAAAAAGACGATTTTTCCTCAACCGTTTATACTCCGTTCGTATCCCAAGAAACAGTAAAGGAAGTAATCGCGGAACAACCGATTTCGGAAAGCAAACCTTCGGTTTCGGAAGAAAAACGCAATCCTGTAGTAAAGGAAAAACCTTCTAAGCCGCGCATAAATGACGACGAAATCGTAGCGGTGCCTCGCGTAGACACGATAGACGGTAAATACGAGCAAAACGGATTCGATTTTATTTCTAAAAAAGAATACGACGAAAGTCAAAAAATTCACCGTTACTTAGATTATAATATTCCGCCTTTCGAACTATTAAACGACGTAACTATTTCGGAAGACCACGAAGCCGACGACAGAGAGCGTTCCGCTCAAGCCATCGTAAATAAATTGTCCGTTTTCGGTATTAAAGTAGAAAACGTCGATATCATAGTCGGACCTTCCGTAACGCGTTACACGTTCAAAGTTTTGTCGCAAAAAACGCGTATGGGCGATTTTAAACAATACTCCGACGATATTAAAGCGTGCGTAGAAGCGCAGGAGGATATACGTATCGAAGCGCCTATACACGGTACAGGGTTAGTCGGTATAGAGGTTGCGAACAAAGTTAAATCTTCGGTTGTTTTGCGCAGTTTGCTTGAATCGCAGGAATTTGAAAAGGGAAAAGGTAAACTTGTGTTTGCAATAGGACGCGAAATTACCGGCAAGGTTGTCGTCGCCGATTTGGCTGATATGCCTCACCTTCTTATTGCGGGTACGACGGGTTCGGGAAAAAGCGTATGTCTTAACTGTCTTATCGTCAGCATGATATATAAATACAGTCCAGAATACGTACGGTTTTTGATGGTAGACCCGAAATTCGTGGAATTATCTCGTTATAACGGTATTCCTCATATGCTTACCGCCGAAGCGATAACCAACGTACAAGACGCGCTTTCGGGCATGGATTATTTGATTAACGAGATGGAAGCGCGATATCAACTTTTCCGTCAAAGCGGAGTAGGAAATATAAGCGAGTATAACAGTAGGATAAATCCTCAAATAACTCAAAAATTGCCGTATTTGGTATTCGTTGTCGACGAGTTGGCCGATTTGATGTCCGTCAGCAAAAAAGCTTTCGAACAGAAACTTATGCGTTTGGCGCAAAAGTCGAGAGCCGCAGGTATTCACATAGTTCTTGCCACTCAGCGCCCCAGCGTAGACGTTATAACCGGTACGATAAAGGCTAATTTACCTTGCCGTATGGCGCTCAAAGTCGCATCTCAAGCCGACAGTTCTACTATTTTAGGCGGCGGCGGGGCCGAAAAGCTTTTGGGTAAAGGCGATATGCTGTTCGTCGATGCCGGCGCGTCGGATTCCGTTCGCGTACAAGGCGCATATATATCTAACGACGAAATACGTTCGCTTGTAGAATTTTCCAAAGCTTCTAACGAAGTTTATTACGACCCCAAAATCAACGACGCCATATTCGTCAAGCCGGAACCCGAAGAAGCGAACGAGGCCGAACCCGTTAGCAAGGAAGCTCAGCTCGACCCTTACTGTAAAAAGGCGTTGCGTTATTGGTTAGAGAAAAACGGAGGCAAAGCTTCGATAGCTTCGATTCAACGAAATTTGGGAATAGGATTTAACCGCGCGGGACGTATTATGGATTCTTTGCAGAAACTTAAGTACGTTGAGGAGCTGTCGCCAAGCGACCCGAGTTCTAAACCTTTACGCGTTTTAATTTCTTTAGACGAAATAGATTCGTTATTTCCGGATATGCAGGATTAGGTAACTTTTATGAGTACAAAAGTAGGCGTAGTATCTCTCGGTTGCGATAAAAACCGTGTAGATACAGAAATAATGTTATCCGAATTGGTTAACGGCGGATTTGTAATTACTCCGAACCCGCGCGAAGCGGACGTTATAATCGTTAACACGTGCGCGTTCTTAGAGTCCGCCCGGCGCGAAGCTATAGAAACGGCTTTGGAGATGAGCGGTTATAAAGATCACGGCAAATGTAAAAAAGTTATTATTACCGGTTGCCTGGGCGAAAAATTCGGCGAGGAAGTTTTTAACGAATTGAACGAGGTCGACGCCGTGCTGGGAATTAACGATTATCATAATATATGTAACGTCGTTAATTCGGCTTTAAACGGTGAACGCAAGTTTTATCATACGTGTAGTGATGAGGTGGCTTTCGGCTCCAGAATTCTAACTACGGCTCCTCACGTCGCTTATTTAAAAATTGCCGACGGCTGTGATAACTACTGTACGTATTGTCTTATTCCGTATATTCGCGGCAGATACCGTTCCGTAAAAATGGAAAAGGTAGTGGCGCAAGCCAAAGAACTTGCGGATAAAGGGGTTAAAGAACTTATTTTGGTCGCTCAAGATACTACCCGTTACGGAAAAGACTTGTACGGCGAATACAAATTAACCGAATTGATTAGAGAATTATCTTCAATAAAACAAATCGAGTGGATTCGTATTTTATACGCCTATCCCGAACTTTTAAACGATGAGCTTCTTGACGAAATTGTACGTAACGATAAAGTGGTTAAATACGTTGATATTCCTTTGCAGCACGTAAACGACGAAATTCTCCGTAAAATGAATAGGCGTTCCAACGGAGCTTCTATAAGAAATTTATTCGATAAACTGTCTTCGTTAAACATTTACGCCCGCTCAACTTTTATATGCGGTTTTCCGTTTGAAACAAACGCAACGATAGAAGAAGTCGAACGGTTTTTATTTGCGTATAAACTCCGAAACGTGGGCTTTTTCCCTTATTCGCGCGAAGAAGGCACCGCTGCGGCAAAATACGATAATCAAGTATCGCAGCGAGAAAAAAATAAGTATGTCGAAAAATTGTATAACGCGCAATACCGCGTTTTAACGGAATTGAATCAAAAAGACGTAGGCCGAGTGTATAAATGCGTTATTGACGAATACGACAATTTTGACGGAGAGTACTATTTTTATAAAGGACGTACGTATTTTATGTCGCCCGAAATTGACGGAACGGTGCATATAACTTCTAAAAAAGAGTTGATTACCGGTAATTTTTATAACGTCAAGATTACCGGAGCAGCCGAATACGATTTGTTGGGAGAAGCTGAAAATGAACTTACCGAATAAATTATCTTTATCGCGCATATGTATGATTCCGTTGTTTATCGTAGCCTATTTTTTACCTTTCAGTTTTAGCGCTTATATAGCTATAGGTATTTTCGCTTTATGTTGCTTTACAGATTTTTTGGACGGATATATAGCCAGAAAGTACAATATGGTAACCGATTTGGGCAAGCTTTTAGACCCTATGGCGGATAAGATATTAGT
Organism: uncultured Christensenellaceae bacterium; assembly: GCA_910586905.1. Lineage (GTDB taxonomy): Bacteria > Bacillota > Clostridia > Christensenellales > CAG-314 > Fimimonas. The sequence continues at coordinate 42,905 of CAJUIV010000003.1, forward strand.
ATGCGCCGCTCTTTTTTGCGTTGTTGCCACAAATCCGTTACAATATTTCTACAACACTATTTTTACGATGCCTAACGGCTTTGCAGGCAGTTTCGGACTGTTGTTGTTGACCGTAGGTTCTATACTTATTCTTGCGCGCGAACTGCTTATAAGCGCCGTTCGTATGATTGCGGCATCAAAAGGTATCGTAGTGCAAGCCAACGTTTTCGGAAAAATCAAAACTATACTGCAAGATATAAGCTTGCCTTTGCTTATGCTTATGAATACGGGTAAACTATTCGAGGGGTACGAATTTGCAGGTTATAGTTCGTCAATTTATTATACGGACGTAGTGTGGATTATTTCCGTTATCGTATTCGGTTTCGCGGTAATTATGACGATTATTTCTGGAATTATTTACTTGGTACAAAATAAAAAGGTATTCGAAAGCAAATGATAAAAATATTAGCAAAAGATTATAGCCCGGCAGTTTCGTATATTTGTAATCGTTTAAATAACGACGTGATAGAACGAGATTTGCTGCTTTCCAACAAAACCGCTACGAAAGCTCTTTATATCAAAAATTGTATCGAAAGCGGTGCCAAAGCGTTGATTTTGGTGGGAAACGTCGGAGATTTATGCTCGCTTTTTGCCGAAACGTTCAGTCTTTCTATGTTTTACGATAAATTTGCGGAACGTAACGTTTTGCAATATTGTAAGCTAACAAAATCGGATATACCGCCTCAGCACGTGATGGACAAGCTTTGCATTGCGCCGGAAACTTTTAACCATTTTGCTGCGGCGTTCGGTTACCAATGTGCGTGTTACGGCGAATATAACAAATGCCACGTTTATATTATACCCGACGACGTTAAGGAATGCGCTTGCGTTTACGATAATTATTTGAGTAAAAGCTTGCTTAAAACACAAAACGGTTTAAAGCGTTATGCGTTTAAAGTTTTCGGTTTGTCGCAAAAAGACGTTTCTGCAAGGCTCAACAAACTCAACCGCAGCGTTTCACATAGATGTGAAACATCAAATTTGGATACCAAAATAGTCATCACTTTTCCTCCCCGATATTCAAAACCGCTTGTGCAGGAAACACTTGAAAAAGTCAACGGACTATTCGACGGCTACGTTTATGCCGAAGAAGAACAAACTTTGGCAAAAACGGTAGTGGATTTGCTGATTAAACTGAAAAAGACCGTTTCAACGGCGGAATCTGTAACCGGAGGTATGATAGCGTCTTCTATAGTCGATATCGCCGGCGCAAGTTCCGTATTGCACGAAGGAATAGTTACTTATTCTATACAGTCTAAATGCAAACGCTTAGGGTTAAATCCGCATTTTATCGACGAACACGGCGTCGTTTCAAAACAAGTTGCTCAAGCTATGGCGGAAGGATTACGAAAAAACGGCAGCGATATTGCGGTTTCCATAACCGGTTTTGCAGGACCGACGGCTGAGGAAGGTTTGCCAGTAGGACTTTGTTATATTGGAATTTCTACCGATAGGGAAGTCTCCGTTTACCAAAACGTTTTTGCAGGCGACAGAAATTCTATTCGTGCGCAAGCTACGAATATGGCGTTATTTTTGATATATAAAACCTTGACAAAGTAGTAGAAATTTGTTACAAATTAAGATATAAAAGGAGATATACATATGACCGACGATAAGAAACACGCGCTGGAGCAAACTATTTTGCAAATCGAAAAAGAATTCGGCAAGGGTTCTATAATGAAATTGGGAAGCTACGCGGCTTCTCGCAATATAGAAGTTATACCTACGGGCTGTTTGCCTTTAGATATGGCTCTGGGCGTAGGCGGTTTGCCCAAAGGCAGAATCATAGAGATTTACGGACCGGAAGCATCCGGTAAAACAACCGTAACTTTGCACGTTATAGCTCAAGTCCAAAAAATGGGAGGTACCGCCGCGTTTATCGATGCAGAGCAGGCGTTGGACCCTGTTTATGCCGCAAATTTAGGTATCAATTTAGACGAACTGTATATTTCGCAGCCTGATAGCGGCGAGCAAGCGTTGGATATTTTGGATTATTTGGTACGCAGTAACGCCGTAGATTTGATAGTAGTGGACTCGGTTGCGGCTCTTACCCCGCGTTCGGAACTCGAAGGCGATATGGGCGAAAGCCATATGGGCGTACAGGCTCGTTTGATGTCGCAATGTTTGCGTAAAATCATTGCCGTTGGTAACAAATCGAACACTTGTATTATTTTTATAAACCAATTGCGCGATAAAATCGGAGTTATGTTCGGAAATCCCGAAACAACAACCGGCGGTAAAGCTCTTAAATTTTATTCCAGCGTGCGTTTGGACGTAAGAAAAGTCGACCAAATAAAGGACGGTTCGGAAATCATCGGCAGTAAAACCCGCGTAAAAGTCGTAAAAAATAAAGTTGCGCCTCCTTTTAAAAGCGCGGAATTTGAAATTATATTCGGGAAAGGTATTTCTAATTCCGGCTGTATTTTAGATATGGCTATCGCTCACGGTTTTATCGATAAAAGCGGTTCTTGGTTCAGTTATAACGGCGAAAAAATCGGTCAAGGACGAGAAAACGCAAAACTTTATCTCGAAAATCATCCTGAAGTTATGGATTTGATTTCGGATAAAATAAGAGAAAAGCTTAAACCATCTACGGAAGAGGAAAAAGCGGACTAAACGAAGTTGAAATCTTATTGAGAGAATAATTTAATTATCTTTGCAAAACGGTTTAAAATCATCGTATTTTAAACCGTTTTGCCTATTATTGGGATTTTATTATTTGTGATGTAAAAAACGGAACGATAATTTTAATAATTTATTTAATCGATATTTTGAGTTGAAAATTTTGTAAGATTCAGCCGTTCTAGTCTAACGCAGTAATCGGTTTTAATTACATCGTATAACAAAATCACCAAGCTGTAACTAATTAAACTTACCCTGTTTGCGGCTTTATAGTATTTTACGAAATCACAGAGATTGTCTAATCACTAATATTGCATTTGCGATTTTGTTAAATATTGATTTTAATAAAAATATTTTCATTATCGTTTTCAAATTTTTTATTTTATATTGACATATTCGGTAAAAATAGGTACAATATAGTTGGTGAAATAGTTTATTTCATTAAGACAATTTATAGGAGGAAACTTAACGTGAACAACGTATGGTATTTCTTCCTTGCTTTTAATATTCCTTCTGGAATTTTTTATGCTGTAATTGCCGCGGTAGCCGTAGTCTGCTTGGCAGGCGGAGGCGCCGTCGGAGTTTTACTATATAGGAATTACAGAACTAAAAAGGTCGGCTCAACTCAACAGCAAGCAAATTCTATAATCGAATTTGCAAAAGAAGAAGCAAAGTCGCTCAAAAAAGAAGCCATACAAGAGGCAAGAGAAGAAACTCAAAAACTAAAAAACGAACAGGAACGTCAATTCAGAGAACGCAACGGCGAACTCTCAAAGCAAGAAAATCGTATGAATCAAAAAGAAGAAGCGCTTGACAAAAAGGAAGAGCTGCTGCTTCGTAAACTCGATCAAATAGATTTACAGCAAAAAGACGTTATATCTAAACAAAACGAATTGACAAAGCGTCAGCAAGAACTAGATAAGTCCGAACAAAAAATTCAACATGAATTGGAACGCGTTGCAGGACTTTCTCAAGAAGAAGCGAAACAAATTTTAGTTGACGAAATGGTTACCGACGCACGAAAAGAGGCGGCGGCGATAGTCAGAAAAATCGAAAGCGAAGCTAAAGCTAACGGCGAACAAAAAGCTCGCGAAATAATTTCCACCGCAATTCAACGCTGTGCAAGCGACCAAGTAAGCGAAACGACGGTAACCACAGTTCCGCTTCCCAACGACGAAATGAAAGGTCGTCTTATCGGGCGCGAAGGGCGCAATATACGCGCGCTTGAAAACGCAACGGGCGTCGAACTTATAATCGACGATACTCCCGAGGTTGTAATTCTATCGGGTTTCGACCCCGTAAGACGTCAAATCGCGCGGATAGCAATAGAAAAGCTGATAACCGACGGACGTATTCACCCCGCTCGTATCGAGGAAATGGTAGAAAAAGTCCGCCGCGATATGGATATAACGATAAAAGACGAAGGAGAAGCCGCGTCGTTCGATACTGGCGTATTCGGACTTCATCCCGAACTTATCAAATTGCTGGGGCGTTTGAAATTCCGTACGAGTTACGGACAAAACGTTTTACGCCATTCGATAGAAGTCAGTTATATCGCCGGTATTATGGCGTCCGAATTGGGGCTTGACGTAACTCTTGCAAAGCGCGGCGCTTTGTTGCACGACATAGGTAAAGCTGTCGACCAAGAAATCGAAGGCACGCATATGCAAATCGGGGCAGACTTGGCTAAAAAATATAAGGAAAGCAAAGAGGTTGTCAACTGTATTGCTTCCCATCACGGCGACGTAGAGCCGATGACGGTAGAAGCCGTGATAGTTGCCGCAGCCGACGCTGTGAGCGGCGCAAGACCCGGCGCAAGACGCGAATCGCTCGAAAATTACGTTAAACGTCTTGAAAAATTGGAAGAAATTGCCAATTCGTTTAAAGGCGTTCAAAAGTCTTACGCAGTACAAGCGGGACGCGAAATACGTATTATCGTTAAGCCCGAAGAAGTTAACGACGAAACTACCGTTCTTCTTGCAAACGATATTGCGCGCCGTATCGAAAGCGAACTGGAATATCCAGGACAAATAAAAGTTAACGTCATTCGCGAAACTCGCAGTGTGGACTTCGCAAAATAATTCGTTATAAATAATTTTAAAAAATGCGAATCATAATTCAAAACGATTCGCATTTTTTTATTTGACGGATAATTTAAAATTTAACAGACTAATCTCCGTAATCGAACGTACCTGTGCCGTGATGGGCATTTCTTAAGCTTCAAGTTCTCGGAACGCATCGCGCGTGCGAGATGTTTTCTGGTTTTATATCAAGAAAGTGGTGTAAAAGAAATAAATTTTTTACCGGTATTGCTGCAACGATTTCAAGAGATGTAAATATTCATCGGGGAGGGGTTAAGGAAATTAGCAAAAGGCTTTCCTTTTCAATATATCGGTAAGATTTAACTTATTGCGCGTATAGGTAAATCTTTTATGTTCTTTTTGCTTCCGTTTGATGTTAAACAGACTAATGAAATCGTTTGCAAAATTTTTAGACTGAGTCCGAACGTTTTATGCAAGACTTCAAAAAGAAACCTATGCCCGCGCAGCTTAGAATTGCGCCTATGGCATACAGTATAATTTCTACCAATATTCCGTTATCGATTTCCACCATATCCTGCGGATTTTCGGGATTATAAGCGATGCGATAAGAGGCTCCGATTATCGGTGGATTATGGTGAAAATAATCCGCGCTTTCGCCGCGGTACTCTACGCCGTCTACTGTCCAGGACAAAACCGCCTTATATACAAGTTCCGTTTCCCCGTCGCTGTTTTTCACAAAATCTCTTTTGTACGTCGCAACCTTGGCTTCGGCGCGCGTCCATTCGTTATTTATTTTGTTCATCACTACTTGGTGTATTACCGCCGCAACCAGTAAAGCTACGCCGATAAACAGAATTACTAAAAAACCTTTATGTCCGGATTTTATATTGAATTTCATAAATTCTCCTTTAAGTTTAGATATTGTTAGGTTTTAGCATAACTTATGTTATTTTTATTACGTTGTAAAAAGCGTAATCGAACTTTATCGGCTTAAATAATTGTTTTGATGCAATGCGCAGATTTGCTCTAAGCAATCTATGCCGTTACACAGGAAATCCGGCAATCGTTTAAGAGATATAAAATTTAAACCCTATTTATTCTAATAGCTTGTTGTATGCAATCCGTCCTGCCACCCAAAACCTTCGAGCGAGGTTCGACTTACTGAAAATTACTCATCGATTTTATGACTGCCTTTATTTCTCATTTCGACAGTAAACGCAACAGCGTATAATAGACGGATTGAGCTTTTATATTCGCCGTTTTCTCGGTTAGGGTTGCCTTTGCCGTGCACAGCCAAATAATTCATTTGAGGTACGGTCAGTCGCCGTCATATAAAACTCTTTATACTATTTTTTATAATCGAAAGGCATAGTTTTCTCCCGGTACGGTAAACGTACAAAACAAAATTTGCGGATGAAATTAACGTAAGTAATTGACATTGTCAAACACTTACATTATAATATTAAAGCAGTGAGTTTGCAACGATTTTGCAAATAATAATAGGGGAGTGGCTCAACGGTAGAGCAGCGGTCTCCAAAACCGCCGGTTGCGTGTTCGAATCGCGTCTCCCCTGCCAAGGATGCACCGTATCGTGTGTCCTTTTCTTTTAGGAGTAAAATAGGAGTAAAATGAAGAAAATAATAATTTATACCGACGGCGCGTGTTCGGGCAATCCCGGAATAGGCGGGTGGGGAGCCGTCTTGCTGTATAACGGCGTACAAAAGGAAATAAGCGGATACGACAAAAATACTACGAATAACCGCATGGAATTGTTTGCAGTAGTGCAGGCGTTAAGGTGTCTTAATCAAAGCTGCGAGTGCGAAATTTACAGCGATTCGCAATATATTGTAGACGCGTTTAATAAAGATTGGCTTACTTCCTGGCAAAATAACGGCTGGAAAACGTCGTCGAAAAGCGCCGTTAAAAACGAAGATTTATGGCGTGCGCTTTTATACGAAGTTAACAGACATCGAGTTAAGTTTGTTAAAGTTAAAGGACATGCGGACGTCGAGTTAAACGAACTTTGCGATAAACTTGCCCGCGGCGAAGTAGAACGTTATCAAAAACTGTTAAATGAAAATAAACTAAGCGACAGCGAATAACCGTGTGTAAGTATACAAAGTAAAGTCCGGTTTTGTTTATTAGAAAACCCTGCCTAAAAGTTATAATCGGGCGCGGTATGGTAATTCTGTCAGTTGAAAAAAATTTCTAATATAATGTAAATATATAAAAATGCCGACAAATAACGTCGGCATTTTTTTAGTATTTTTTATAAAAGAAAGCGTATATCAAAATTGACGCGGGAAAAAGTATTGCGATTCCCAGGGGAATAAGTATTTGCTTAGATACTGCAATATAGTTGGAAAATTCAATATTTCCCAGAGCGCTGAAACCTATCGATGCCAGCGTTATAACAACGCATACGACGCTTGCCGCGATAATGGTCATCTTAAAATTGAAATTCGGTTTATCTCTTCTCGTGGGGTCGATAATAGCGTTGATAGTAAACGCGATGGGAACTATTGCCAATGCGCTTACTGCAATAACAAACGGAGCCCAGTTATTGATTGAAATCGACGTTAAAGCAAGTATTCCAAAATATAAGAACGCAATAGCGTACGTAATCCAGGCCGTTTGACACAAAACTTTTGATAGCGGAATAAGCATTTTCGACTTGTACACGGCTGTTGCGTGATTATATATCCGTAGTCTTATTCCTTCGCGCGCCAAGCTGTCTGCAACGTCTTCGAGAGCGGCGGGGTGGTCTTCGTAGTAGACGGATTGATTTAAATCATCTTCGGTAAGTTGCTGTATGTCGTCAAGTTGTTCGCCTAAAACGCCCATCAAGACGTGCTGATAATTCTCGCCTTCAGATTCGATATTCTCACGCTCGGAAGCTTCTTTTGCCCTTTCTTCGAAATTTTGTAAAAATACTTCCGCGTTATCTTGCCGTACTTCGAAACGCGATTTTGTCTCTTCGAAGTCTTCAATCGAAAGCTGTTTGAATTCGACTTTGTCGTCTACTGCGGAATCGGTATCGTCGTTTAAAGCCGTAGCAGGCTCCTGCTTCGGCGATTCAATGTCGGCAGACGGTTGAGCCAAGTTATCGTTTTCGTCTTTTTGAACTCCGACCAACTCGTCTAATCTGCGAGCGATTTCTTCTTGCTCGTCCAGAGCTGATTTGTACGTATTTTTTTTCTCTTTTCTCGGCGACCTGCGACCGAATAACGGAGTGGCTTCCTCCTGAGTAATTTCAACGCCTTCGGCCGTTCCGTCGACCAAATCGCTTAAAACTGAACGCTGATATTGCCATTCGGAAATAAATTGCTTGCAATTGTCCTTTCCTGTTTTAGTGAGTTTGTAGTAGCGACGTCTGCCTCCGTTTGAGTTTTCGCCCCAATATGATACTATCAAATCGTCTTCTTCCAAACGCTTTAGGTAGGAGTAGAGCGTCGGCTGTTTTATTTCGTACTTATTGCTTGTTCGCTCTTTGATTTCCTTAGCAATCTCGTATCCGTATTTATCGTTATTGTAAAGCGAACACAGAATTATCGTTTCTATATTGCCTTTTAAAAAGGTAAAATCACCCATGATCAGTTCTCCTTACCGAATATTGTAGAATATTAGTAGTTTTTTGTCAATATTTTAAAATACTATTAGTGTCATAGTAGCATTTGCGGACCAAATTCTACATAATCTTCGCTAAAATATCAACAATGTTCAAAATTATACAAATATAAAATGAGATATTTATAAGTATGAAAGTGGTAGTAACTCGAACTTTTAAAAACATAGTCAAGATGCGTTATGACGACGGTAAATTAGAGGTGCTGGCGAATTGGTTTGTAACTCAAAAAAAATTGAGACAGATTATTTCCGAAAATGCAGATTGGATAAATTCGTGTAGAGAAAAAAATAAGACTTCGGCAACAGAAAAGAATATCGGAGCCGAATCCTCGACTTCAAACGATTTGAAACAGACTCGCATATTCGATTATAACGACAGTCGGCTTATCAGCGATATGTTTTCCGGCAGAAAAATACTTTTACTGGGGGATATTGTTTCAGTAACGCAAAGCTTGTCGTCGAAAACGTATTTGGACGGCGGGGCGCTGTATATAAGCGAAAAATATTATAATCAAAAAGCCGAGCGTTTAAAGGCAATAAAAGCGTATTTAAAAAAAATCGCAGCCTTGTACGTTGCAAGTGAAGTCGCCTCGTTCGGTTCCGGAGTTTCTCTTTGTCCTGTAAAAATCGAATTTAAAGATATAAAAGATTCTTGGATAAAATGTTCTCTCGCCAGTCAAAAAATACTGAATATCGATTATCGTATAACGCAACTGCCTCAAAATTTACGCATTTACATTATTGCACACGCCTTTGCTCATTTTTATAATCCTGCTCACGACGAAAATTTTTGGAATTATATGTCTAATATTTTGCCTAGATACCAAGATTGCTTAACGGAATTGCAAAAGTATGAATTTTTAAAAGATATTTGATAAAAAACGCGTCTGCTTCTTTATTAAGCAGCGCGTTTTTTTGCGTTCTATAAAAATTTCTTTATACAACCAACAACTTTTCCCAAAATTATCGGATTTTCTTCATAAGGTATTATAATGTCCGTCATTTCTTCGTTTTCGGGATGTAAAATTATGTTAGGAGATATATCGCGTAAACGTTTAACGGTGGCGCGTTCTTGCCAGAATACAACAACGATTTCGCCGATTTCGGCGCTATTTTGAGAGTGAACGATAACCAAATCTCCGTTAGAGATACCCGCGTTAATCATGCTGTTTCCTTCAACGCGAAGCATAAACAAATCGCTTCCGGTGAATATGTCTTGGGGAATGGGTATTTCTCCTTCGATATTTTCTATCGCCAAAATACCTTGTCCTGCGCTGACGTTTCCTACTAAAGGAACATAGATGCTTTTAGACCGTATTTTATTCACAGTAACTGCGCGCTTTTTGTTTCCGTCCTGATAAATTAAGCCTTTAGTACGCAATTTTTCTAGATAGTAGTGTACCGTAGACGTTGATTTTATTGCGAATTTTTCGCCGATTTCTCTGACGGACGGGGGATAAGAATTATCGTCTATAAACGTCTGAATAAAATCGTATATTTCTTGTAAGCGTAAATCACCTTTTTTCATAGTGTAAGTATATCATACGTGTTTTAAAATTGCAATAATAAATCAAAACTTTTGTTCTAATTTAAATAATTTTTGTCAGCAAGGATATGATTGTATATCCAAAAATAGATATTTATAATATACTATGCGTGTAATATTATTAAACGCGGCTATATTTCGAGATATTCGGCAAATAAATTTATAAACTTTTTCGGCATAGTGGAGCGTATAATAGCTCGGTCGTCGTTATATTGTATGCTGCTTTTGCTCGAATACCTGTTTATCATCGCCAAGAATCTAGGCAGCTCGGCAATGGGAACGTTCATTTTTACAGAAGAATAAAGCTCGGTCGCATAATAACATATCTTGTCTACTAATACGTCCAGATTTTTACCTGTTAAAGCGGAGACAAAAAGCGACGAAAAAGTATTCCCCGAAAGTAAAGCGTCGGACAAAGTATTCGTTTCGTCCAACTTATCGCATTTGTTAAAAACCCTTATTATGGGTGCGTTTACGTGTAATTCGTTTAGAGTTGCTTCCGTTACCGATATATGGTTGTTAAGATTAATATCGGAAGCGTCGCAGACGTTCAGTATAAGGTCTGCTCGTACCGCTTCTTCAAGGGTAGACTTAAAAGCGTTAAGCAGAGTGTGAGGTAAATCGTTTATAAAACCTACGGTATCGCATAAAAGTATTTCTATATTATTTGGAAGAGCAAGCTTTCTTATCGTCGTATCTAAAGTAGCAAATAATTTATTATCTGCATATACGTTTGATTTTGTCAGCCTATTAAATAGCGTCGATTTTCCAGCATTAGTGTATCCGACCAGCGCCACAGTAAAAATATCGTTTATTTCTCTCTTTTTGCGAGTAAGTTCGCGGTGTTTAGCTATCTCGTTTAATTCTTGCTGCAAGCGATAAATTTTGTTTCTTGCCGCGCGTTTGTTGGTTTCCAATTTTGTTTCGCCAGGTCCGCGCGTTCCTATTCCCGCGCCTTGCCGCGAAAAATCTCCTTCCGGCTTTGTCGCCAAATTGTAAGAGAGTTGCGCGAGTTCTACTTGTTTTTTACCTTCGGCAGAAGTAGCGCGCATGGCAAAGATATCGAGAATCAAATCGAATTTATCTATAACGTCGCAATTTAACGTTTTACGTAAAGTTTCACGCTGCGTAGAATTAAGCTGACAAGAAAAAATTACGACGTCAACTTTTGCGTCCGACAATTCGATAGAATTCTTGATTTCTTCCAACTTTCCTTTTCCGACAACCGTGTTTGCGTCCAAATGGTTCCTTTTTTGCGTAGCGGTTAAAATTATCTCCCCTTGAGCGGTAGATATCAGTTCTTTAAGCTCGAAAATATCTTGTTCGGGATTAGAATCCGGCAATTCGATGTAAACCAAAATAACGTTTTCTACGTTTATTTTATTCATTCGTTCTCCTTACTTTTAGTTTTGACGTCGTTTTCTCGTTTATAACCAGAATCTTCGTATAAATGAACTTTTGTTGCGGCGTTTCGTCTTATATCTTCGGTTATAGCGGCATAATGACGTTTGGTTGTGTTAACGTCCTTATGTCCTAGTACGTCGGCTACAATATATATATCCCCCGTGTTTCGATAGAGCTGAGTGCCGAAAGTAGAGCGCAATTTGTGCGGAGTTATATGTTTGAGCGGAGTAGCTACCGAACTGTATTTTTTAATGATATTTTCTACAGCGCGCGTCGTTATTCTGCGTTTTTGCAGCGACAAAAATAGCGCCGGCTCGTTTTTTAAAGTTTTGTTCGCCGCTATTCTGGAACTGTAATAATCATAGAGGTAACCTGCAACTTCGTCGTTAAAATAAAGTATAACTCTTGCGCCTCCTTTACGAGTAACAACAAAACTCATATCCTTAAAATTAACGTCGTCAATGTCTATTCCAACCAATTCGCTGACACGAATTCCCGTTCCCAAAAGCAAACTTACTATCGCCAAATCTCTAATTCTAGTATTTTCCTGATATTTTTGTTGCCTTTCAGACAATCCGCTGCCTGTATCAACGACGTCAAGCATAGAACTTATTTCATCGTTTTCCAATCTGACAATTTCTTTGTCGCGAAGTTTAGGCGTATCGACAGACGCGGTAGGGTTGTATTTTATGACCTGTTTTTTTTCAAAATAGCGTATCATCGAGCGAATAGCCGCAAGTTTACGGCTCTTTCCGCGCGCGCTGTTTTTTACGATAGCTCCTTGTTCGTCTTTGTAAATTTCCACATAATTTAAATAAGCTTCGATTTCAAACGGCGAAAGAGCCTCGATGTCGGCAGGCGTGATATCTTTCGTATTTCTTCCTTTTAAGCGATATATCTTTTTCGTTAAATAGCCAAAGAACGTACGTATATCGTACGCGTAATTAAGACGCGTCAAAGGAGTTGTATTTGAAGAAATACCTACAAAGTATTCTCTGCAGAAGTCGGGTAGATCTTCGTCTAATATTCTTTCAATCTTATCGATATTATCGGCATCTCTTTGATTAAAATACGTTTTACTCATATTCTTATTTTACTCCAAAACTTTTAGCAAAGCAAGTTGTGTTAATTTTTTGTGAATAATAAATTGAAAAAGGCGTACTTAATTAAGCAATTTTAATTGAATGGCGCATCGTTACACATACTTATCTCTTCGCAAAACACAGGTTTTGCGAAGAGATATAGCAAGAAAAAGCAATTTTAACAAAATAAAACGTTTGTAACAGTTTCGTTTCAAGCACGGATTATTCTTTATATAATGTCTGCAGGAAAAATATTCCGTTTTTTTCTAAAATGTGGCAGGCAGCCGTTTTTTATATTAAATATTTCGCTGATTTTACGTTTTATTGATTCCAGAGCGGCAAAATTGATAACAAGTTAATCTCCCAGCAGTATAATTATTGCGCCAAAAATCAATATAAATTAAATGCTTTTATGCATTTGTAATTGACCGAAATAATCGCTTTTTTCGTCCTGTCTATCAAAATTTGCATCCGTAAATGTTTTTGCAGCTTTAAAAATTTTTCCGCATACGCAAGTCTTGTTATCGTTCATTACTTATGTTTTGGAAAAATACAAAGTCGACAATTTGTAATGACCGCTGTTTGGATGAAAAACGCGAATAAATTCACATTTTATACAGAGCTGCAAAAACGCAAAATTTAAAAAGCTACAGTAAACTTTCCAAAACTTTCTCTAATGCCAATATGCCGTGTTCCAACGTCAGTCCTCCCTGTAAATACGCGATATAAGGCTCGCGCAGCGGTCCGTCGGCGCTCAGTTCTATGGAAGAGCCTTGAACGAAACATCCGGCAGCCATAATTACTTTATCGGCATATCCCGGTTGTTGCCACGGTTCGGGCATCACAAATCCGTCCACCGGCGCAACGGATTGAATCGCCTGACAAAATTTTATCATTTTTTCGGAATCGTTGAATTTTATAGAGCAAACTATGTCGCCAAATTTATCGGTAAGTTTTGGCAGCACTTCGTAGCCTTTGTCTGTTAAAACTACAGAAAACAGCATGCAGGTTTTAAGCGCTTGATTAACAACGTGCGGAGCAAGAAAAATTCCTTGGTAAAAAAGTCTGTATCCGCTTGCGTACGAGCCGACTTCTGCGCCGACGGACGGCGACGTCAATCTTCCAGCAACCAAGTCTATCAAATCTTCCCGTCCGGCAATATATCCGCCTGTAGGCGCAATTCCTCCGCCGATATTTTTTATGAACGAACCTGCGCAAATGTCTGCGCCTGCTTCAGTCGGCTCTCTTTTTTCAACGAATTCGCCATAGCAATTATCACACATAATAATACAATTCGGAACAAGACCTTTAACGAATTTACAAGCTTGCTCAATTTCGTCGATACTAAGCGCTAATCGCCAAGCGTAACCGCGCGAACGTTGTATATAAACCATTTTGACGCTATTATTTTTTAAGAAATTCTCGATAGCTTCGTAATCGAAACTGCCGTTTCGAAGCGGAATATTAAAGAATTTAACATTAAAATCGGCAAGACTTCCAACGCCGTCTTTATAAATCGTATCGTATAACGTATCGTACGGTTCGCCCGTAATCGACAATACGATATCGTTAGGCCGTAATAAACCGAATAAAGCAAGCGTTAGCGCGTGCGTACCAGATGCGATTGCAGGGCTAACTAACGCTTTTTCTGTTCCGAATATCTGTGCCGTAACTTTCCCCAACGTTTCTCTGCCAACGTCGTCTGCGCCGTAACCGCTGGTACCGTTAAAATGCCTTAATGCGACTCGGTTATCTTTAAACGATTTTAAAACTTTTTCTTGATTAAATAAAGATATTTCATCCAAAACGTTAAACGCTGGTTTTGCTTTTTCTAAAGCCTCTATTATCTCTTTCTTCATTTTTTCCTTATTATGTTTAACATAGTATTATACATTTCACTAATTTTTGATATAATTTAGTAAAATTCAGTAAATCTTCGGCTATACTTTATAATAGACAGCTTTTAATCTGTCGTATATATGAGTCGCCACCTCAGACGGAGTTTTAGAGTCGACGTCGATATACTCTTCTACTGCCATCTTTTTGTAATATGTTATTTGACGCTTTGAATAGTGTCTGGTATTCAGTTTTATTTGTCGTATTGCCTCTTCTAACGACGTTTTTCCCCTTAGATAAGTTATAATTTCCTTGTACCCTATTGCGGAAAAGGCAGAATTATCCAGATAACCGTATCGCTCTACCAAAGATTTTACTTCGCTAATCAATCCGTTTTTAATCATATTATCTACACGCTCGTCAATTTGAGCATATAAACTTTCTCTGTTACGATACAGAACGAATAAAATGCATTTGTACCTTGGATTATTTCGAGCTAAACCCTCTGATTTTTTTCTTCCGCTTTCCGCGATTTCAATAGCGCGTATTACTCTTTTAGGATTTTTGCAATCTATATTTTCAAAAGTTTTAGGGTCAAGTTCCTTTAATAATTGGCATAACTCGTCCAGTCCTTTTTCCTTGTAGATACAATTTAATTCCAATCGGCGTTCTGTGTTTACGTTTCCGAATTCCGGAGGATAAATCAAACCGTCAAAGTAAAACCCCGTGCCTCCTGCCACAATCGGCATTTTTAAATTGTCAATGATTTTAGACGCGGATTCTTGATAAAGAAACGACGAATAATTTACGTTCGGCTCTACAACGCTCAGCATATGATGTTTTATACCGCACATTTCAGATTCGGTTATTTTAGCCGTCCCTATATCCATACCTTTATAAACTTGCATCGAATCCGCAGAAACAACTTCGGAGTCCAACATTTTTGCAAGTTCTACCGCTACCGAGGATTTGCCTACCGACGTCGTACCGGTTATACCTATAAAGGTTTTCATATTATACAATCCTCTTAAACATTTTTTCCAATTGCCGTTTCGTAAAAACAACGGTTATAGGTCTGCCGTGCGGACACTGCAAAACTTTATTTTCGTCGATATCTTTTAAAATATTTTTAATTTCAAATTCGTTCAGCGTAGTGCCAGCCTTTATGGCGGCTCTGCATGCCTTTTTGGCTATTTTTTCTACTAACAGCACCCTATCGTCCAGTTTATACTCCTCGATGCCGGAAAGCAAATATTGAACAAACTCTTCCATATTGGTATCGGCAAGCAAGGTTGATACGGCGGTTATTCTGTAGGTGTTGATGCCGAACGCCTCTATCTCGATTCCCGCCGAACGAATATTACTCAAATTATCTTCGATAAACGCGCTTTCTTCGTCTTTAACTCTGAAAACGTAAGGAAAAAGCAAGTTTTGCATATCTTTCGTTTGACTTGACATAAATTTATCGAACAACAGTCTTTCGTGGGCCGCATGTTGGTCTATAAATATTATTTTGTCGTCAATTTCCACAATAAGATACGTTTTAAAAGCAACGCCTAATATTTGCGAACGCGAGAAATAATCTTCGAAGCCGTCTTGTCCTTCGATTAGTATCGCAGAGTTATTTGCCGCGGATTGTTCTTCTTCCGCAATCGTCATAGTTATAACAGGCTGCGCAACTTTAGTCGGTTCTCCGTAAAACCCGTATTTTTTTCGCGCGTTTTCAACCGTTATTTCTTTGTCCGCTTCTATCAAGTATTGTTCGAAAGATTGCCTAAGCTCTTCGTCCTTAGTTGCCTGCGCGACAGCTTCTCTTGCCAGATTTTGACCGCTCCTCTCTTCTTTTTTAAAATAGTCCGTATCGTCTATAACGCCTTTTTCTTCATAATTTCCGAAATTTACTATTTGTTTAATACCGTTTAAAGCAGTCTTTTTCAGCGCTTCGTTCACAGCGCGGTAAAAAGCGGAATTCACGCTTTTCGCGTCGTCAAAACGGACTTCGGTTTTTTGAGGATGCGCGTTAACGTCTACTTTGTCGAAAGGCAAGTCTAAATTCAAAACGTAAAAAGGATAACGGCGCTGCATCAAATACGGTCTATAGGCTTGCATAATAGCGCCGGCAATAGCATCGTCTTTTACATATCTGCCGTTAACGGACAACGTTTGATACGTTTTGTTAGCTTTGCTGTAGTCGATATTACCGACGTAACCTTGTATTCTGTACGTATTGTTAGTGCTAACGTAAGAAATAGCCAAACAATTAGCGATGCAATCCGCTCCGTAAACTACGAAAATCGCTTCTTGCAATCCGCCGCCTTTTGTTTGATAAATTTTTTCGCCGTCTAGTATATACGTTATTTCCAGATGAGGATTTATCAGTATCAATTTCGAAACGAATTTCGTTATTTCCGCTGCTTCTCTTACGGGTGATTTTAAAAATTTTTTTCTTGCGGGCGTATTATAAAACAAATCTCTTACTTCTATTTTGCTGCCCACGTTAGCCGAGACGTACGTTTTATTCAAAACTACACTGTTCTCGACAGATACGCAAACAGCTGTTTCTGCACTTGCGTGCCGCGTTGTCATTTTAATACGGGAAACCGCCGATATACTGGGCAAAGCTTCACCTCTAAAGCCCAAAGTTTCAACCGCGAATAAATCGCTTGCGCTGTTTAATTTACTTGTAGCGTGTTTTAAAAACGCCGTTTCAATGTCCTCTTCTCTGATTCCGCATCCGTTATCCGTAACGGAAATCAAATCGAATCCGCCGTTTTCAACTTCTATCACAATACGTGTCGCGCCTGCGTCAATACCGTTTTCTACAAGTTCTTTTATTGCTCCTACAGGTTTTTCCACCACTTCGCCAGCAGAAATCAAATTATAAACGTCCGGAGTCAACAATTTTATATTAGCCATTATTTTTCACCTTTTTAACAAGCGAATTCAAAACGTCGAACGCTTCTATCGGAGACGTTTTATTCATATCTATATCTCTAAGCACAGAAACGACTTCCTGAGCCGACCTCGCAAGTTGTTTTTCCTTTAGTTTGTCTTCGTTAAGTGCATCCAAGTTAAAAGACAAATTACTGTTTTCCAGCATTTTTACAATATCTTTCGCACGTACGCATACGTCTTCGGGAACTCCGGCAAGAGCCGCCACTTCTATTCCGAAACTTTTGTTAGCGCCGCCCCGCGCAATTTTATGCAAAAATACGACCGAACCGTTAAACTCTTTTACGGTAACTCTGTAATTCTTAACTCCGTCTACTCTGCCTTCCAAATCGGTCAATTCGTGATAATGAGTTGAAAATAACGTTTTTGCCCGTATGTTTTTGGATACGTATTCCATAACTGCCCACGCTATAGACAAACCGTCGAACGTAGACGTACCGCGGCCGACTTCGTCCAAAATTATCAAGCTGTTTTGAGTAGCGTTATTGAGTATATTCGCAACTTCCACCATTTCTACCATAAAGGTACTTTGATTAAACGCCAAATCGTCGTTAGCCCCTACTCTGGTAAAGATTTTGTCTGTAATAGGAATTTCCGCATTTTTTGCCGGCACAAAAGAACCTATATGCGCCATCAAAGTTATCAAAGCAACTTGACGCATAAACGTACTTTTCCCCGCCATATTCGGTCCGGTTATAATCATCGTTCTATTGTCTTGCGTATCCAAACTAACGTCGTTTGTAATAAAATTATCGCGCTTAATATACGCTTCTACAATCGGATGACGACCCTCGCTGATTTTTAGATCAGACGTGGCCGAATTTATCTTAGGTTTAGCGTAATCGTTTGTTTGCGCTACAGTTGCAAGGGACATCAAACAATCCAGCGCAGCAACGGCTTGAGCGGTTTGCTGCATAGTCGGAATGTACTGCAGCATAGCGTTTCGAATTCCGTCAAATATAGATTTTTGCAATTTGCTTTTCTTCTCGAAAGCAGACAGCATTTTTTCTTCAAGTTCTTTCAGCTCGGGGCTGACGAACCTCTCTCCGTTAGTTATCGTTTGTTTACGGATAAAGTTTTCCGGAGCTAAATGTAGCATCGAATTGGTGATTTCAAAATAATATCCGAAAACTTTGTTATATCCCAATTTTAAATTTTTGATACCCGTACGCGTTTTTTCATATTCTTCCAGCGCAGAAATGCGCGCGCTCCCGTGTTCGGATAAATCGTACAGCTCATCCAACTCGTCGTTAAATCCGTGTTTGATAAAATCGTTATCCTTTATTATTATAGGAACGTCGTCTTCTATAGAGCGTTCTAAAAGGTCGCACACTTCCGTCAAAGTAGAAATAGACTCATTAATTCCGCACAAAATTTTGCTTTTACAGCCGTTCAACAACGTTTTTATATTCGGTAACCGCTGTAAAGATTTTTTTAAAGATATACAATCTTTGGGAGTTACGTTGTTGTAAGATATTTTTCCGACTATACGTTCGATATCGAAAATGTTTTTTAATTCCAAAGATAAATTCGAGCGCAAAATATAGTTTTTATACAATTCTTCCACGCCGTCCAAACGCGCGTTTATTTGAGACGCTTTTTGCAAGGGACGGTCTACCCAATCGGCTAAAGCGCGGGCGCCCATACTGGTTTCCGTTTTATCTAAAAGCCACAATAAGCTTCCCTTTCTTTTTCCCTCGCGATACGATACCGTTAACTCCAAATTTTTCCGCGTTTTAACGTCGATTGACATAAAACGGTTTTTATCTATATATTTTGGCGGCTTTAAGTGAGGCAATTCGCGCTTTTGCGTATCTTTTAAATATTGCAGCAACGCCCCGCAAGACTGCAGCGCGAGTCCTTTACCTTGCATGCCGAATCCGTCGACAGACAGCACTTTATAGTGCTGCAAAACTTTTTCTTTAGCAACGCGTTTTTCAAAATTATTATCTTCGTAAAGCGAAAACTGCGGCAAATATCCTGCTTTTACGCTGTCTAAATTTTCCGAAAAATCTTTTGCGGTTTTATTACTGATGATTTCGGACGGTTTATAACATACTAAAAATTCCTGCAAATCTTTAGTAATTACACAATCGTCAAACTCCGACACAAACAAATCACCGGTTGTAAGATCGCAAACCGTTACGCCAACGCATTTATCGTCCGAACAAACGGCGGCAATATAATTACTTCGGTTATCCTGCAATATTTCGCTATCCATAACAGTTCCCGCCGTTACGACGCGAACGACGTCCCGCTGCACCAATTCTCGTCCGTTCGGTTCGGTTAATTGTTCGCAGATAGCGACTTTTTCGCCCGCAGCTATTAGCTTTGCCAAATAAACGTCTACTGCGTGATGAGGAACGCCGCACATAGGAGCGCGTTCTTCCAATCCGCAGTTTTTACCGGTCAAAGTTAAATCCAATATTTTACTGGCCTTTTCCGCGTCTTCGTAAAACATTTCGTAAAAATCGCCCAGCCGATACAAAAGAATACAATCGGGATACTGCTCTTTCGTATTCAGATAGTTTCTCATCATCGGCGATATCTTATCTTTCATTTTTCCTCCGTAACGATTCTGCCCCACAGCGTTGCCGATTTCGCTTTCTCGATTTCTACGGTAACAAATTCGCCTATACTATTTTCATCGCCAACGAAATTGACAAGTCTTCCGCTTTCAGTTCGGCCGCACATAGTATTTTTATAATGGTCGTTCGCGCCCTCGACAAGTATCTCGAAACGCTTACCTAGCATTTCTCGACTTATTTCTTTTGTAACTTCGTTTTGACAAGCCAACAGCTGTGTAATTCTGCTTCTTTTAACGTCCGACGGAATTTGATTCGGCATCGAGTATGCGGGCGTACCTTTTCTCCTAGAGTATACGAAACAAAACGCGGAACTGAACTTAGCTTGTCTTACCAAATCTAAAGTATCTGAAAAATCCTGTTCGGATTCTCCCGGAAATCCCACCATGATATCTGTCGTTATCCCTACGTCAGGTAACTTTGCGCGAATTTTTTCAATCAATTTCAAATAATCTTCCCGCGTATAACGCCGATTCATACGACGTAAAATTTCGGTACTTCCGCTTTGAACAGGCAGATGAATATTGTTGCAAATATTCGGATACGCCGATACAGCTTCGATAACCTCTTCAGACAAATCTTTGGGATGCGAGGTCATAAATCTTAAACGGAACTTTCCTTCCAGTTTTCCTATTTCATGTAATAGCTGCGCAAAATTCTCGCCGTTTTGCAAATCGTGTCCGTAAGAATTAACGTTTTGCCCAAGAAGAGTTATTTCTTTATACCCGTCTTTTAACAAGCTGTTTATTTCCGAAATAATGTCGGCAAGAGACCTGCTGCGTTCTCTTCCGCGTACGTACGGTACTATACAGTAGGTACAAAAATTATTGCAGCCGTAATTAATATTTACCCATGCGTTAGGAAAACTTGTACGAGATTCTACAAAGTCTTCCTCCTTATAGGAGACAAAATCTACGTTAAAACTTTTTTTCTTGCTGCGCGCGTTGATTACCGCGTCTTTAAGCATAGTAAGATTGGATGTTCCCAAAACTATATCGACGAAAGGATAGCTGTCTTTTATTTTTTCCGCAACGCCGTCTTGTTGAGACATACATCCGCATACGGCTACAATCATATTTGGATTTTGACGCTTGATTTTTTTTAATTCGCCTATATGTCCGTATATCTTTTGCTCCGCTGTTGCTCTGATGCAGCACGTATTAAACACCACCGCGTCGGCTTCCGCAGCGTTCTTACACGATTCGTATCCGAGAGACTCCAATATGCCAGCGATTTTTTCGGAATCGTGAACGTTCATCTGACAGCCGTAAGTATGAATAAAGTATTTCAACAAACACCTCCGCCGTAATTTCATTACGACATACTTTCACATATAAATACATTTTACTATTTATTTAGATATTTTTCAAGAAAAATAAATATAAAAATACAAATCACAAACAATAATAATGATATGAAAAAACGTTTTTGGAAAATATTTGGCATAACGACCTCCATTTTGATAATATCTATCGTATTATTTGGAGTTTTAGCTTTTGTGGGATTTAAAAAAAGCGACAAATACGTAAAGTTCGATAAAAACAGATTAAACGAAGTTTATACTTCGTTAACGCTTTTAGATAACGACGGAGCAAAAATACAGGAACCTTTATATTTGTACGATTATAAACAAATCCCCATTGACGCTCTGCACGATTACACTTACATGGCTTTTGTTTCCGTAGAAGACAAACGCTTTTTCCGCCATAACGGAATCGATTACAAACGCGTCGCAGGCGCTCTTATACACAACCTAAAAAGCGGTAACTACAAGGAAGGCGCTTCGACGATAAGTCAGCAGCTTATCAAAAATACGCATTTGGATAATTATAAAACTATAAAGCGTAAACTTAACGAAATGACTTTGGCGCGCGAATTAGAAAGAAACTACAGTAAAAAAGAAATACTTGAAATGTATTTGAACACTATTTACTTCGGACGAAACGCATACGGAATAGAAAGCGCTTCAAACGTGTATTTCGACAAAAGCGCAAAAGATTTAACCGTTTCGGAAAGCGCTATACTCGCCGGAATGATAAAGGCGCCAAATAACTACGCCCCGGATAAAAACGCCGCAAAATGCAAACAGCGACGCGACAGCGTTTTAAAAATAATGCTAGACCAACAAGTTATATCGGAAGAAGAATATTTAGACGCTATTCAAAGCGAAATAAGCTATCGCCCGCAAAACGTAAAACGCGAAAAAACGTACACGTATCACGTTATGCAGGAAGCTTGCAAATTGTTGAATATGACTCCGATGCAGCTTGCGCAATCTAATTTTATAATCGAAACGTACTGCAACCCCAAAATACAAAAAGACTTGAAAGCGCTTGCCGGTGCGGACGCAACGCTGACGAAACAAGGCGTTTTGGCAGATATGTCGTGTATAGTTGCAAACAATAAAGGGGGCGTAGAAGCGTGCTTTTTCAGAGGCGATACCGCAGGAGAAAAACGTCAAGTAGGAAGCGCGCTCAAACCCATAGCCGTGTATGCGCCAGCTTTGAACGAACGTATCATTTCACAAGCCTCCCCTATTCTCGATGAGGAAACCGATTTTAACGGATACAAACCTGCCAATGCAGGAGGATACAACGGATGGACAACAGTTAAATATGCGGTTGCAAAGAGTTTGAACGTTCCGGCGGTTAAAACGTTAAATGCGCTCGGTTTAGATACCGCGCAAAATTACCTAAATAAATTCGGAATAAAAGGAAAACAGAATTTATCTCTTGCTTTAGGAAACGCCGAAGGCGGAATAAACGCTTTGACGCTGACAAAATGTTATGCTACGTTGGCAAACGACGGACTCTGCAACGAGGTTGCGTTTATCAAAAATATTTACAGCGAAAACGGTTTGATATACAGTAGAAATTTAGATGAAAACCGAGTATTTCAGTCAGGAGCAAACTATCTGATGACGGATATGCTGATAAACACCGTAAATAGCGGGACGGCAAAACTCTTGTCGTCAAAATATCAAATAGCGGCCAAAACCGGCACTGTCGGAAATAAAACCGGTAACTCCGACGCAATCGTCGCAGGCTACACCACCAAAAACACTTTCGTAGTATGGTATAGCGGAGATTTAGACAACAGTATCAGCGGTTCAACGGCTCCAAGCAGTTTTGCAGGAAAGCTGCTAAATAAAATATATAAAGACAAAAGCCCCGCAAACTTCGGCAAACCCGACGGAATAGTGGAATTGAAACTGGACAAAAACGAATTGTATAAAAATCAGCGATTGTATATCAGCGCTAACGGCGAAAAATTTATGTTTGAAAATTCGAATAAACCTAAAAATACGCTACAGGAAGAAACTTACGAATACGCTATTGAAGCGCAAATAAAAGACAATGAAGTTTTCCTTCGGCTGCCTGACGTAGAAACGGGTTATTGGCAGCTATACAAAATAACCGATGACGGAGCAAAAAAGCTGGACATTGAAAATAATTCGTATAAAGAAAAAATAGATAAAGACGAAGAATACTACGCTGAATTGAATTTTAACGGAGAAAAAGTTTACACTACGCCTAAAATCAAAATTTGCTATAACAAAGACAAAAACAACAATCAAGACGAGAAATTTCCGTCGCTAACAGACTTTTGGTACTGGCGATAAAAAATAAACCTTTGAACTTGACGAACGGAATGTAATTCTATACGCAGAACCGTAAGATGTCGTTCACCGAACTTACTCTTAGATTATATGCGCAGTTTAGAAAACGCGCACAAATAGAACCTACCGAATACAAAAAGACTTTGTATCAAAACTATCGATACAAAGTCTTTTTTACTCTCAGTCTATTGTTACTGATTCTATATTACTCATAGCGTTTTGCACTAACTCTTCTACGTTAAGCGCGCTTTCAACTTTTTCCACGGCGGAAAGTCGGGGTTTTGTTACGGGACGTTTCGGTAAAAATATGGTACAACAATCTTCGTAAGGTAAAATCGATATTTCAAAAGCACCGATTTTTTGAGAAATATCAATTATTTCATCCTTATCGAAACCTATAAGCGGACGAAAGACAGGTATGGTCGCAACAGAATTCGTACTGGTGATACTTTCCAACGTTTGACTTGCAACTTGCCCCAAACTTTCGCCGGTAATAACCGCTCCGGCTCCGTTTTGTCTTGCGAGGCGCTCCGCTATACGCATCATAAATCTGCGCATAATCGTTATCATATATTCTTCGGGACACTTTTCGTGAATTGCGGTTTGAATTTCTGTAAAACTTACTACGTCTACCGTTATGCGCAATGCGTATTTTTTGATAATCTTTGCCAAATCTAATACTTTTTGTTTGGCTTGCATACTTGTATACGGAAAACTATGGAAATGTACGGCACGTAAACTCATCCCTCTTTTCGCCATCATATAAGCGGCGACAGGGCTATCTATCCCTCCCGACAGCATAATTATACCTTTGCCGCCGGTTCCTACAGGCATGCCGTTAACCGCTTTTATTATTTCCCCGTATACGAAAGTTTTTCCGTTTTCACGTATGTCGATAAAAACGGTGTTGTTCGGATTATACAAATCGACAGTCAAGTCGGGATATTTTTCAAGAATTTTTCCGCCTATTTCGGCAGATAAAGTCATAGACGGTATAGGGAAACGTTTATCGGCTCTGTTAGTGGAAACTTTAAACGTACCGCTTGACGGAGCTGATTTTATAGCCGCTTCCGATATTTTTTCATAATCGGTTTCTACTTCTTCCGCAACGCTGAGAGAGTGTACGCCGAATACGTTTTTTATGACTTCAATCATCTCCTCCAATACCGTTTCGTCAAAATTTCTAATAATATAACGCGCGTTGCTCCGAGCGAACTCGTATTTGAATTTTTTAAGAGAATTTTTTAAATTGGAAATCAGCGCGCTTTCAAAGAAGTCGCGGTTATTGCCTTTCAAATGGATTTCCGAGTATCTGATAATTATTACTTTCATATTTTTTGTCCTAACATTGTTTTTCTTAAGTCGTTGACGCAGTAAATAAGTTTGTCTCCAAGCAGTTTTACTTCGTCCAAAGTGTTGTATTTGGAAAAACTTATGCGAATCACACCTTCCGAAAATTCGGATTCCAAACCTATCGCTTTTACTAAACGGCTTTGTTTGTTTTTAGAACTGCAAGCCGAACCGGTGCCTACTATTATATCGTAATTTTCTAACATATGCAATAAAACTTCGCCTTTTACGTTTTGAAAAGAAAGCGACATGATTGCCGGAGATACGTCGTTTTTACAATTTTCTCTCCACCCGTCGATACCTGCAAGACAATCGCGTAAAACTTTTTTGTAATTAACGAAATCCGCAGTATTAACCTCCAAACGTTTTTGAGCAAGTTCTACGGCTTTAGCCAATCCGATTATCCCGCCGACGTATTCGGTGCCGGATCTAAGCCCTTTTTCCTGTCCTCCTCCAAAAACCAATGAGGAAATTTTAACGCCGTTTTTTACAAATAGACACCCGACACCTTTACTGCCGTGAATCTTATGCGAAGCGAACGAATACAAATCCACGCCTAAGTATCTAATATTGACGGGAATTTTACCAACCGCCTGCACGCCGTCCGAAAAAGTTACCGTTTTATTGTTTTTGGATTTTACCGATGCGTTAATTGATTTTACGTCATTAACGGCTCCTGTTTCGTTGCTTACGTGCATGAAACACGCTAAAACGGTATATTCGTCGACTTTACTTAAAAAATCTTCAACATCGATATGTCCGTCGGTCAACGTATTAGCTATACGGATTTCGTACCCCTTGCTACCCAATTCTTTCACCGCATTAAAAACGGCCGAATGCTCTATTGCGGACACGACTATATTGCCGCGTTTAGAACGTAACGCGCCTAGGACGGCAATATTATCCGATTCGGTTCCGCCTGACGTAAAATATATTTCTCCCGCGCTTACGCCGAGTTTATCGGCTATGTTTTCTCTTGCAACAGCCAAATCGTTCGCAACGTGCATACTGAAAGTGCTTCTTGCCGACGGGTTATAATATTTCTCGACGGCATAATCGTTGAGTATCCTCAACACGTCGTCATCAACGCGCGTTGTTGCGCAATTATCAAAATAATGTATCATATTGTGTTTTTTATCAACCTTTTTATTACTATGTTTAAAATAGTAAACTGTATTTTGCTAATTTTTGATATAGTGAAAGCTATTTTAAAGTTAGAACCGTAACTCCGCTTTCACCTTCGCCGTAAACTCCCAATCTAAAATCAGCCACGTTCGGATGTTTTTTAAAATGAGCATGCAGTCCTGCTCGCAATTTACCCGTTCCAATACCGTGAATAACCCAAAGTTGGGATACGCCCGACAAAACTGCGGAGTCTATAAAAGCGTCCACGTTGGCAATCGCCTCGTCTACGGTTTGGCCGATTACGTTTATCTCGTTATTAAAACGCCTAGTATTGATTTCCGTTTTAGACCGCTGTCGGTTTTGGCAAAAACGAGATTTTTTCTGAATATTATTTTCAGTCTTACAATAATACAAATCGTCCGACGTTACCTCGGTAGTTATACTGCCGCATTTAACTTTTATTCGGTTTTCAGACTTAACGTCTATAACCTTAACTTGTACGCCTAATTTTCGGGAGAACAACAAGTCCCCCGCTTTTACAGAGTCATATTTTACTTTTTCACCCGTAAAAATAACAACTTCGCTATCCTCTACGCTGTCCGCAGCGTCGATTTCAGAAAGCTTTTTAGTTATAGACCGAGCGGCAAATAAGTCTTTATCTGATACGACGTCCTTGTTAAGTATCTCTTTGATTTCATTTATAAGCTCCGCTGCCTCTTCTTTCGCTTTTGCAACTATTTTCTTTGCTTCCTCTCTCGAACCTTCCAAAAGCTTATTTCGTTCGTTTTGCAAACTGCCGTTTAGCTTTTCGGCGCGTTGTTTTTCCGATACTAAAGCTCGCCTTTCTTTTTCCAATTCCGCAGCCTTTTGTTCGTACTCTTTACGTATATCGTCCGCGTTTCTCAACGCTTGTTCAAAAGCTATTTTTTCATCGGATACGTTGTTTTTCGCGTATTCAATTACGTCTTGCCGTAAACCCAATTTTGCCGCTATTGCTATTGCGTTAGAGCTACCAGGCAGTCCCATTATTAGCTTATAGGTAGGCGCCAACGTTTTTAAGTCGAATTCCATCGATGCGTTTTCAACTCTTTCAGTTGAAAGAGAATATTCTTTTAACTTTCCGTAATGCGTAGTTATAATACTTTTAGCTCCGCATCTTCGCAAGTAATCGGTAATAGCAAGAGCCAAAGCCGTTCCCTCGTTCGGCTCGGTTCCCGCTCCCACTTCGTCTATCAAAACCAGTTTGCCGTTATCGGCGATATTAAGGATATCGCGCAAATTAGTCATATGTCCGGAAAAGGTAGATAAATTCTGTTCTATGCTCTGCTCGTCTCCGATATCGCACAATATATCGTTAAAAAACGAAACTTCGCTTTCTTCTTCACACGGAATAAACATACCCGCCATTGCCATAACGCACAACAATCCGACGGTTTTGAGAGTTACCGTTTTACCTCCCGTATTCGGACCGGTAATAACTATCAAATCGTACTCCTTTCCTAACGATACGGTAACGGGCACAACAGTTTTTCTGTTTAAAAGCGGATGTCTGGCTTTCTTTAAGTTAACTATGCCTTCGTTATTAAATCGCGGCAAGGTACAACGGTTATCCAACGCGTATTTTACTTTAGCGAATATAACGTCTACATCGCTTATTACGTCTTGAGAAGTAACGATTTTGTTTGAAACCGGCGATATCCTATCCGTAAAAGATTGCAGTATACGCTGAATTTCTGCTTTTTCGGCCAAAACAGCCTCGCGAAGAGCGTTATTCAGCTGCACTATAGCCATCGGTTCGATAAAAAGCGTAGCACCGGTAGCCGATTGGTCGTGAACGATACCGTTTACAAACGATTTATATTCCTGCTTGACCGGAATAACGTACCTATCGCCTCTTATAGTAACAATCGAATCTTGCAAATACTTCGACATGTCGCTGTTTTTCGTATAGCTTTGCAGTTTCTGTTTAATATCGGCGTTAATCGATTTGATTTTTTTCCTTATATCATATAAGTCCGAAGAAGCTTTATCGTTCATCTCTTCGTCGGAAATAATTGCAAAATCGATTTCGTTTTCCAAATCCTTATCGGTATAAAGCGCGTAGGCCTTAGCTTGCAGCAGAGACGTATCGATGCCGTAATCAGTCAAAAGAGCCGTTTGCAGGTTTCTTGACGTACGCAAAACTCTCATAATCTGCAGCAGATGTTTCATAGACAAGCACGACCCCACGCGAGCAAAAGAGCAAATTTCACTCACGTCGTCTACAGCCAAATCGAACGACGTTTCATATTTAAACAAATCGTACGCCTGCCGAGTTTCGGATAAAACCGCTCTCATTTGGTCAACGTCCTCTACAGGCAAAAGATTTAAAGTTTTGTTTTTAGCAACCGAACTTATACAAAAAGAACTGACTTCCTTAAGTATATCCTCGAATTGCAATTTTTTTAATGTTTTAGAGTTTATCATATTCTAGTTCACTTTATCGTACAATCTACCTTTCGTATAAGGTTTATTTTCTACGTAGCCGTCAAAAACGCCTGTGTTCAAGGAAAGATAATGACTTAAAATTCGATTATCGAAATCTATCAAGTATCTTCCTTTTGACGTCAATTTGTTTACAACAGATAATTTTTTACCGTTGATAAGTTCAAAAGTACAAGCTTCCCCTCTGCGTCTTTCAATATCAAAAATATTCCCCAGTTCGTCGCGATACGATAAACGCTCCTTAGCCTTGCAATTTAAACAATCGCATTTATATACTGTTTTATAAGGACAGTGCCGCAGCTTCATCAATACGATTTTGCCGTCCGTAAATATTAGACCGCTTTTATTTTTAAATTTTTTAATTTCGTTTATAGTTAATTCCAGCGAATAAACGAACGATTCTGCATCCGAAAACTCACTCGCTATATAGTCGTTAAAAATATTCAATCCTCCGCCCGCAATATATTTAATCCCGAAGGCGCGAGCGACTTCTACGTGAGCGATATTATGACACAATACTTTAAACTTATATTTTTTTAATAAATCCGTCAAATATTCGTCGCATAAAGAGGACGGCACATCCACAAAGCAACCGTATCGGCAAGCTATTTCAACGGAGTTTGCGTCAATAATATCAGGCTTAAATATCAAATAATTAGCTTTATCCTCAGCTTGCTCCAATTCGTTTTCGCTTCGGCATATAACTGCCAAGCATTCTCCCGCTTGCTTACTGTTTTCGTTAGATAACTCTGCGTCTACGTTTTGTCCATGCCTATAAACGAACTTGTTTCGATTGGTTATTTTGATTGCTTCAGCCAGTTTTTCGAGCGCGCTTCTGCGCAATTCGTTTAACTGCGCCTTGTTAATAAACAGCGTTTTATCAATGTTTGTTACTATGTCTGTAATAGTAAAGTACGAATTGCCGCTTTTAGATAGTTGACGTTCGATTTCTTCGATAGATATCGGTTTACTAATAGCCAACTGGGCGACGAAATCACCGTGAACGCTTACGCTTAAACCTTGACATTTAGCCGTTAAAATTGTCTGACTGTTAGCTTTAGCTTCGAAACAAAGCTCGGCGGATAACTTACGCCGATTTGCCGATATACTGCGGCATTGTAAAGTCGACGTAGTTACGCACACAGTCATTCCGTCCGAAACCGACCCGTCGAACTTAGCACGCACGCGTCCGCTTCCGCTCTCAACAACTCTACCGCCGCAAACCTCCTCGCCTCTTTTTAATACTTTTAAACCGTCGCCTTTTTCAAGCCTAACGGGAGTAAGAACAAAACCGTTTTTAATTTCGCCGATTTTAACGCCTGTATGATTTTGACACTTATCATATACGATTTTGCCGTTTTCTCCAAACAAATAACCGTTAGACTGCATCTCTCGGTTATAAATTAGCTTCAGAAACCGTAAATCGTCTTGATCGTACGCAAAACCGTTATCGAATACTTTTTTGTAGATTTGCGAAGCTGCGCCCGCGTATTCTGCCCGACGATTTCTTCCCTCTATTTTAAAAGTCGAAACACCCGCTTCAACGAGCTTGGACACAGTATCCAACCCGTGAATATCGTGCGCGGAAAGCAGATACCCTTTTGAGCCGGAACCTGCAAAATACTTTTTACGGCAAGGCTGAGCGCACAAACCTCTATTCCCGCTGTTACCTCCGACCATTGCCGACAACAAACACTGCCCGGATTGGCAAACGCACATTGCTCCGTGTAAAAAACACTCTACTTTTATTCCGGTTGACGCAATGCTTTTTATATCTTTCAAAGAGCATTCCCTAGCGCAAACGACAGTCGTAGCGCCGCATTTTTTTACAAATTCCGCTCCTGATTTATCATGAATATTGAGCTGCGTACTCGCTATAATCTCAAAAGGTTTAGGCAATTTAGCCGCCAAACGCATAAGATACAAATCGGTAACAATAATACCGTCGGCATTCGCTTGATACGCGTAATTTATTATTTCAACCGCTTTTTCGATTTCGTCGTTTTTAATTGAAGTATTTACCGCTACGTACACTTTCACTCCGTAAAAATGACAGTAATCAATCCAATATTCCAGATTTTCCGAAGTAAAATTCGGAGCTTTCATTCGAGCGTTAAAATTATCCAGTCCCAAATAAACTGCGTCGCAGCCGTTATTCACAGACGTTATAAGCTGTTCAACGCTTCCTGCCGGAGCCAGTATTTCTAAGTTTTTCCGCAATACTTCTGTCAATCGAATCGTTTAACTCAGCGTAATTTTACGCCGAATTTCTCCATTATATTTTTCAAAGCTTTGTTGATCAATTTTTCCACGTCTTTTTCTTGAAGCGTTTTATTTTTATCGCGCAGCACTACGGAAACGGCCAAACTTTTTTTACCTTTTCCAAGCTGTTCACTTCTGTAAACGTCAAACAACTCCGCGCATTCCACAAGATTATAAGAACAGAACTCGTCTAAAATATCCTGAGCGGCAACGTCCTCGTCGCATAGAAAAGCAAAATCTCTAGTAACTGACGGATACTTAGCAAAAGGTTCGAACTTAAATTCGCGGCATTTGAATTCGAAAAGTTTGTCTAAGCACAATTCGGCGTACATGCAACCCGTTTCGATATCGAAATTGCCCGAAACTTTGGGATGAATTTTTCCAAAATATCCTATCTTTTCATTATTTATTATAATATCTGCCGAAATGCCGGGATGTAAAATCGACGAAGAGGCTCGTTCGAGTTTAATATTATCGCTGGTAAACGTTCTTACTACTTGCAGCACGTCTTGTCTAAAAGAGTCGAAATCGGTTTCTGTCGCGCACATAGACAATCGAAGTTGCTCGTAAGGAAGCTTATTTAAAGGCAATTCATCCGCCAGATAAACTTTGCCGACTTCAAACAAGCGCAAAGCGCCGTTATTTCGCGACAGATTCAGCGAAACGCATTGCAACATATTCGGAGCAAGTTCTCTATTCATCATAGACAATTCTTCGCCTATCGGGTTAAGTAATTTTATATACTTCTTGTTATCCGTAATTTGAACGTTAGCTTTTGCAAACAGGTCTTTTCCTCCGAAAGGATAGAAAATACATTCGTCGTATCGCAATCCCGTCAAAATATTCTTAAGTTTGTCGACGTCCATGTTGATTTCGCTTTTACCGCCGCAAGTTATTTGAGAATTTTCCAGTAAAGTTCCACTTATATTATCGTAACCGTAAACGCGAATCAACTCTTCCACAATATCGCAATCGCGGACAATATCGTCGCGGTACGGAGGTACCACGCACGTTATCGTACCGTTTTCGATTTCCGCATTGATTTCGAGAGAATCAAGTATTTTTATAATCGATTCGTTAGGAATGGAAATTCCCAAAAGACTTTCTATTTTATTTAAAGAGCAAGTTATCGTTTTATTTTCCGCCGTTTCTCCGTAACCTATTCTTCCGCGGGTAACTTTTCCGCAACCCAACTCTTCGGCAAGGTGCAGCGCGCGCGAAAGCCCCAAATTGTTAGTATAGGTTTCTATCCCTTTTTCAAAGCGCGCGGAAGAATCCGAACGCAATCCCAACTTACGGCTTGTACGCCGCACGTTCATTCGAGCGAATGAGGCGGATTCGAACAACACACATCCCGTGTCGTCTTTTATTCCTGAATTAACTCCTCCCATAATTCCTGCTAATCCTACCGCCCTATTATTATCGGCGATAACTAAATCGTCATTGTTCAAAACGTATTCTTTCCCATCCAAAGGAACAATTTTTTCGCCGTCGTCCGCGCGGCGTACGACAATAGTTTTGTCTAGTATATCTTTATAATCGAACGCATGCATCGGCTGACCGATTTCAAATAAGACGTAGTTAGTTATATCTACTATATTGTTTATTCCGCGCAATCCGACTTTAGCCAAACGACAGGTTAACCATAAGGGAGATTTTTCGATTTTTACGTCGGTTAAACCCTGCATATAATAGCCTTTGCAGATATCCGTAGCAAGAACGCGGACGTTTACCAAATCTTTTGTATCGACATCGTTTTCAGAAAACGAAACGTCAGGCTTGCGGCAAGTTTTTCCCAACGCCACGGCAATCTCGCGCGAAAGACCGAGTACGCTATTGCAATCTTGTCTGTTTGCGGGGACGCTTACGTCGATTACGTAGTCGTCGATGCCCACTTCTTTTCGAATATCTTGTCCTATAACGGCTTCGCTTTTCAAAATCAAAACGCCGTCAGCGTCCGCATTGGGATACATATCTCCGTTTATCCCCAATTCTTCTCCGCCGCAAAACATTCCCCAAGATTCTTCCCCGCGCATTTTACCTTTGGTAATATGCAAACCGTTTGCAAGATTAGCGTTATGCAAGGCAACAGGCACTTTGTCTCCTACTTTAACGTTATGGTCATTCGTTACTATAGGTATAATTTCGCCGCCTATATCAACTTTGCAACAAAGCAGCCTTTCGGCATTTGGATGTTGTGTAATTTCTTGTATACGGCAAACTTTAACGTTGGTTACTTTTTCGCCAAGATAAACGACCTCTTCTATCTCCAAACCGACGTCAACCATTTTTTTACATAGCGTATCGATGTCTTCGGTAATATCAACGTAATCTTTAATCCAAGATAAAGGTAATTTCATATTTGCAATCTCCTACTTGACAAATTGTTTCAAAAAGCGTTTATCGTTTTCGTAAAATAATCTTATATCGGGAATTCCGTATTTTATAATCGCTATTCTTTCAACGCCCATACCGAACGCGTAACCGTTATATTTTCCGCTATCTATGCCGCTGTTTTCTAAGACGTAGGGATTAACCATGCCTGCGCCCAACACTTCAATCCATCCCGTACCCTTGCACAGCGAACAGCCCTTTCCTCCGCAATTACTGCAAGTTAAGTCCACTTCCACGCTAGGTTCCGTAAACGGGAAAAACGACGGACGAAAACGCACTTTCGTGTTGGAGCCGAACAAGTGTGAAGCGATATATTCGAGCGTGCCTTTCAAATCGCGGAGCGTAACGTTTTTATCCACTACCAATCCTTCGATTTGATGAAATACGGGCGAATGAGATGCGTCGCTGTCCGAACGGAACACTTTGCCGGGGCAAATCATTTTTATTGGAGGCTGTTTCTTTTCCATAAGACGCGCCTGCATAGGCGAAGTATGCGTACGTAATAAAATACTGTCTGTTATATAGAAAGTATCTTGCATATCGCGCGCTGGGTGGTCTTCCGGAATATTAAGCGCTTGGAAATTATAATAATCCGTTTCGATTTCCGGTCCGGAAGCTACTTCAAATCCCATAGCAATCATCAAATTACAGATTTCATTTTCAACCAAAGTAATCGGATGCAATGCCCCCCAAGGCTTTACCGACGTCAAACTTACGTCGATTTTTTCATTTTGCAATTTTTCCTGCATTTCAAGTTCTTTTACCTTAAAGAGTTTTTCCTGCAATGCGTTTTCGATAAAATTGCGTAATTCGTTAACTTTTGCACCGAATACCGGACGTTCCTCCGAAGGCAAATTTTTTATTTCCTTCAGTAAAGCGGTCAACTCTCCCGACTTTCCCAAATATTTTACTTTCATATCCTGTACTTCCGAAATTTTAACGCAGGATTTGACTTCCGCTTCGAAACTACTTTTTATTTCTGCAATCTTGCTCATATTCACTCCTTAAAACTATATAATTCATAAATAAAAACGCCCCAGAACGACATACGTCGTCTTAGGGCGATAAATTACCGCGGTACCACCTAATTTCGAGAATAAACCCAATAGCTTTTCTCCTCGTTGTTCAATAACGGAAACAAACCGCAAACGACTAATGCAGATTTTCATCGTTTGAACTCGAAAGCGAATATCTTTTTGCGCAAAGACGAGGCTTTCACCTTTCCCCGTTCGCTGTAACTTTGTTTATCGCAAACTCTTACACTTTGTCAACGTTTTTTTTCAGTATATCAAATTGTTGACAAAATGACAAGAGTTTTTAGCCATAAAGAATAATAATTTACGAAGAACCCAACAAGAGTCCGCCTTGCAGAAACGTTTGAGGAACTTTACCGATTATAACGCTTTCACAAATTAAAATCGGAGTTGAAGTCTCGACAGTCGTATGAGCAGTAGGAATAATTATATCTACTTTGCTCAAAACGTTTATATAAATTCTATGAAGCGTTTGATTTATTCCCGCCGTTTCGAAACTTGACGTAAAATTGCAGTTTACTACGCCTATAGGCGATACGACTATATTGATTTTGGGACCTTTTTCGGCAAACAACGGAATTCCCGATAACGTCCCCAAAGGTATATTGACGTCGAAAGACGCTAATTCGTTGATTTTTTTCTGCGACAGCATCGCAGTATTGCGCGCCAAAGTATTTACCAAAGAACTGTTGGCGGAAATCATTATTATTTCATTGTCGGTGTTCTTTTCGATATTTACCAATTCGCTGTAGTCGGTGTGTTCGCTTAAAGCCAAACAAACGGCTTCGTTCACTACTCTCGCGGTTTCCGATTTAATACGAGTTTCTGCAACGTCCAAAATCGTAGGCGTCATAGATTTCCAATAAATCCAAATCGCCAAAGAAACGGCTATCACCAAAAGCAAAACCACAGCTATAATAATTTTATTTAAAATTTTACGCTTTTTAGTTTGCTTCGCTTTAGCGTTTACCACAGCATACCTATACATACAGCACCTTTTGCCACATTATATTCTCATTATGCGGCAAACGTTACAACTATTTCTTTTTAGTACGCGGTTTGAATATAGTTGCAACAAGGTATCCGGATACTATGGCAATCGATATTCCCGTAGCGCAGGCGGCGAGACCGCCTTTAAGCGCGCCGTAAAATCCTTCGGATTTAGCGGCTTTTACGGCTCCTTTAACAAGCGCGGAACCAAAACCGGAAATAGGTATACTGGCTCCCGCGCCGGCAAATTCTATAAGTTTGCTGTACAATCCAAAGCCTTCCAGAACCGCTCCAGCAATCAAAAACAAAACGAGTATTTTGCCGTTAGTTAAGTGCGTCCAGTTTATTATAATCTGTCCTATCAAACAAATCGCGCCTCCTACAAGAAACGCTTTAATAAACATTAAAAATATTTCCATACTAAAAACATACCTCCACAAGATGCGTAATAGCCGGAATACTATCGCCTTGAAACGACGTCGTCGGACTCATCAAAGCCCCCGTTCCGGCAAGCAAAATACGCTTGTACTCACCTTTTCTAAGTCTCCCCAGCAGCACTCCGTTAAACACCAAAGCAGAACAGGCAGCGCCGCTTCCGCCTTGATAGGTTTGCTGCTCGTCCCAATACAGCGAAGCTCCGCAATCGTGTTGCTTGGCAGAGATATCGTAGCCTTCTTGCTTTGTCAAATCAAGCAATATGTCCGAGCCAAGTTTTCCCAGATCTCCCGTAAAAATCGCGTCGTAATCGTCGGGCGACGTTTCGGTATCTTTAAAAAATGTTACTAAGGTGTCGCACGCAGACGGAGCCATTGCCGCGCCCATATTGTTAGCGTCCATTATTCCGTAATCAACGACGCGTCCGATGGTCGCGCGAGTTACTTTAGGCGTAGAAGTTTCGCATTGGTTTGAAAGTACCGTCGCACCGACTCCTGTCGCCGTCCACTGCGTTACAGGCGAACGCAAAACGCCCAACTCGAGAGGATATCGGTACTGACGTTCGGCCGTAGAAAAATGACTTCCCGCTATGCAAACGACGTTTTCAAGTCCGTTATTGAGCAAACAGGAACCGACAATCAAACTTTCCGCAAACGTAGCGCAGGCATTATACAGCCCCAAAAAGCCGGCATGTTGTTTACGAGCGGAAAAAGACATTGAAATAATTTGATTTAACAAATCGCCCCCTACCAAGGCGTCTACATCAGCGTTGGTTAAATTTGCTTTACCGATAACTCCGTCTATAGCGTGTTCGAACATTTTACGTTCGGCTCTTTCAAACGTGTTCTGCCCGAACATATCGTCTTCTAACGCCAAATCGAAAAAACCTTTATACCGTCCGTCATTTTCTTTGGGACCGGCGACGGTATAACCGTCGATAACGTACGAATTAGGAAATGTCAATGTGCGTTTTTTATAATAATCCATATTAACCTCCGAATATAAGAGTCAAAATTGCGATTATAACCGAAATTGTAACTCCGTTCACAATAACCGGTCCGGCTACAAGGAACATTTTGGCGCCCACGCCGTAAATGTATCCCTCAGACCTGAATTCCAACGCAGGAGAAACCACGGCGTTGGAAAAACCCGTAATCGGTATCGTAGAACCCGCGCCGGCAAATCTTCCTATATTGTCGTACACTCCCAAACCTGTCAGTATAGCGGCTATAAGCACCATCGTTCCCGACGCCAAGACAGACGCGTCTTCTATAGAAAACCACAGTTTATATAATTCGATAAACGCTTGCCCTATAACGCATATGGTGCCTCCTATCAAAAACGCCCAAAACATATTTTTCCAATGAGAGCTTTTAGGCATTTTTTCAAATACGTAAGATTTATAGTTATCCTTGGTTATTTCACAATATTTTTCCATGCACTCTTCCTCCGAGTAAAGCAATTTTACCGTTTTCTTATTTCGTCAAACTTTATTTCGCAATCGTATTGCTTTGGTAAATAAGTTTCTTTCTCATCTGCATTTGCGCCAAATTTTTTAGATTTCGGTAATTTCATAAAAATATTTTTGACACAATAATTCAACTTTATTCTATTTTGATTCAAAATAACCTTCAAAACGACAATCAAAACAAATTATTACAGACATAGTATAGTACAAATAAGGCTTTTACTTAGTAGTTTACAAATTAAATACTCTAAATACGCTATAACGACGAATTATATAAAGGAAGAAAGTAAATTTAAATGTCAAAAGCGCAGGCATAGATAAAATCTTATTTTAAAGAAACTAACGCGCGTTATGCTAAACAACAATATTACAACCCAAGCAAACGATCTGAAACCGTACTTAAAAAGTAATATAATTCCGTACTTTCTCAAATATCTGCTTGCTAACACGCAAAATTTACAATTAACTTCTTATAAATCAATGAACAGCTTACGTCAAACTTCTGACGGATGTTTTTAGTTATACTATCATCTAATAAAAAATTCAGCGCCTTAGCGATAAAAAAATGATATCATATAATATTACTTATTATAAAAAGCCGCAAGCGCAGCTCACGGCTTTCATACTCTATTCTACTTTTTCTACTTGTTCCCCGACAAGAAAATCCGGGACCTCGTCCACCTTATCGAACATGGGCTTTTCTACCGCCGATGAAGTTTCGCCGGAAGAAATTTCCTGCAACTTTTGCAGTAAACTTTCATAATCGGGCAAATCCGAAACGTTACTGATAGAAAATCTTTTTAAAAAGTCGTCCGTAGTTGCAAACAGCAACGGTTTACCTATCGTCTCCTTTCTGCCAACTACTTCAACCAAACCCAATCTTACTAAATTTTGTACGGAATACGAACAATCCACGGTGCGTATTTCTTCTACTTCTATACGCGTTACGGGTTGTTTATAAGCGATTATGGCAAGAGTTTCCAACATGGCGTTAGTAAGCTCTTTTTCTTTTATCGGATTTAAAACCGCTTCTACCTGTCCCGAATAGTTTGGATTAGTTGCAAACTGTAATTTTTTGTTGAATCTCAATAAATGTATACCGTTTTCGCCCGAAAATCTTTGAGAAAGCTCTTCAACCGCTTTGTTAAATTCTTTAGTATCGGCGTTCAATTTTTCTTTTAGAAAGGATTCTTCTATTTCTTTACCGGAAACAAACAAAATCGCTTCTATCTCGTTACTCAAACGACTCATAATTATCCTCCACTACCACGGCGATATTATCGCTGTCAGGGCGTTTTTCTATATAAATATCTTCAAACAATCCGTGTTGAGACACTTTGATAATTTGTAATTTCAACAGTTCCAACACAGCCAAAAACGTAGTAACGATTTCGTTGGAGCTAGCGTTTTCCTCAAATAATTCGCAAAATTTAAATTTGTCTTCGACAAGCAGGATTTCGCGAATATAGGACATCTTTTGAGGCACAGAAAAACTTTCGCGTACTATCGCGCGCGAAACGTTTTCGGCTTGGCTTTTTACTTGCATTTTCATTAAAAATTTTTGAAACGCCTGCACAAATCCGTCAACGCTCAAATTTTCCTTGATAACCGAAACTTCTTTTCCTACGTTCTTGTCAGGCTCGCGATAAAATCTGTCGACGTTTTCCTGCTCTTTCAACTCGGTTACAATTTCTTTAAACAATTTGTATTCTTCCAGTTGTCTGATCAAAACTTTTTCCGGAGACTCCTCGTCTTCCTCTAAACCTTCAAGCACGGGAAGCAAAGCTCGCGATTTGATTTCCAACAATGTGGCCGACATTGCCATATATTCGCTCGCTTTATCGAAATCCAACTCGGACAACTGAGACATATACTGCAAAAACTGTTCGGTTACCTGCGAAACGAATATATCTTTTATTTCTATTTTATTCTCTTTAACAAGCGCAAGCAATAAATCTAACGGACCGGAAAAATTAGTCAACTTTAGTTCCAAACCGGAAGACTCGGACTCGTCAAAAATATATTGCTGTTGATATTCTTCCACCATCAGAATACAAGCCTCCACAACGATATAAATCCGTCTTGAATAAGACCTCCTAAACCGCTTAAATACAATCTTAAAGGCGAATAAGACGATACAACAGGAATATAATTAAGAACTATAAAACCAAGCAAAATATACAAGCTGTACCGACGCATAAACCTCATAAATCCGTTATTTTCGTTAACGAAACAACTTATGAGTCTGTAACCGTCCAAAGGAAAAAGAGGCAAGAGGTTAAACAACGCAAAAGAGATATTTATTTGTACCATTGCCAACATAAACCAAAAGCAAAAATACACAAAATACTCAAGCGAACTGTCGGGGTTAATCACTGCGATTGTTTCGAGCCCCGCAACGCCTATCGCGCATAAAAACGCAAGCAGCAAATTTGTTACTATTCCCGCGACCGAAACCGTTATCGCCCCAACCTTACGGTTTTTGAAATTATTGGGATTGATTGGGACGGGCTTTGCCCATCCGAACCCTACTAAAAGCATCATCGCCAAACCGACAATATCAAAATGACGCAAAGGATTAACGCTCAGTCTGCCGTATAACTTAGCGGTATTATCTCCGTTCAACAGCGCAATCAAACCGTGAGCCAATTCGTGCAAAACCAGCGCAAACACCACTGCAAGTATTTCGGCCAAAACAATTAAAAGAGTTTCTCTTGTTAAGCCGTATCGTAAAAAAGTATCGATAAATCCCATTGATATATTTTAACAAAGTATTTGCGCAAAGTCAAATAAAATATATCGTTACGTAATCAAAGCGCTCCGGCTCGCTTGCTTATTTATATCGCAAAATTATAAAGTTATTTTCTTATTAAATCCGGTTAGTCATGTGCGATACAATCTAAGCCGATAACACTCAGTCAAACTTTGTTGTCCGCTTAATTATCTCGTACACTAATGCGTTTATCGACACAATATACGCTTAAAGCGTGATACGATGTAATTAAATCCAAATAAGACAGGTTAAACTAGCCGATTGCTTAATTACAAAACGCTCGAGTACTTGACTCGGGCGTTTTGTTGTCTCAAGAAAACCACCGGATAGTCCGGTGGTTCGGTGGAGGTTTACC